>CAZEZR010000004.1:0-63543 GCA_964516465.1 uncultured Thiopseudomonas sp. | reverse complement strand
ATTTATGCCCTGCTTGACCGACCTCTTGTAAAACCAACAGATCAATATCATCAAAGCGTAAAACGCGGCCGCCGCTCTTGGTCGCAAGTTCTTGTGCTGGTGCTTCCTCGGCAAATGACACTAAGGTTGGGCCCATTGCCCCCATCTGATCTGAACCTATGACATACCATGCCTCACGGGCATCCACCAAGTATTCATCGTTGGGGGTATTCTCGTGCGCTTGAGCCATATCGTGCACATAAATCTGCGCTTGCACGGTTTTGTTTTCTGGCTGCAACCACCAGCTAAACAAATCAGCTGTTGAACAAAACTTGAATGTTTCACCGGACTGCTTATTGATCGACTGCCCCTTAGCACCCGGCCACTCCATCACCAACATGCCGCACACATGACATTCATCACCCGCGTTAAAGGTGACCGGATCAGTGTTGACCTCTTGCTTTGCCTCTTCACTGCAGGCGGTGACAAAAACCAATAAACACAACATTAAAACCCGTTGTAAATTTTGTTTTAAAGCAACCATAAAGTGCACCTCATTTTAATTACCAATAATTTTTCATTGTGGGATAAGTCACAGCATCACCGTAACAAATTTTGTTTGCTTGCTGCGCCTCAATATTTTAATTGCTTTTTAAGGCAATATTTTTGTAGCAACCTCATAACTTGAGCACACGCATAGACAGGTAGATAACTTACCCTCAACAGCTTGGCTCCAAAAGGTCTAACAGCCTTCTTGAACATGTTTTATGAACTCTGAACTTTACTCCATCTTTTGATACAAAGTGAGGATGCATCACTTTGCCACCCCAGTTTTTCGCTCTATGCTTTGAATACTGACACACTCAACAGTTTCTTTTGTTAATTTTCTCTAACAACCTCGCCTATTCCACATGGATTGTGCTGCATAAGCAGGACACAGCCAGCAAACCTCAAGCGTTAAGTTGTTAGGCAACTTTATGTCCACGCATTTTTCCACTTCTAAAAAGCCACACCGTGTGCTCCAACTCAGAGTTAAGCAATTGATTTTAAAATAGTTTTGACACGCAGCGAAATATGCGTATACTTGTTGGCGCGGGATGGAGCAGTTTGGTAGCTCGTCGGGCTCATAACCCGAAGGTCGTAGGTTCAAATCCTGCTCCCGCAACCAGATTTATCATTAAAGCCTCAAGCATTAAATTGTTTGGGGCTTTTTTGTGTCTGCCCCACCTCCTGCAATCAGTCGCAGCCTGCTATCTTGTGGCGCTGAAGCCTTATCCACTTGTTTTTTCTTCTCTTGATCCTCTCCCTTGATCGCCATAAAACGCTCAGCTAGTGTGGATAGTAGTCCACCTTTTTATCTGCATATTAACAATGCATTTAAACTTAGACTCAAAACACACCTGTACCCTTTGGTGAGAAATTGACTATGACTACTTATTTATCCAAAGAGCTATTAGCTCAAAATACTGACCTGCGCTCACTGACTGACCAATTACGTTCAGAGCACGGCGTAGTGACCAACCCATCCGGTGAGTGGGTGCTGTTGCGCCATGCCGATGTAAAGGCTGCGGCCTTAGATGACTCACGTTTTTCCAGCCAAGTATCGCGTTTCTTGCAGGTGCCCAATGGTCTTGATGGCGATGAGCACAGTCGTTTCCGCGCGCTTATTGAGCGCCACCTCAGCCGCGAAGCGCTCAACCCTTATCTACCCATTTTTAAAAAACTAGCCGCAGAGCTTATTCACTCATTACCTAAAGACACCACCTTAAATGCTGTCAGCGATATTGGTGCCGTATTTGCTGCACGAGCGCAGTGTGCTTGGCTAGGTTGGTCTGCAGAGTTAGAACCCAAACTATTGCAGTGGACGCAAGACAATCACAGTGCCAGCCGCTCACAAGACAACGCAAAAATGGCGCAAGTTGCCCAGGACTTTGATCAGATTATTCTCTCGGTGATTCGCCCGCGGCGTAACCCTAGTCAAGCTAACCACGACGTGTTTGACACTGATGATGCCACCAGCCGATTATGTCGCGAGACGGTCGATGGGCGTCCGTTAAGCGAAGCAGAGTTAGTGTCTATTCTGCGCAATTGGACTGGCGGCCATCTAGGTTCTATCGCCTTATGCGTAGGGGTTATCGTTGCCTACCTAGTGCGACACCCACAACAGGCTAAAGCTTTAGTCAGCGCAACAGATGCCGAACTGGACGCTGTGCTAGATGAAATTCTGCGACTGGACAATCCTTTTGTGTCGAATCGACGTATGACCACCTGCCCTGTCACCCTCGGCGAACATCAACTGCCAACCGGTGCTCGAGTGCAATTAAACTGGACCTCAGCCAACCGCGATGAGGCAGTATTTGGCAGCAATGACTTTGCCCCGCACGCTCACGCTGCGGATAACTTGGTTTACGGTATTGGCAAGCACATATGCCCGGGTCGATTATTGGCCACCTGGCAACTCAGAATAATCACTCGAGCATTATTGACTCAGACAAGTCGCATTACTTTGGCGTCCGACCAAACCTTGGAGAGAGAAAGCCCTCCACTTGGCGGCTACCACTGCGTCCCCGTGGTATTGAGCTGACTTAAGCAATAGGCAACCTGCCTTTATTTTTTACTGCTATTGTTTAAGAGATCCATATTAATAACAGACTCGTTTTTTAATATGGATAAAAACCCAACAGGTGCTTTACAACTCTCTGGATCAACGCCAGCGCCAATAAGTAATAATACTATTTACTTGGAGTTTGCCATGCACAGTAGCACTCAGCTAATCCACCACCTCGATGCACAGGCCTTGCTGCATCCTGATCTAGCGCAAACCAGTTTAATTGAGCTGCTGCAGCAGATTACTCAGCACTATTTGGCGGATGAAAATAGCTTTATGGAGGAGCTGGCAAAGATTGTAAATCACTCCGCTGAAGACAGGCAGCGGCTCAAACAACAGACCGCTGAACTGGTAAAAAACGTGCGCCAGCAGGATGATGCGATTGACGGCATTGACCAGCTGCTGCAGCAATACAGCCTGCAGACCCATGAAGGCGTGTTATTGATGTGCTTGGCTGAGTCCTTGTTACGGGTACCGGACAGCGCCACTGCCGATGCCTTAATTCGTGACAAGTTATCGATTGCCGATTGGCGACAACATCTGGGTAAAAGCGATTCCTGGCTGGTCAATGCCTCCACTTGGGGACTGTTAATAACCGGTAAACTGATTAATTTAGACCAGCGTAACCAGCAACCTGTACCTGTGCTCAATAAGCTGCTGAGCCGTCTTGGCGAACCAATGATTCGTAAGGCCATGGCCCACGCCATGAAAGTTATGGGCCACCAATTTGTCCTCGGCCGCACTCTGGATGAAGCATTAAAAAATGGCCAAGCGCTGTTTAAGCAAGGTTACACCTACTCCTTTGATATGCTCGGCGAAGCGGCGCGCACCGCTGTGGACGCCCAGCGCTATTTCGATGCTTACTTACACGCCATTGAGGTGTTAGGTAAGAAAGGTGTCAAACTCGCCGTGAATGGGCCAGCGCCTTCTATTTCAATTAAGCTGTCGGCCTTACATCCGCGCTATGAAGCAGGTCAGCGTGAGCGTATTTTAAAAGAGCTCAGCAGCACTTTAACACAACTGACCCAACGGGCCCGTGAGCTTAATGTCGCGGTCACCATTGACGCTGAAGAAGCCGATCGGCTGGAGCTGTCGCTGGAAGTGTTTGCTGCTGTTTATGCCAGTTCTGCTGCCAAAGGCTGGGGTGGCTTTGGTTTAGCTTTACAAGCCTACTCAAAACGCGCTCTAGTGGTGTTGCATTGGCTGATAAAACTGGCGCAGCAGCAAGGTGATGTAATTCCTGTACGCTTAGTTAAGGGCGCTTACTGGGATACTGAAATCAAACATGCACAGGTGCTGGGTTTAGCCGGTTACCCGGTGTATACCCGCAAAGCCAATACCGATATAGCCTACTTAGCCTGCTGTCGTTTAATGCTGTCTGATCTTGCTCAAGGCTGTATTTTCCCACAGTTTGCCACGCACAATGCCCATACTCTGAGCTGCATATTGGCGATGGCCGGTGATCGCCCTATTGAGTTTCAGCGCCTGCATGGCATGGGTGAAGCCCTGTATAACCAAGCGCTTAAACTCGCACCCAAGGACAGTTACTGCCGTATTTATGCACCAGTCGGTGCCCATAAAGAGCTACTGCCCTACCTGGTTAGACGCTTACTGGAAAATGGTGCCAACTCATCGTTTGTCCATCAGTTAGTTGACAAAAAAGTACCCATTGAACGCTTATCAACCCACCCGCTCGAGCTGATGCAAGACAGAACATCTTGGTCCAATCCCAGTATCCCTCTGCCCTTGGATCTGTATGGCGAAGGCCGCAGAAACGCCAAGGGGCTTAATTTAAATATCAATGGCCAGCTTCACCCCTTGCTCGAACAGATCCATACTTATGATTCTCAGCAGTGGACTGGTCAGCCTTGGCTAGCCGAAGCCATCAATGAACCTGCCGGAACCGTTAGTCAAATTTACAGCCCCTTTGACCAACAACAATTAGTCGGTGACATGCACTGGAGTACGGCAGCGCAGGTGGATGCTGCGCTCAATGCGGCAGAGTTGGCTTTCTCTGGCTGGAATGCCACACCCGTAACAGAGCGCGCTGCTTGCCTGCGCAAACTGGCGGATTTGCTCGAAGAACATATGCCAGAATTAATTGCTTTGTGTGCTCGAGAAGCGGGTAAGCAGCTGGCAGATGGGGTTGCCGAAGTGCGCGAAGCAGTCGATTTTTGCCGTTACTATGCCCAGCAAGCAGAAGATAAATTTAGCACAGCACAATTGCTGCCCGGCCCCACCGGTGAATCCAATGAGCTGTATCTAACTGGACGGGGCGTTTTTGTCACGATCAGCCCGTGGAACTTCCCTGTGGCGATTTTTTTAGGTCAGCTCAGCGCGGCCGTTGTTGCAGGAAACACTGTACTGGCTAAGCCTGCGGAGCAAACCTCCTTAGTCGCCAGCCGCTGTATGGAGCTGCTGTATGCGGCAGGTATTCCACGGGATGTGGTGCAATTACTGCCAGGGAAAGGTACAGAAATCGGCCCATTACTGACCAGTGACCCACGGGTTACCGGCGTTGCCTTCACCGGCTCAACCGCCACCGCACAGAGTATAAATCGCTCCCTAGCGGCCCGTGACAAGGTCCCTTTAGCCACCTTAATCGCTGAAACCGGTGGCCAAAATGCCATGATCGTCGACTCAACCGCACTGCCAGAACAGGTGGTGGCTGACATTATAGAGTCGTCTTTCACCAGCGCGGGACAACGTTGCTCAGCTTTACGCATTCTCTTTGTTCAAGAGGAGATTGCTGATCGTTTACTTGAGCTATTAACCGGAGCCATGGCTGAGCTGCAATTGGGTGACCCCCGTGACCCAGCCACTGATGTCGGCCCGGTAATTAATCTGCAAGCCAAAGATAAGCTCAATGCGCATATTGAGAAGTTTCGTCAACAAAACCGGGTCATTGGTGAGACACGGCTGACAGCTGATCTGAACAAAGGCTTTTTTGTGGCGCCTGTGGCACTCAAACTTGAGCAGTTAGAGGAATTAGATAAAGAACAGTTTGGACCCATCTTGCATATTTTAACTTACCCAGCCTCTGAAATTGACCAAGTCATTGCCAGTATTAACCACACCGGCTATGGCCTAACCTGTGGAATTCAAAGCCGTAATGAACAGTTCGCCGCCTACTTGGATAGCCGGTTAAGAGTCGGTAATCTCTACATCAACCGTAACCTGATTGGTGCTGTGGTTGGTGTTCAGCCGTTTGGTGGGATGGGGCTGTCCGGGACGGGGCCAAAAGCAGGCGGTCCACATTATCTATTGCGCTTCGCAACTGAACGCACTCGCACTATCAATACCGCTGCTATTGGCGGCAATGCCAGCTTGCTTGCCCAAGCAGACGAAAACACAGCTTAACCAGCATGCTTGGCAGTATTTTGGGCTCTAGTACATCGTGCCAAACATCATCTTGGTCACTATAATTCTGATCGGACTAAGTTTACTCAGCCCGGCCCCAGCAAAAATAGTTAGCACGGCTTTGGCGCTGCTGTTGAGCCCATAAGAAGATAAAACACCCTAAAGCCCAGCACAGTAGCTTTAAACTTTGCTGGATCTTTTTAGGCTCTGGGCAACAGCACTCTTATTTATATATGACCATTATTCACCGCGCCACTGCGGATGACGTTTTTCTACAAAAGCGCAGATACCTTCTTTGGCATCTAACGTATCTAAATTGGCGGCCATCACCTGAGCGGTATATTGATACGCTTCGGCTAACGGCATGGTTATTTGCGTGTAAAATGCTTCTTTACCTATAGCTAAGGTTTTAGGGGATTTAGCCGCAATCAGCTCAGCTAACTCTAGGGTTTTTTCTTCAAGCTGATCATCCGCTACCACTCGGTTAACCAAACCTATCTGCTCAGCTCGTGCAGCCGAGATCATTTCACCGGTTAACAACATTTCCATCGCGTGCTTAGGCTGCACATTGCGGGTTAAAGCCACCATAGGTGTCGAGCAAAACAAACCAATATTAACCCCAGGTGTAGCAAAACGCGCGGTTTGGGCCGCAACCGCTAAGTCACAACTGGCGACCAGCTGACAACCGGCTGCAGTGGCGACGCCTCTGACACTGGCAATAACCGGAAGCGGTAATTCAACAATCTTTTGCATCACTTCACTGCAACGCTTAAACAAAGCCAATTGTGCTTGATGATCACCGAGCTGGGCTTGGACTTCCTTTAAGTTGTGTCCAGCACAAAACACCTTGCCTGCAGCAGCGATCACCACCACTTTAAAGTTTTTATCTGCCAGAACCTCATCTAAACGCTGTGCCAACAAATCCAGCATGGCTAACGATAAGCTGTTACGGCTCTCCGGCTGGTTCAGCGTGATTAAAGCCACTCCTTGGCCGGCAGCAGTGAGCGTTATTGAATTGTTTGTTGTATTTGTCATACCAAGCTCTCCAGGAAATCAGTTGCTATTTATTGGTAAAAAATCAAGTGCTATGAATACCACTGCAGAAAAACAATTGCTATTAGCCTTCGAGGCTTATAGCCACAACTGTACGTATAAAAAAGCCTCAAGCAATTGAATGCTTGAGGCTTTTTTGTTGCAAAGATTTCAACACTGCTAAAGCGATCTGGCTTCAGCAGTCAGCTTTAGCTCAAGGTCTACAGGGCAACCCAGCCATAAGAGAAACTCACGTTCGCCTTAATTGAACAATCCAATTTGTGACTGATAGTAAGTGTCTAAAAACTCCCACACCTCGACTATTTTTTGATCTCGACATTTAAAGCGAAACAGGTACTCATTGGCATAGTCCTCACCTGTATGAGTTTTGGCCGTCAAACGGAAATGGGCTACCACATTGTCCTGTTCAGCGATCAGCGTATGCAATTCAATAGCAATGGTCTCGTAGGAAAAGAAATTAGCCCCTTTGCCCATCATCTCCAGCACTGCTGGAATACCGATATAAGGACCAGCAAACGGATGCGCCGGCGGTAAATTCCATTGAATATCCTCGGCAAAATACTCAGTAATGGCCACTTCGCTTTTACCGGAGATTGAATCGAAATACTGACTGATTAATTCTTTACTTGCGTTCACTTAGTTTGCCTCTTGTTGCGCGCTTAAAAAGTATGTCGAGTGTCTTCTTCATTGCACGGCTTTTGTTTAATTGATGACCGCAACCGCTGATATTTCAATTAGAATCCGCGGATCAGCCAGTGTCTCCACCCCAATAATGCTAAAAGCATGGGCTGGAAATGGCTGTCCATGCAAAGCGGTGGCCATGGCCTCTGAGACTTGTTTGGCCGCGCCCGGTGTGTCCAGTGCTTTAACGTATAAGACGCTACTGACAATATCGCTGGGTTGACCACCGGCGGCCGTAACAGCCGTAGCAAGATTGGCAAATGCTCGAGCAGCCTGCGCCCGATAATCCCCTACGCCAAGCAAATTCATATCTTTGTCATAGGGTACCTGTCCGGCAATATGGATTGTGGTGCCTCCATGACTGACCATCACCTGATGCAAACCCTGGAACTTATATAGGCCGTCGGGATCAATGGCTTGATTGGCGAGCCCTTGATTGACGGGCTGAATAACAGAGCAGGCCTGCATCAGTAATGCTGCTGCCAGCACAAAAATCAACTTTGAGTACTTCATTAGCCTGTTCTCCAATACAGCACTGATGGCACCTTTCAGCGTTGCCCTCAGCACCGCTAATGTTTTTAAAAGAGTGAGTAAAGATAGACCCATAACGGGCTAGTCGAGATAACTGTTGCGCACCATTAAAAACCTAAGTTTTATCGGTGATAGAGCAGAAAATCTGTATTTAATAACCAAGTGCGTGCTGAGTTTTCCAAGTCGCATTTGAAAATGCTCAACTCAACAAATAAGTAGTTAGCAGTTTTGTGAAGATAAACATACGGGGAGAGTTCAGAGAGTTAAAGATTGGCCAAGACAGTTAAAACGGGGGTAAGTCCCCCGTTTTAGTTAAATCAGCCAGCTTGCTTTTCCATGGTAACAATTTCCTGGCGCTCTTTTAGCTTCGCAGGAATATCGTCCTCATCCATAAAGAATTGTGAATACCACTCACGCAGTTGGTAAATAGGGCCATCGCCTTCTGCTAACACTGGGTTGTCGATACGAGCTTTATGCTTCCAAATATCAACATCTTGATAGAACGATGTACGGTTAGCCTGTACGTACTCTTTAGCCAGTTCAGAGTTTTGCTCATCGGTTAGATCGGGATCTTTCTTAACCAAAACACCAAAGCGCAATTCAAAACTGTTTGGCGAAGTTGGCACATGGCTGTTAAGCAAAATAGTTTCAACGGTTTTCCCGTCATACTCTGCACTCATACGGGTAAAGTGTGTTGCTGGACCGTAATACGCCGACTTAGCAACTAAGTTACCACCCAGACGTCCAGAGTCACCATGGAACTCTTGCGTGCCAATATGGCCTTCAAAGGTATTGGCAAAATAGGTGCAAGGGGTACCGTGTACTGGGCCAAAGTGAATAACATCGGATAGGTTATCTACCAGCTCACGCGGGTTGGTATCAATGTGCATTAAATCAACGTGCCAGCTGTCATTCCACTCGTCGCTATCGATTTCTGGGAAGTATGGAATTTCCACGCCTTCGGCAGGTGGTTTCCCTTCAGGGTTATGCCAGACAAACAGCAGCTTATTAACCTCTTTGGTTAACCAGCTCTTGGTTTTTGCTTTCGGCGGAATACGATCACAGTACGGAATTTTTGCGCAACGGCCACTGGCTTCAAATTCCCAATGGTGAAATGGACAAACAATGCGTCCATCAACAACTTCACCCTGTGACAAGTCAGCGCCCATATGCGGGCAGTAGGCATCAAGTACGCTAATGCCGCCTTCATCATTGGCAAAGGCAACTAAACGTGTGCCAAAAATATTCAGCGTGTGCGGCTTACCATCATGGTAATCCTTAGCTTCACCTAAACAGTGCCAGCCTCTGGCGTAGCGATACTCTGCCGCATCTACAGAGGGTTGGATATCTATCATTTTTGTCATTTTCCCGATCCTCATCAGTTCAACTTCAATCTATATGTTGGTAAGAATGGCTGTTTCACCCTGTCACTATTGCGAAGCTAGGGTTTATCCTCATCCCTCAACTGGACTAGATTGAGTAGCTCTAACTCTTTTTACGCCAGTTCTTAACTAAATATTGATCTAGGGCAAGTTTTTGCGTATCCACTGTTCTTTTAATGTAGCGGCCAGCATGGTCTGCATGCGCCAGCCATAAAATAGCTTCAGCGGGCACCTCAGGCGGTGCAGCCATCCCCCCCAAAGCAGCAATACCTTGATCACCGATGGTTGCCTTCAGTGCTTCGGTGGTGACAACGCCTGGGTTTACAGTGTAAGCACGCAGGCCTTTTGCCCCCAGTTCCACATTAATAATGCCAGCTAAGCGTGACACAGCAGCTTTACCAGCGCCGTAGGCATATCCCCAACCGCCTTTATCTGCCGGCACCGGAGGATTATGCTCACCCGCACCAGAACTGACGTTAATAATAACGCCAGAGCCTTGCGCAACCATTAATTTGGCAATGCCTTGAGTCAATGTGACTGGCCCAAGTACATAGCCGCGATAGACTCGGTCTAAGGTCTCGGCGCTCAAGTCGAGAAAGGCACTGTTCAGATCAGAGCCTTGGTAAATTGCATTATTAACCAGCACATCAATACGTCCACACTCTTTACTGACTTGTGCCACAGCTTGCTGAACTGAGGTCTCATCTAATAAGTCCAGTGGCACCAACCACGCTTTACGTCCTAGCGCTTCAATAGCTGCCGCAGTTGCGCGTAAGCTGCCAGCCAGCACTGTGCCGTCCACTGCAACCACTTCGTGCTTATGCCGCGAACCATCATCGATGGAGCGCGCACTGATGGCTACATCATAGCCTTCTCGAGCAAAAGCCAGCGCAGTGGCCCTGCCAATACCTCGGCTTGCGCCGGTCACAAATGCAATTTTAGTCACACAATAATCCTTCTTAACCAATGGCACTGCACTTAAGCGGGGTAATCGGTATAACCCTCAGGGCCGGGTGAGTACAAGGTGTCTCGATTAAACTCTGCCAGCTCACGACCGTTTTCAAGGCGCTCAGCAAGATTGGGGTTAGCAATATAGTGACGGGCAAACGATACCGCATCAGCAAACCCACCATCGACTGCTTCAGCTGCGCTATCGCCATCAAAGCCATCATTAATAATCAATGCGCCTTTAAAATAATCACGGGCAGTGGCAAATGCATCCACTTTGCGCGTATGCGCTTTCATAATGTGCAGGTAGGCTAAGTTCATGTCAGCAATACCATCCAGCAGCGCTTTCAATGTTTCTGCCGGTTGGCTGTCATACACATCATTAAACTTGTTACCTGGACAGAAGCGGAAGCCCACGCGCCCTGACCCAATCGCCTCCGACATCGCCTTAAGCACTAATAGCGGGAAACGCACTCGGTTCTCCACTGAACCACCAAACTCATCAGTACGCTGGTTGGAGGTTTCTGCCATAAATTGCATCGGCAAATAACCACTGGTGCCGTGTAACTCAACCCCATCAAAGCCAGCTTCACGAGCATTGAGCGCGGCCTGGCGATATTCTTCAATAACCGCATACACTTCACTATTGCTCAGTGCCCGTGGTTCGTCGGTAGCCGCCATGCCCACAGCATCAGTAAATAACTCAACCTCCGCTCGAATCGCCGAAGGGGCAACGGTTTCAGAACCAGCAGGCTTGTTGTGTACTGTCGCCACGCGGCCACAATGCATCAGCTGTAACACAATGGTGCCGCCGGCAGCGTGTACCGCATCGGTGACCTTGCGCCAAGCAGCAATTTGTTCAGCATTGTAAATACCCGGTGTACGGCAGTAGCCCATGCCATCAGCTGAAGGAGAAGTACCCTCTGCAATAATTAAACCGGCACCAGCACGCTGAGCATAGTAATCAATCATCTCAGCTGTAGGTACAGCTTGATCATTGGCCCGACTGCGGGTCATCGGTGCCATAACCACACGATTTTTTAAAGACAAATCACCAAACAAGGCGGATTCAAATAACTTACTCATAGCAACTCCTTAACGAACCCGGATTCTAGGCGTCGGGGCGTCGCGCCGCATGCCTTTAAGAAAACCATCCAGTGGCTGTGGCTCTGCAACTTGTGGCAGCGCATCGTGCTCAGGTGTGTTATTCCAAAATTCTTTCCATGACGGGAATAAATCATGGAAGGTGCCGTGGTAAGGCTCGCGTCCCGGCCAACGCATTTTCATATCACCAATGGGAGGTTTATTCAGGTCTGTTGCATACCAGTAGCAAGGCAAACGACGGCGGAAATACCACACACCATCAATACGCTCATAATCATCCCAGTACAGCATCTGCATAATCACCCACTCAGCGCCGGTTTCATGCTCGTTCTTGGAATACACTACGCCAATGGCGTGATCAGCATCGGTAAACTCAATGATGTGTTGACCAACATGGTGCGAGGTACCGGTAAACTGGTGACGCAAGGTGTCATCAACCCAAGCCTTCAATTCAGCACGACCAGTTTTACCTTTGCCGACGCGAATGTCCGGCGCAAACAGCCCAACATGCGCATCAAGATCGCGCATATCCAAGGACAATGAGTACTTACCGACAAGCTGACGAATCGCTTCGGTAGACTCAAGGCGGTCGATACGTGCCAGCAATTCTTTTTGACTCATAATTTACACTCTCTTTAGCTGGACAAAAGAGTGCTGGAGCAACTCCAGCACTCGGTACAGATTAATCCACCGCGGTGTGCAAATCTGAGCTGCGGCCACCATCAACTGGCAAGCTAGCACCGGTAATGTACGATGCTTCATCAGAGGCTAAAAACAATACAGCGTTAGCCAACTCTGTGGCGGTACCAACTCGTTTCATTGGAATTAATTTAGAGGTGCCAGCCCGCGACTCATCGCTACTGAGCATACCAGCGGTTGCATCAGTTTCGATAACCCCAGGAATCACCACATTACAGCGAATATTTGCTAGAGCGCCTTCCGAGGCAACCGCACGACTGAAGTTCGTTACCGCAGCTTTAGCGGCAGAATAGCCGGCCATCCAAGCGGTACCAAAAGTGCCGCAAATCGATGAAATATTAACGATGGAACCGCCAGTGTCCTGCATTAATTGCATGGCCTTACGGGTACCCCAAAAAGTACCATCCACTGTGGTTTTGAAGTTGGCATGCCAATCTTCAGTGGTCATGTCAGTGACTGCGCCCCAGGTAAAAGCAGCGGCATTATTCACCATGATATCCAGTCTGCCATGTTCTTTAGCAACCGCATCAATCGCACTGACAAAGGTCTGTTCATCACTGACATCAGCCACTTTATAAGCAGCCTTGCCGCCTTGCGCTACAATCTTCTCTACCAGTGCTTTGAGTGGTTCTTCACGGCGCCCAAATACCACTACGGTGGCGCCTTCTTCTGCCATACGGGTTGCGGTTGCCGCACCAATACCTGCGCTACCACCGGTGACAATTGCGATCTTATTTTTAAGTCTCTTAGTCATTGCGTGCTACTCCTTAGTAAAATGCCATGCCGCCGTTAACAGCGATGTTCTGACCGGTAATAAAGCTGGCGTCATCACTGCCGAGGAAAGCAACAACACGGGCAATTTCCATGGTGGTACCCAAGCGACCCAGCGGGATCCCAGCAATCATGGAGTCCATCCACTCTTGTGGAATACCTGCCATCATGGGCGTATCAGTCGCACCTGGTACTAAGCTATTCACCCGAATACCGCTGGCGGCAAGCTCTCTGGCAGTGCTGCGGGTTAAGCCAACCATGCCCGACTTAGAGGCAACATAATGGCTCGGGCCTTCACCGGTTAGAGCGCCCGTGCTGGAGAAATTAATAATTGATCCTTTACCGACTTTAGTCATGATTTTTGCTGCTTCACGACTGCACAGGAAAGCACCCGTCAGGTTGACATTGATCACCCGCTGCCAGGTTTCTAAGGTTGTTTCAAGAAAGCCATCCACTGAGCCGATCCCAGCATTATTGACCAGCACATCTAAACGGCCGTGCTCTTTTTCAATACGCGTCATCAACTCAGTTACTGCGCTCTCGCTGGTAATGTCACAAACCACCGCATGTGCTTTATCGTCCAGACCTTGAACGGTCTCATTCAACGCTTCGGCATTGACATCAACCGCATAGACAATTGCGCCTTGCTCAACAAAGTGCTGCACCATGGTACGCCCCATGCCTTGTCCAGCACCGGTGACAACGCTGATTTTATTATTAAGTTTCATGGTTGTTCCTGTCTTGTTTTTAGTTGTATTCATCATCGGGTTACATGGCTCTTCAAGCATCGTCTATTAAGACTAACCCTCGAGATCTGCAGTAGCCGCGCGCAATCCAGCCTGACGGCCAAAGAAAGTAGAATCGCCCAACGACATGCCTGAACTGTAACCCTCACCCCAACGCGGCAAACCACATGCCGTACGACCTGCGGCATACAGACCAGCAATTGGCTGTCCGTCGGCATTCAGCACTTCACCAGTTGGTTTGGTCGCTAAACCACCTAAGGTAAAGGCATGACCAGCAACATCCCCGGTGCAATAACTCAGCGCAGCAAAGGGCGGCGTCAGTAGCGGGCGCAGCCATTCTGCGCTTTTGTGGAAATACGGGTCTTTGCCTTCCGCAGCATGACGGTTGAACTCTGCGACTGTGTCGACTAAAGAACCCGGTTCTAACTCCAGCTCTTCCTCAATTTCTTGCCAGGTCTCACCCACTGCCGCAATGGTGATATCGGGCTGGATGACTGGCCGACCAAAGATCTCATTATCAACCAACAGCCAGGCGCGGCCATTGGCTTGCCTCAGCACATAGTGGGCAACACGACCATGGTAGGTGTCTTCATTAATAAAACGCTGGCTACGTTCGTTAATAAAAATCCCTTTAATTAATGACTCAGGGGGGAAAAATGGCAGAGTGGCAAAAAACTCATGCATATTTAATGTGGTTGCGCCGACGCTGATACCCATGCGGATGCCTGAACCATCATCATTGCCACCGGTGACTGGCTGCTCACACTTCAGTGCTTCAGGTGCATAACGCTTAACCATGTCCTGGTTGGTAATAAAGCCACCTGCGCATAAAATTACGCCTTTACGGGCTTGAACAAAGAGGTTCTCACCGGCTTTGCGCACCACCAAGCCTTTTACCGCGCCATTATTATCGGTAATCAAACACACTGCACGAGAATCGTAGTGCGGCGTGGTACCGAGCTCAATAGCACGCTCACACAGCTTTTCCATAAACAACTTACCGCCACCCCAACCAGTAAACTCTACGGTATGACCGCGGGGCGCGGGTTTTGCATGGGCAGAAAACGGCCAAGCGTTCTCATTACCAGACCAAATCAGCGTGTCATCGGTGGTCGGTTCAATCCATTTGCCCGGCAAATAGGTACCTTTAAAAGGCACACCTTGGGCGCCGAGCCAAGCAAAATGCCCGGCGGCATTATCGGCATACAAGGTGACTCGATCCTTATCTGCAGCCGGCCCACCGGACATCATTAGATAGCTGTGTAAATCTTCGGTAGCATCTTCAAAACCGTGTTTGCGCTGAATATCAGTACCACCGCTACCACCCACATAGACTTCACCCCCTGACCAGCTGGCACTGCCACCTGGGGCGCTCGCCACTTCAAAAATATCGACCTCAACGCCTGCCTCACTGGCCTCAATAGCAGCACAGCTACCAGCAGCACCAAAACCAACAATCGCCACATCAGTTACGATGTCCCACTGCGGCACATCAGCAACTGCCAGAGCCTGTCCTGAATTCAATGTCTTACTCATAAGATATTCCTTTAATGATGACTTGCTTAATAAATTCTTTGCGATAAAAAAGCCGACCACTAACTAAAGTGGTCGGCTTTGCTACAGCTCAAAAGACACACGGCACTCACTAGCGCGAGCGAGGCAAGCCAAGCCCAAACTGAGCAATCAGCTCGCGCTGGATTTCGTTGGTCCCACCGCCAAAAGTCAGGGTAGGTGCAGCACGCACATCGTACTCTAACTCTCCCATCAGGAAGGCTGCTGCTGAACCGCTGCGCACCAGTCCATTGGCACCCACCACTTCAGTGAGCATCCGTAAAATATCGATCACCGACTCTGAGCCGAACACTTTAGTGGTTGAGGCCAAAGCCACATCCATCTTGTCCTGATCTAAATCAGCAGCAATACGGAAGTTGATCAGACGCATCGCTTCTAACTTGGCATAGCACACAGCAAGGTTACGGCGTACCCAAGCATGATCAGTGGCCCGGCGTCCGTTTTCATCGGCAGCCTTTGCCCACAAATACACTCTACGGTACATACCCACTACGCGATCGGCCCAAGAACCCAGTCCTAAACGCTCATGGTTCAGCTGAGCAGTAATCAGCTGCCAGCCTTTATGCAGTTCACCCACCAACATATCTTTGGGCACTACCACATTGTCATAGTAGGACGCGGCAGTGGCATTACTGCTGGTTGGAATAACGGTCTGCGAAAAGCCTTCAGCCTGAGTATCCACAATCAGAATCGAAATGCCTCTATGCCGCGGCTCATCCGGATTGGTCCGCGCTGCTAGCCAAATGTAATCAGCTCCGTCCGCGCCTGAAGTCCAGAGTTTATTGCCATTCACCACAAAGTGGTCTTCTTCAACCTTGGCCGCGGTTTTCAGTACTGCCAAATCACTGCCCGCACTGGGTTCGGAATAACCAATGGCAAAGTGAATATCACCACTGGCAATGCCACCCAGAAACTTTTCTTTCTGTGCCGGCGTGCCATAACTCATCAACGCTGGACCCACAGTGCTGATGGTGACAAAAGGCAATGGCGCCCCAGCAATATTGGCTTCTTCAAAGAAAATCAACTGCTCAGTTGGGCCATAACCCTGCCCGCCGTATTCTTTGGGCCAGCCCACTGCCAGCCAACCATCCTGTCCCATCTGGCGCACAATTTTTTTAAACTGCTCACCCCCTTCTGCACCACGTAACTCATTGCGCAGCTCTGGGGTCATCAGATTAGTAAAGTAATCGCGGACTTTTATACGCAGCGCACGCTGCTCGTCGGTTAGATCAACAAACATGGTTCGCTCCTTAAGCATCGCCTAAAATAAGGCCGCTCGTTGGTACGCCAGTTCCGGCAGTGACCAGCACGTTTTCAACATGATCAACCTGATTGACTGCTTGACCACGCACCTGACGCACCCCTTCAGCCACACCATTCATGCCATGGATATAAGCCTCACCTAATTGACCGCCGTGGGTGTTAATAGGTAAGCGGCCACCACGGGCATGATGCCCAGCACGGATAAACTCTTTCGCTGCACCGCGCTCAGCAAAGCCAAACTCTTCTAATTGCGGCAGTACAAAAGGTGTGAAATGGTCATAAATAACCGCAGTTTGAATTGCTTCTGGGCCCAGACCCGACTGACGGTAGACCTCTTTGGCCACCACACCCATCTCTGGCAAGCCGGTGATATCGTCACGGTAAAATGACGTCATACTCTGCTGGCCATGGGAAATACCCTGTGATGCACCTTTAATAATCACCGGCTTTTGTTTCAGGTCTCGGGCACGGTCAACTGAAGTAATCACCATCGCCACTGCCCCATCGGACTCTTGGCAGCAATCAAGCAAGTGCAATGGCTCACAAATCCAACGTGAGTTCTGATGGTCTTCTAGAGTAATGGGTTTTTCATAGAAGAATGCTTTCGGGTTGGTTGCGGCAAAATCACGCGCAGCCACGGCAATACGACCGAAGTCTTCAGAGGTGGCGCCGTACTCATGCATATAACGCTGAGCAAACATACCAACCCAAGCCGCCGGAGTATGAAAGCCGTGAGGCATGTACCAACCGTAATTGACGTTGTCAAAAATAGGGGTAGAACCAAAACCGTAATCACCTGTACCAAAGCGGTACCAAGAGCGCTCATTCATGGCGCGATACACCACGACAGTTTTTGCCACGCCGGTAGCAACCGCCATTGCTGCATGCATAATAGGACCACAGGCCGCACCACCGCCATGGGGCACTTGAGAGAAGAATTTAACATCCTTACAACCCAGTAAGCGTGCCACTTCATACTCGGGCACTTTATCCACTGAGTAGCTGCTGAAGCCATCGACTTCAGACGGATCGATACCAGCATCAGCCAAGGCTTCTAAAGTCGCTTCCATTGCCAGCCTAAGCTCTGTACGACCTGAGTTTTTGGAAAATTCTGTAGCACCGAGCCCAACGATAGCCGCTTTACCCGACAGGAAAGAATCACTCATTTCTAAAATCTCCCATAGCTCAAGGCAGTTCCACAGTAACCGTACCGGTCACGTGGTTACCCATTGAATTTTTACCTTTAAAGCCTAAGACCACGGAGCTACTTGCTTCGTCGCGCTCAACTACTTCACCAGTAAAGGTCATTGTGTCGCCCGGATAGTTTGGGGCACCCAGCTTAATTTTCTGATTTTTGAACTTAGCCAAAGGCCCTGCCCAATCTTCTATAAAACGCTGCACCAACCCATTGGTGGTGAGGATATTCATAAAAGTATGCGGTGAACCCAACGCTTGCGCCGCTTCTTTATCATGATGTCCGGGGAAATAATCCCGCGTGGCAATGGCACCACCGTTAATTAAAGTCACAGTGATCGGAATACTAAGTTCTGCCAGCTGATCGCCAACTTTAACTTCAGCTAGTGATTTGGTTTTCTTCAAGGTCATATTTCCATCCTAGTTTATCGTTGTTGGCTAACCAGTCCCCGAGGCGCTCAAGGCTGCCTGAGGAGCTTCCCAAAACCATTGAAAGGTGACGACTCCAGTAAAGGAATCGATGAATCGGATAGGTCAAATCGACGCCGATCCCACCATGTACGTGTTGTGTCTTATGACCAACCAGGTGCGCCGCTTCACAGCTTAGATACTGCGTCGCCAATGCCTCTGACGGGCTTGGCAAGCCTGCGTCAAGACGATAAAGCAACTGATACAAGGTACTGCGCAGCGCCTCAACAGCGATATGGCAGTCAGCCATGGTCATTTGTACGGCTTGGAAGGTGCCAATGGCCCGACCAAACTGCTCGCGTTCTTTTAAGTACTCTGCAGTGCGGTTAATTTGCTCAACACTGACGCCCAACTGCAGCGATGCCAGCGCAGCAATCGCGCGCTGTTCAAGCCATGCAACTGCAGCAGGCGGCAAGATATCTGCAGCAGCAACAGTGACGTTGTCACACTGCACATCTGCCACCGCCACGCCGTTATTGGCAACGCCTTCAATCAGCTGCACACCTTGCGCCTGCGGATCCAGTACAACTAAACAAGGACCAGTCTCAGACTCTGCCAGCACTAATAAGCGCTGCGCTTGAGCGGCATAAGCAACCGCACCCAGCTGGCCGTTCAAGCTGGTACCAGCCAAACGCAGCTCAATCCCCTGACTGCTATTTAATGCGTTTAAGCCAACAGCTAACAAAACCTCACCAGCGGCGGCCTGCTCAAGCAGCGCCTGATGTGCAGCGCCAGCAAATTCAGCTAAACAACAGGCTGCCAGCTGATGCTCCCAAACCGGTACCTGGGCCAGGCTTGCGCCCTGCGCTACGAGCACGCAAAACAGTTCGGTCATACCCAGACCACTGCCGCCAAACTGCTCAGGTATGGCCAAAGCATGCAAGCCTGTATCAATACAGGTCTGCCAAACATCATCCATAAACGGTTTTGCCGCTAGATCGTAATCGCGCATCTGCTCATCGGAGCAGTTATCGCGGAATAAGCCATCAGCCATTTCCCCGATCGCGCGCTGATCTTCACTTAATGAGAAATCCATAGAGCCCCCTTATCCAGCCACTGGTCGAAACTGTGGCAATGTTTGCCGGTCATCAAAACGATTGAACTCAACCTGTAGTTTCTGGCCAATTTCAAGGTCTTTAGGATCAACACCTACCAGTCCAGCAATCAGGCGCACACCTTCTTCCAGCTCAATCAGGCCAATCGGATTGGGGTAATCAAAGGGTGGGACTTCTGGGTAATGCATCACTACAAAGGAATACAGTTCTGCCTTACCACTGGCCTCAACCGAATCCCACTCAAAGCTGTGGCACTTGATACACACAGGTGCTGGCGGGTGACGTAGTGTCTGGCAATCAGTGCAACGCTGAATCAGCAGCTTGTTTTGCTCACAGCCGTCCCAAAAGAAGCGGGTGTCATCACTGACGCCTGGCAAGGCCCGCTTATACACCGGCTTAGCATCTTTAGGCTGAGCCGTCTTATCATCTTTAGCCTGAGCGGCGTGCGCCGGCTTGAACTTGAATACGCGAAACATCAGCTCGCCAACTTTTTCATCATCACCATTGTCGCTTTTGGAATAAAACGGCATGACTAAAGTGACAAAGAAGCCGGTCCCCAAACCAGTGGTTTTCTCTTCACTGATCGAGTCCACGTGGCTGGTGTAATACAGCGTTTCGCCCAGGGTCACGTGACGCTCAAAGCTCAGTTCAGTATTCACCGCAACCACGGCTGGGTAGCCATACTCTTCAATCAGCTTCAGCACTTCAAATGAGTTTTCGTCGGTAGAGCCGGGCGCATAGTTTTCGTTGTCCAGCCCGCCCATGCACCACACTTGCAGCATGGCTGGTGGTGCAACGATATCCGCGTAGCCCGCTTCACGTGCATAGGCAGCATCGGTATATAGCGGGTTATCAACGCCCATCATTTCACACCAATGACGAATCATCGGTGCGTTTACCTGATCCCAAGCGTATACCCGTCCGTATTCACGACCCACAAAGGCTTCTATTTGTTCTACTAGTTTTTGATCGGCCAATTTCGTCTCCTGATTGTATCCAGTGACAGCAACGCTCTTGCTCATTCAAAGCAGCGGCTGTCTGGTTTATCCAACTTGTTTTGCTGTGGAAGAACTCAAGAACGCTGGCTTTTCGCCACCGCCGTGAAGCAATAAATTAGTCCCACTCCAATAACTTGCGAGGGGCGAGGCTGCAAACAAACAGGCACCAGCAATGTCATCAGGCTCACCCATGCGGCCGGCTGGAATCCCAGCACCCACCGCGGCAACACCCGCTTCGTCACCATAATGTAAGTGCGACTGCTCAGTACGGATAAGTCCAGGACTGACTGACACCACGCGTACTTTAGGTGCCCACTCAACCGCTAACGAACTCACCAGCGATAAGACCCCGGCTTTGGCCGCACCATAAGCTGCTGTACCGGGCGAAGGTCTGGAGGCGCTCACGCTACCTATAAAAACAATGGCACCACCCGACTCTTGATCCTGCATCAGACGGTTAGCGAACTGAGCAACGTTGATCGGTACCAGTAAATTGAGTCGAATAATACTTTCACTAAAACGTGGTGAGGCTGTTGCCGCATCGGCATTGGGGCTACCGCCAGCATTATTGACCACCACATCAAGACGGCCATAACGCGCAGTAATATGCTCAAAAAGTGCTGCCAGTGCATCCACATCTCGCAAATCCAAAGGATAAAAATCTGCAACACGACCTGCTTGCGTCGGCAATTGCTCTGGAGCTTGGCGCCCACAAACCACCACCTCGGCCCCAGCGGCTAAAAAACGTTGGGCAATACCTGCACCAATTCCTTTCGTGCCGCCAGTCACCAACACAACTTTTCCCGTGTAATCTAGACTGTTGTTAACCTGCATCCGGGCATCCTCATAATCTCGGTATAGTTTGACTTTATGGGCTTACCTATAAACGTTCATCGTCTGAATAGACGATGAACCATCAGGGCTGCAAAACCAGAATGCAGACAGCTATAAATGCCTATTTCTGCTGAGTGTTTTAATATGACTGATCACGATGAACACCCTGTACTACTTGACTTTCCAGAGTTGGGAGTAGCCAGGCTCACCCTCAACCGGCCACGGGTCAATAACGCCTTAAGCCTTAAACTACAAGCGCAGCTGTCCGAACACTTTTTACAGCTCGGCAACGATCCTGAAATTCGCTGCATCTTACTCACTGGTGGTGACACTGTATTTGCCGCCGGCGGTGATATTTCCAGCATGGCCAATACCGGCCCCATCGATATTTATCAACGCCATACCGAGCGGGTCTGGGCGCCAATTCAGCACTGCCCAAAACCAGTGATTGCAGCCATTTGCGGCTATGCCTACGGCGGTGGTTGCGAGCTGGCCATGCATGCAGACATCTTAATTGCCGGTGCAAGCGCACAATTTTGCCAGCCTGAAATACGCATCGGCATCATGCCTGGAATCGGCGGAACTCAGCGCTTAGTTCGCGCAGTGGGTAAAGCCAAAGCGATGCACATGGCGCTAACCGGAAAACCTATCAGTGCTTACGAGGCTTGGGTGAGCGGCTTAGTCAGCGAAGTGGTACCGGATGAGCAAGTGCAAACCCACGCCCTCAGCCAAGCCAAACTCATTGCTAAAATGCCACCTTTAGCCGCCGAACAAATTAAAGAAGTGATTATTCAAGGAATGGACGCTTCCCTTGAGGCAGGACTGGCACTGGAGCGCAAAGCCAACGCTCTGCTATTTGCCTCCAATGACCAAAAAGAAGGCATGAATGCCTTTATAGAAAAAAGAAAACCAACCTTCCAAGGCAATTAGCCATCAGCAAAATACAACAACGCCCAGCTTTGACTGGGCGTTGCGCTGCAGAAGAGCCAACTTTAACTCAGGCCAAACTGCGTCTTAGCTCCAGCTTATCAATTTTATTAGATGCATTTTTAGGCAAATCCGGATAGAAAACCACACGTCGAGGCACCTTATAATTGGCCATCTGCGAGCGACTCCAGTCAATCAGCTGCTGCTCAGTTAATGCAAAACCTTCGCGCAACACAACACAGGCACAACCCACTTCACCCATGCGCTCATCTGGAATGCCTACCACTGCCACCTGCGCAATCCCTGGATGCTCAAACAAACCTGCTTCAATTTCCGCTGGGTAACAGTTAAAACCACCGACGATAAACATATCTTTGAGTCGATCGGTAATGGTTAAATTACCGCCAGCATCAACATGGCCAACATCACCAGTACGCAGCCAACCATCAGCGGTTATTGCTTCCGCAGTTGCTTCAGGATCATTAAAATAGCCTTGCATCACATGAAAGCCGCGCAAACAAATCTCGCCTGACTCCCCTGTTGCCATTTCATGACCTTGATCATCAAAAATACGTAACTCAGTTCCTGGAATCGCACTACCGCTGGTACTGGCGATGGTCTCTGCTGGGGCTGCAGGGTCGCAGATGGTCGCTAAACCACCGCATTCAGTTAAACCATAGGCGGTGGTCACCACTTGAAAACCGAGCTCATTGCGCAAGCGCTCAATCAATACTGATGGAATAGCTGAGGCACCGGTTACCGCAACACGCAAACTGCTGAGATCTGCGCTGGCTAAGCGTGGATGAGCGAGCATCGATAGATACAGTGTCGGCGGTCCTGGCAAAACCGTAATGCGCTCACTTTCAACCCGCCGGAAAATATCTTCAGCATCGAAGATAGCTTGAGGAATAATAGTCGCCCCAGCAATCATGCAAGTGAGCCAGCCGGCCTTATAGCCAAAACTATGGAAGAACGGATTCACCACTAAATAACGGTCTCCGGCCTCAATGCCCAGTATGCGCACAAACTCCCTAAATGCTTGTAACGTTTGACCGTGACCATTCATCACCCCTTTAGGTTTACCGGTGGTACCAGAGGTAAATAATAAGTCAGATGAATCATCCGCCTGCACCGATTCTGCTCGCTGCTTAGCTGCACCTAGGGTTACCGCAGCACCCGCAGCAATAAAATCAGCCAAGGAGGTCTGTCCAGCATCGGTGAGCTCACCCAGCACCACCACTTGTTCAAGATTTTTTGGCCGGTGCGCTGCCAGCATCGCTGGATAATCCACCCCGAGAAAATCACCCACCACAAAAGCGATGCGCGAGCCGCTGCGCTCTAAGATATCGGCAGCTTCGTTGCCTTTCATTCGGGTGTTAATTGGCACCAGTAGCCCGCCAGCACAGTGTACTGCTAAAGCAACCAGTACCCACTCGGTCGAGTTCGGCGCCCAGACACTGACCCGATCACCGGTCTCAATCCCGCTAGCCATAAGCCCTTGAGTAATCGCTAAGACACGTTCAGGCAGCGCTGCATAACTGATGGATTCAGCAGGCGCTTCAAGAGCAATATGCTCTGCATATTGAGTCGCGCCGGCAAACATTAACTGGGGAATGGTGCATGCAATTTTGCTATCGACATTCATCTATTTGATCCTACTTATTAGCGTAACCGCCTTGACTGTTATTACTCGAGAATAACCAAGGCAATCTGCTCACTCATCGTCAAGGTAGACTAGAGCTTAAAGTTCAAGATCACTCATCACGCCTGAGCGGTATCAACAACTCGCCTGGCACCAAGGTAGTCGCAGCATCTGTAGGACCTACCACAGTTCCACTCAAGGCTACCACGCTATTCAACATCACCCGAACCAGCTCGGCTTGACGGCGCACGCCTGTCTTGGAAAAAATTGCGCGCAAATGGGCTCGAGCGGTATTGCGCATAATCCCTAGTTTTTCCGCAGCATCCTCTAAGGAAAAACCATTGGCCAACTCAAGCGCTAAGGCTGTTTCAGCAGGAGTAAAGTCAAATAACTCCTTAGCTACCGTACTGCTGACCGTGGACTTATTCACCGCATCACGTACATACAACAACAAGGTACCGCGATCCTTATCCCCTAACCAACTGGTATCAGGTATCGCTTCAAACACAATGCCAAGATTGACCTCGCCGGAGGGGCGGGTCACAGACAACGGCTCCTTAGCAATTGACTCACCACGGCCATGAGCATCAAATGCTTCTTTGATCCGTCTTTGCAATTCTTTGTTGTCACTGGGATAACTCGCCTCAAGTCGATCGCCAACCAGTTTAAGACCGTCGGACTTGTCCAAAAGTGCTTGTGCATAGTCATTTAACTTTTGCACATGCCCTTTATCATTAAGCAAAATAGTTGCAACCGATAAACGATTGATCGCATCGGCATACAGATTGCCCATGGACTCACTGCGCCCCAGCAGAGTACGCACATGCAACGCCCTACGGATATGCGGCAATAACATTTGGCACAATGCTCGATCCTTCTCGTCAAATGCAGAGCTGGCTTGCGGACGGGTGATGCGCAAGCGGAAAACACCATCCTGCTCAGTCGGTATATCAGCTCCCATCACATGAAATACATTCTGATGCTTGCATGACGACTGATAATAATCGGTGGCCACCCACTGCTCATCGGTCATCACATCACGCTGGGTAAAAACTTGGTCTACCGCCTGGCCAGAAAAGGGCGTGAGGTTTCGATAGTAGCTGACATAAGCTAACTGACCATGAACAGCTAAATTGCCCGAAACCAGCATTAAGCCTATATCTTCAACTCCGGGTATGCGCAAAATAAGGGTGACAAAGTTTGCTTGAAATTGCTTGCGCATGCGATCCAACGCAGCCGTCATAGCCGTATCATCATAACTGCCGTCATGCAGCGATAGCACCAAGCGATCGTAATCTACTAGAGAAATATCTTGGTGGTCCAGAACAGTCTCTTCGATGGCATTATTATTTTTCACGGAGCCCCCTTTAGTTTTACTTCGTCCATGAAGATAACATCCAAATATGTTTTTCTTATATCGAATTAGAATAACTTCTTCCCAACACGCTGTCACACGTATTGAGAAGTAAGTCTCACTCCTTAGACTTTTACGTCAACAGAATCCTCACACTTATTCAGCGTGTGACCTGGCGCAACCAGAGCTTTGTCGCGATTAAACCAACTGGCCAATGCTGGCAGAATAATGATTGCCCCAAACACGTTCACCAGGAACATAAAGGCCAACAAAATACCCATATCTGCCTGGAACTTCAGTGGCGCGAAGGCCCAAGCGCCAACACCGATGGACATAGTGAGCGCGGTAAACAGTGATGCAGTTCCACGCTGCAACATGGCCTGATAGAACGCCTCACGCAAATCATGACCCAAGGCCAACTCATGCTGTAAGCGTTCATAGATATAGATGCCGTAGTCAACCCCTACTCCGACGCCTAAAGCAAGTACCGGCAAGGTCGAAACTTTCAAGCCAATACCTAACCAAGCCATTAAGGCATTACAGAAGGTTGCCACCACCGCCAACGGCATAATAATGCACAGCACCGCACGGAATGAGCGGAAGGTGAGCCAGCAGAACAAAGCAACCGATGCCAGCAACGCGCCGTGCATCTGTACTTCGGCTTTTTTAACCGCTTCGTTGGAAGCAGACTGCACACCAACGTTCCCACCGGCCAACAGAAACTGAACTTTTGGCTCGTCAATCCCAGCAATGATGCCTTCCACACGATCCACTACTCGACTGACCAAGTCACCCTGATGATTTGCCAGATACAACACAACTTGCATCGTCTCACAGCCTTCCACAACCAACCCGTGCTCACTGGAGAACGCTTGAGAACCCGCGCGCAAGCCGCGGTCAGAACCAGGTATAGCAGCCCAACGCGGATTGCCTTCATTGTTACCAGCAATGGTCACTTTGCCCATTCCGGCAACACTGGCCACTGACTGCACGCCAAGGATGTTACGCGAATGGAAGTCGAGTTTTTCCACCGCACGCATCACCGCAGGGTCTAAACACGCATCACCGTCCGGCGTGTCTGTTTCTACATAGATGGTCAATAGATCCAAACCCACTGAGTAGCGGTTAACAATATTTTCATTGTCCAAGTTATAGCGAGAAGTTTCACGTAACTCAGGCGCACCACTGCCCACATCGCCAACCACTAAATCACGACTTTTAATCGCACCACCCACCAGCAACAGGGTACTGACGACAAAGATGACCAAGGCAACTCCAGGACGGGTCACACTGGACAACCACCACCACACCTTGTGTCGACGACCTTCAGACACCACATTTACAGTTTCCGCTGAACGCTCCAAGGTCAAGTGCGAAACGATAATAGGCAACATCATTTTATTGGTGATAATCATCAATAAAACGCCAAGACAGGCGGTCACACCCAACTCATGCACGATTGGAATATCAATCAGCATGATGACCCCAAAGCCAAGGGCATTCATCAGCAGTGCCAGAGCACCAGGTACGAATATTTTACAGAATGCAGAGTGCGCTGCTTGCTCAGATGTTTTGCCAGACAGCACATCTTGCTTCCAAGCGTTGGTCATCTGTACCGCATGGGAAACACCAATGGAAAAAATCAGGAATGGAACCAGGATGGACATTGGATCGATCCCCATACCCATCATCCGTAACAAACCTAATAGCCAAACCACCGGCAGCATGGCCACAATCAATGAAACGATTGTGAGCTTCACCGAGCGGGTATACAGCCAGAGTAAAATTGTAGTAATGACAAATGCCAGTAAGAAGAACCACATAACATCAATCAGACCAGCGACCACATCCCCTGTGAGCTTGGAGAAACCTACAATATCAATTGCAATATTGTCATTTTCAAAATTACTGCGGATGTCTTCCAGCTGCTTGGAAATAGCAACGTATGACACCTGCTCACCGGTATCAGGATTAATTTCCTGCAAGTCCGCATGCACCATAGCGGCACTTAAATCATTGGCCACCAGCTGACCAATCTGTCCCGAGCGCTCAGTGTTTCTACGAACTTGCTGTAAATCCTCTTCAGTGCCACTAAAGTGTGGCGGTACCACCACGTCGCCTTTATAACCTTGTTCGGTCACCTCGATATAACGCACATCAGGCGTGAACAAAGAGCTGACACTGGCTCGACGTACGCCAGGAATGAAAAACACCTCATCGGTAACCTTGCGTAAGGCTTCCAAAAATTCAGGGTTATAAATATCCCCTTCGCCTTTCCAACGCACGCTCACTAAGACATTATTGGCCCCAGAAAATGTGTCGCTATAATGCAAAAAGTTTTTCATAAAAGGGTGATTGACTGGAATCTGCTTATTAAAGCCAGGATCCAAGCGAATCCCCGCAGCACTATAACCAAGCACTACAGTTATCAGGATGAAAAGCGCTAGCAAGGGCTTGCGCCACGTTAATAGCGCATCAGCAGACCACCCCACAAACTTTTGGATTGTTGATTGCTGGTTACTCATGGTCCTCTCCTATATCTTTCCATGCTGCCACGTGACTGTGAAAGCTCTGCATTAAACCGCGCTGCCCTGCAGCAAGCACATTGCCATTGGGTAATATCAATGCAGAGGTTAATGTACCTAAGCCGTTGATATTACTGACATCAACCAACTCCCCTTGATCATTCAAGGTGACTAGAACACCAGCTGTACCAACGATAATCATGTGCTTACCATCTCTGGCCACAGCATGCCCATACAAGGGCAGCTCACTGCCAATATCCACTTGTCTCCAGCTATCACCGTTGTTATCGCTAAAGAACACATGACCGCGCATGCCATAGGCTATCCAGCGGCTACCATTGAGGTGAGCAACGCCAAACAAAGAGCCTTGATAAAAAGGCTCAAGCTTATCCCAAGAATCGCCACCATCTAGGCTGCGCAACACCAGCCCCATTTCCCCCACCATAATGCGTACATCACTTTCATCACCGGCCATAGCACTCAAATGCTCACCGAAGATATCCAACTCTTGCGGGGTAAATGTCTTACCAGCGTCTGTGGACACTAAAAACTTACCAAAACTGCCGTACACAAAAACGTTTTCACCATCCTCGCTCCAAGTGCCCATAAAAGGCTCACCGGTTTCCGAGTCACGCATGATTAACTGCCAACTTAAACCGCCGTCTTCACTGCGTAAAATCACGCTGTCATGACCAACAGCCAGGAGCAGATCGTCACTTAATGCAGTGATATCAGTCAGTGTGGCCGGGACCTCGTCATCGTTATGGGTTATTCGCCATGCTTGGCCATTGTTCTCACTGACAACAATGGTACCGCGCTCACCAACAGCAACGAGCCTGCCATTGACTGCAACGAGATCATTAAATTGGACACGCCTCACATCGAAGTTTTCGCTGCTTGCTTCACTGTCGTCTCGGGGAGAGAAGGCAAATAAAACAAGCGCTGCAACCACAATGCAAAATGAGTAACTGACAAATCTGTACACGGCACTCTCCCGTTTTGAGTTCTCGGCTGGTTATAAACACAACCCACGAAACTCGATTTATTTTATAATTCTTAAGGGCTGTCTTGATGTTCGTCTTGATCGAAAAACCGTGCATCGTTCAAACGGGTTATATAGAAGTGATGCTTAACCAAGGACTGCCAACAGATAATTACGGCTTGACATATGGCTGCTTACCGGTAAAAACAAAAAAACCGCCAGTGCTGCTAACACGGCGGTTTCTGTTGGGCCTTTAATCGAGTTACTCAGGTATTTCAAATAGTCCTGCAGCGCCCATGCCACCGCCGATACACATGGAAACAACCACGTACTTAACCTTACGACGACGGCCTTCCAGCAAGGCATGACCCACCATACGCGCACCACTCATACCAAAGGGGTGACCCACTGAAATTGCCCCGCCATTGACATTGAGCTTGTCATTATCAATACCGAGGTGGTCACGGCAGTACAGCACCTGAGAGGCAAAGGCTTCGTTAATCTCCCATAGACCAATGTCTGATACCTGCAAATTAAAACGCTTTAACAGTTTTGGAATGGCATACACCGGACCCACACCCATTTCTTCTGGATCACAACCAGCCACTGCCACACCACGATAAATTCCTAAAGGTTCAAGTCCACGTTTATCCGCTTCCTCCCGTGACATCAGCAAGCTTGCTGCAGCACCGTCAGAAAACTGTGAGGCGTTACCCGCAGTCACACACTTACCTTCAGCAATCCATTCACCATCTTTCCAAACGGTGCGCAAACCTTGCAAGCCTTCCAGGGTGGTACTGGGACGGTTACACTCGTCACGGTCTGCCAGCACATCTTTATGCTCAGTGGGCGTACCGTCTTTTTCAAAAAGCTGCATGCGCGCTTTAAGCGGCACAATCTCATCGTCAAAACGTCCGGCTTCCTGGGCAGCGGCAGTCCGCTGCTGACTTTGCAACGCGTACTCATCTTGTGCTGCACGGCTAATATTGTAACGCTCGGCAACAATTTCAGCGGTTTCAATCATAGGAATATAGGCTGCCGGCGCCACTGCCATCACCGCTTCAGAGCGGGCACGGTAGCTGTTTTTGTGCTTGTTTTGCGTGAGGGACAAGGACTCCACACCACCGCCAATGGCGATATCTAACTCACCAGTCATAATGCCTTTGGCGGCTTCACTGATTGCCATTAAACCTGAGGCACACATACGGTCAACCGCCATCCCCGCTACGCTATTGGGTAAGCCGCCGGTATAGGCACACAAACGACCAATATTATACCCTTGGGTACCCTGCTGAACTGCAGCCCCCATAATCACATCATCCACATCGGCCGGATCAATTCCAGCACGCTCAACCACAGCGCGAATAACATGCCCACCCAAAACCGGCGCTTCAGTATCATTGAAGGAACCGCGAAATGATTTGGTCAGCGCAGTCCGCGCGGTAGAAACAATAACAACCTCTTTCATGGAAGATTCCTTAATTTTTATTCTGCAAAAGTATAGCGGCTGATGGTATCGACCACGCACGCTGGTCGGTCATTGCCTTCAATTTCAATAGTGACCCGCACAACAACTTGCACCGCACCATTGGCTAGACTCTCGACTCCAGTCACCTCACCAACTCCGCGAATGCGTGAGCCAACAAGTACTGGCGCTGGAAAACGAATTCGATCACAGCCATAGTTCACCCCCATGGCCAAGTTCTCCACCTTCATCAACTGCGGTAAAAAATAATTCACCAGCGATAAAGTCAAATAACCGTGAGCAACGGTGGCGCCAAATGGCCCTTCTTTAGCTTTAACTGGATCAACGTGAATCCATTGGTGATCGCCGGTGGCATCAGCAAACTGATCAATGCGATCCTGCTCAATCAATAGCCATTCAGACGCACCCAGCGACTCTCCCACTGCCGCCTCGAGGCTCGCTGCACTTGCAAAAACCGTACTCATAGACTTTCTCCATTTACACTTAAAATAACAGCCTTAAGCCTGTTGCGAACTGCATGACAACACTTCACCAGTCATATAAGACGAGTAATCACTGGCTAAGAACATCATCACATTAGCCACCTCCCACACTTCGGCGCCACGGCCAAACGCCTCCCGTGACTCCAGCTCTTTAAGCAACTCTTCGGGGGCTGATTTACGCAGCATCGCATGCACTGCCAAGGACGGAGCAACGGCATTAATCCGCACGCCAAACTCAGCCGCTTCCAGCGCTGCACAGCGGGTAAAAGCCATCACCCCTGCTTTAGCCGCGGCATAGTGCGTCTGTTCCTTTTGTGCGCGCCAGCCCAGTACCGAGGCATTATTAACAATCACGCCACCGTTACCGCGCTGCTTCATCATTCTCAACATATAACGGGTCATGCGCATGGTGCCGTTTAAGGTGACATCCAGCACCTTATCCCATTCGCTGTCTGGCATATCTAACAATGCACAAGTGGTGCCCAAGCCGGCGTTGTTGATCAAGATATCCACGCCACCCAGCTTGTCTTCAGCAAAATCAATCAGTGCTTGCACTTCAGTTTCATCAGTGACATTGCACAACTTGCCCCACACCTGATCAGAGCCGCTCTGTTGTTTTAACGCCGCTACTGATTTTTCCAGACGCCCCTCATGAACATCGCTGATCACAATGCCACGGCAGCCTTCTTCCATTGCTTTGGTTGCCGCAGCAAAACCAATGCCAGCACCCGCAGCGGCGGTAATTAATACTGAACGACCTTTCAGCAGTCCATGCCCCGGCACATAGGTCGGGTTACGCGTTACATCATTCATAATTATCTGCCTTTTGCTTCTCTGGGCATGCCAAGACCGCGCTCAGCGATAATATTGCGCTGAATCTGGTTGGTACCGCCGTAAATAGTGTCAGACCGGGTAAACAGGAATAAAGATTGCAACCGAGTCAGGTTATAAGGTGCACTGTCCATAAGCTCTGCTTCAGGCCCCAGCACATCCATGGCCAACGCACCCAAATTGCGGTGCCAGCTTGACCAGTGCAGTTTGTAGACTAAAGCGGAGCTGTCCGGACCACTGCGCTCATCAATGGATAGCATGCGCATGGCGTTATAACGCATCAAACGCAAGCCAGTGTGCGCCTCAGCAATGCGCTGACGAATCACTGAGTCGTTGGCTGCGCCATTGTCTTTTGCGATGCGGATAATTTCATTGAGCTCGTTTTGGAACTGCATCTGCTGACCGAGAGTTGACACACCGCGCTCAAAACCAAGCAATCCCATGGCGATAGACCAGCCTTCGCCCGGCTCACCCACCAAATCCTCAGCCACTGCACCATCGAAAAAGACTTCGTTAAACTCAGAGGTACCGGTCAATTGTTCAATCGGCCGGACAGTGATTTCCGGCTGTTGCATTTTTACCAAAAAGAAACCCAGGCCACGGTGCGCAACAGAGTTTGGATCGGTACGTGCGATCACAAAACACCAGTCTGATTCATGGGCCAATGAGGTCCAGATTTTTTGCCCAGTAATCCGCCAGCGCCCTGTTTCAGTGTCCAATACCGCACGGGTGCGCACATTAGCCAAGTCAGAACCCGCCGAAGGCTCTGAATAGCCCTGGCACCAAAACTCGGTGCCATTGAGAATACCCGGCAGATATTTTTCTTTTTGCTCTTCCGAGCCAAAAGCAATCAAAGTTGGTGCGGTTAAGCCTTCACCAATATGACCAATGCGTCCCGGGGCGCCGGCTCGGGCATACTCTTCAGCAAAAATAACTTGCTGCTCAATGGAGGCGCTGCGACCACCATACTCTTTAGGTAAGCCAATACCGATCCAATTACCTTCGGCGAGTTTTTGCTCCCAACGCTTACGCTCTTCGGGGAACATATGCTCGTCCCCTGGACCGCCGCGAAATTTCAGATGTTCAAATTCACCACACAAATTTTCTTGCAGCCAGCCCGCAATTTCTTCACGAAAACGCTCATCTTCAGCACTAAAAGTCAGTTTCATTGGGCGACCTCCGAGTCCAGTAACATGGCTGCGATTTGCTCGCGCTGCGCCGCGCCATTACCCAGGTAGAGCTCACTGGCTTTGGCCCGCTTAAAATACAGTTGAATATCATACTCGGCGGTAAAGCCCACCCCACCAAACAACTGCAGAGCACTACCCGCATTAAAAAACACCGTATCCGAGCAATAGCCTTTGGCCATGGCGGCAGCTTCTTCAAGCTCCGCGGCCAGCGTCTGATCACCTTCAGGATCAAGCACCTCGCTGGCAACACAAGCGGCGTAATACACTGCTGAACGTGCTACTTCAGCTTTAAGCTTCATATCTGCGGCTTTATGCTTGATCGCTTGATAACCAGCAATCACCCGACCAAATTGCTCGCGCTCCATGGTGTAAGCCACAGCTATATCTAACGACTCAGTAGCCACGCCTAATTGTTCGGCGGCTAAAGCAGTTTTTGCCAACGCTAAAGTTTTCTGCAACTGCGGCCACGCTTGGCCTTCATCACCTAGGCGCATGGCTTTATCCACGGCAACTGCGGTTAAACTGATCTTGGCTTGGCGACGGGTCTGATCCATGGTTGGCGTCCAAGTGGACTGCACGCCAGCTGTATCGGCCGGCACAGCGAACAAAGACACACCTTCTGCACCGCTAGACCCTTGAGCTCGCGCTGCAATAATCAGTAGCTCAGCGGTATCACCATCCAATACATAGCTGAACTCGCCATCCAGTCGGTAACCTTCGTCAGTGCTTTGCCAAGTGGCAGAAATTGCCTCTGCGCCCCAAGTACCGCCCATGCGAGCGGCCTGCGGCCCGGTCCAGGCGAGTGTTGCAGTTTGACCTTCAGCAATCGCTGGCAGTAAACGCTGCTTTTGCTCAGCCGAAGCTGCCAGTAAAATCGCATTGGTGGCAAAGCCTGTGGTGGCTAGAAATGGCGAGCAAAATAACTTATGCCCCATTTCCTCTAAGACAATTGCCAAGTAGACATAACTCATGCCGAGGCCGCCGTACTCTTCAGGAATAGTGATTGCCTGTAAATACAGCTCAGTGCAAAGTCGTTGCCAAACATCAGCATCGTAACTTGCTGCTTGAACCATGGCCTTGCGCACTTGTTCTGTACTGGACACATCAGCTAAGAATGCTTGCGCACTCTCGCGGACCATGTGCTGTTCATCAGTTAACCTAAATTGCATGACGCCTCCGGGCTCAGGTTCCGTAAACTTTCTGGGCAGGCACTTCTTTTTCCAGCAAAACCTGCATGGCTTCACCGACTTCGCTCGGTGCCCAACGCGCGCCCTTATCCACACCTTCAGTCGAGCGCCAGCCATCGGCGATAGAAATTTTGCCACCTTCAGACTCAAAGACACGACCGGTGACCTCGGCTGCTTGCTCAGAAGCCAGCCAAGCCAACAGTGATGACACGTTTTCCGGTGCCCAGTAATCAAAACTACCGTCAGTGGGCGGCGCCATACGGGTGGCCATTGACTCAACTGCGGTGGTCATTCCAGTGCGCGCTGCAGGTGCTACAGCGTTGGCCGTAACGCCGTAACGCCCCAGCTCAGCAGCCTGATTTAACGTCAACGCAGCTATGCCTGCTTTTGCTGCAGCATAGTTGGACTGGCCAATGGAACCCTGTAAACCGGCACCTGAAGTGGTGTTTAAGATACGTCCGCTAACTGGCTTGCCTGCTTTAGACTGATTACGCCAGTACTGGACCGCGTGGGAGGTGATGCAAAAATGTCCTTTTAAATGCACGCTCATAATTGCATCCCAATCGGCTTCAGTCATCGAAGCAAACATGCGGTCGCGGTTGATGCCTGCATTGTTTAAGACCACGTGCAAATCACCCCAGGTCTCAATCGCCTGCTGTACTGCACGGCCACTGTCTTCATAGTTGGTAATATCTGAGGTGTTCACCGCAGCTTTACCGCCCGCAGCAATAATTTCATCGACAACTTTTTGCGCCGCAGCCTGGTTAATATCGTTGACCAGCACACTGGCGCCTTCAGCAGCCAAGACCCGTGCATGGGCCGCACCTAAACCACCACCTGCGCCAGTAATAATCACCACGCGTTCGTTTAAAATTCCCATATTGCATCCACCTTTATTGTTCTGAGTCCAAGCACTTAGGAATGATTAACCCAAACGCTCGATTATAGTAACGTTGGCTTGACCACCGCCCTCACACATGGTCTGTAAACCAAAGCGTTTGCCACTGTGCTCCAGCTCATTTAATAGCGTGGTCATCAGTCGTGCACCGGTTGCGCCTAACGGATGGCCTAAAGCAATGGCACCACCATTGACGTTGGTTTGCGCTGGGTCATAATCCAGCTCCTGTTGCCAGGCCATAACCACTGAGGCAAAGGCTTCATTGATTTCGACCAGGTCGATATCAGCCATGCTCATGCCAGCTTTTTTCAACGCAAAACGAGTTGCTTCAATGGGTGCACGCAAGTGCCAAATAGGGTCATCGCCACGCACACTTAAATGATGAATGCGGGCTCTTGGAGTCAAGTTGTAACGCTTTAGTGCATCCGCAGAGACAACCAGCAGCGCAGCTGATGCATCACAGGTTTGGCTGGAAACCGCCGCAGTGATATCTGGATATTCAGGATTCACCGGTTCCAGTGTCGCCATTTTTTCAAGGCTGGTATCACGGGGCGTCTCATCTTGGCTCACATCACCATAGGCGACGATTTCCCGATCAAAGCGACCACTCTGAATCGCGGCAATCGCACGACGGTGGCTTTCTAAAGCAAAAGCCTCCATATCCGCACGGCTTAAACCCCAATGGCTCGCAATGCGCTGCGCCGCATAAAACTGATCAACCGGCTGATTAGCAAAACGCGCCTGCCAGCCTTTGCTGCCAGAGAATGGATCCGGAAAACCCAACGGCTGTCCAGCCAACATCGCACTGGAAATTGGGATCTGCGTCATAGTCTGCACACCGCCAACGGCGATCACATCTTGGGTGCCACTCATCACCGCCTGCGCTGCAAAGTGCAGTGCTTGCTGAGAAGAGCCACACTGGCGATCCACCGTAGTACCCGGTACATTCAGCGCCAAACCAGCCGCGAGCCAACTGGTGCGGGCAATATCACCGGCTTGGGAGCCAATGGTATCCACGCAACCAAAAATCACGTCATCGTAATCTTCATCTGGAATCGCATTGCGCTGAACCAGCGCTTTCAGCACATGCGCGCCCAAATCAATGGCGTGCACATCAGATAATCCACCTTTACGTCTGCCCGTAGGGCTACGTAAGGCATCAACAATATAAGCTTCAGCCATGCTGTTACTCTCCAAAAGTGTATCGAGGTCCAACCGCTGCACCATCGGCAAAAATATCATCGGCAATGCGCTGGCGGTGAAACTCTTGCGTACCCCAAGAGGCATTCAAGGCCCAAGCCCGCTTCATAAACATTTGCAGGTCAGCTTCCCAGGTGTAACCCATCGCGCCATGCACTTGAATACCGTGACGTGCAGCAACGATGGCGGCCTCACAGCAAGCCAACTTGGCGTGCGACACATGCAAGTCAGCACGGGGTTCAGCATGCGCCAGCGCGTAGGCAGCGCGGTACAGGGCCGGTTTGGCAAATTCAATGGCACTGACCACATCGGCTAATTTATGTTTGACTGCTTGAAAACTACCAATGGGCTTGCCGAACTGTTTGCGCTGCACGGCATAGTCCACTGACAAATCGAGCATACGCTGCGCTAAGCCCAAGCTTTGTCCCGCAACAGCGAGCGCACCACGATTTAACGTCTGATTCCAGATCGCTGCCCCAGCCTGTGCATCCAGCACTTGACTGTCAGCGCTTGGGGTAAAGCTGACCTTGCTTAAACGGCGTGAGCTATCAATACTGCTATTGCTCTCTTGCTCAAACTGCTCACTGGTCACCACGTGCACTGCACCTTGATGCTCAATAAGAATCTTATCGGCCAAATGCACATCGGCGGCCAATGGGTTAATGCTATGGGCCACAGCAATACGGGTATTGCCTTCCGCCACCTGCGTCAGCAACTCATTGCGCAGCGCCACGCTGGTCGGTAAAGTGCTTAATAAACCGGTCGCCACATAGGCAGTATCGACCATCGAATCTGGGATCGCGTAATAGCCCAACTCTTGGGTCAGTAATGCCCAGGCAATATCATCCATGCCCAAACCGCCTTGTTCTTCAGGCACGGATACGGCTGTTAGACCCTGCTCAGCAATGCTGCAATGTAACTCTTGCGAGCGACCCGCTTCAGTTTCCCAGATATCACGCAACATCTCGGGTGGTGCTTCAGTCATTAAAAAACGGCTGATCGCATCCTTGAAGGTGAGTTGATCTTCGGTAAATGTAAAATCCATGATCTGTCCTCTTATCCACGCGGCAATTCGAGCAAACGCTCGGCAATGATGTTGCGCTGAATTTCATTGGTACCGGCATAAATTGGCCCGGCTTGGGCAAACAAGAAGCCTTCCAGCCAGTTGCCATCATCCACCGCTTCTGGTGAGCCAGACTGCAGCTCAGCATAGGCACCGAGCATTTCCATGGCGGTTTCGTGCATCTTCAAGTCCAATTCCGACCAGATGATTTTGTTAATGCTCGACTCAGCACCAATCACCGCGCCTTTGCTGGTCAGACCCACGGTGTGATAAGCGGAGTGCGCATAGGCTTCCGCGCCCATCCAGCAATCAATCACCGCATCACGTAAACGACCGTTCTCGCCATGCTCGGCTGCATATTTACGGTACAAATCAACTAAACGTTTAACCGTCGACTGGAAGCGCGCCGGTGAGCGCAGCAATAAGCCACGTTCAAAACCTGCGGTCGCCATGGCGACTGCCCAACCCTGCCCCACGTCACCAATGCAGTTAAATGCTGGAATGCGCACATCATCAAAAAATACTTCAGCAAAAGCTTCCTTGCCATTGAGTGCCTTGATTGGACGCACCGTGACCCCTGGCGCATCCAACGGCACCATCATATAGCTGAGGCCATGGTGACGTTTGCTCTCGGGATCAGAACGGAACAAGCCAAATAACCAGTCGGCATAGATGGCACGGGTGGACCAGGTTTTCTGCCCATTGATAATAAACTCGTCACCATCGGGTGTAGCGCGGCTACGAATCGCCGCCATATCTGAACCGGCATCCGGCTCAGACCAGCCTTGCGCCCACATATCCTCACTGGAAGCGATGCGTGGCAAGAAGTATTCCTTCTGCTCTTCGGTGCCAAACTCCATTAAAGTTGGCCCTAGCAATAACTGGCCGTTGTGATTGACCCGCATGGGTGCGCCAGCCGAGTAGTACTCTTCTTCAAAAATCAGCCACTCGATCAGATCACAGCCACGACCACCTAAGTGCTCAGGCCACATCACCATCGACAGGCGACTTTCATACAATTTCGCTTCCCACAGACGGTGCTCTTCAAAGCCCTCTCGGGTGTCATAACTTTGCAGTGGCTTCTCTGGCACGTTTTGCGCCAGCCATTGCTTAACTTCTTGGCGAAACGCATTTTGCTTATCAGTAAATTTCAATTGCATAGCTGTTTTCTCCTGCACCAGCCTTAATTAGAAGTTGGCTTCGCGTTTCTCAACAAATGCCCGGCGAGTTTCCGCAGAATCGGCGGTGGTATAGGCTTCAAGGGTAAAACCTTGCTCCCAGCGATATTTCTTCTCTAGATCGCCATCTTCAATGCCATTGAGCGCTTCTTTTGCGATACGAATCATCACGCCACTTTTCGCGGCAATGGTGCTGGCAATTTCACGCGCTGCCGCAGGCAATTCATCTTTAGTCACTAAGCGTTCAATAAACCCATACTGCATGGCATCAGGGGCACTGACCGCCTCGCCGGTAAAGAACATATGGCGTACCTTTTGCACTGGGAACAGACGCTGCAAATGCGCTCCGCCACCCATAGCGCCACGGTCCACTTCTGGTAATGCAAAGCTGGCACACTCAGACGCCAGCACAATATCGGCCGCACCGGTGATACCAATGCCGCCGCCAAGCACAAAACCATGTACTGCAACAATCACCGGTACTGGACATAAATGCACAGCACGGAAAGTGGCATAGTTGCCGGCATTGACTCGAACAATCAGCTCAGGGTGGGCGTCCAACTCTTTGATATCAACTCCGGCACAAAAACCACGGCCTTCAGCACGGATAATAATGACGCGTACGTCCTCATTAGCACCCAAAGTGTCAATGCCCTGGGCTAACGCCAGCCACTCGTCGCTGTTGAGTGCGTTAACCGGTGGTTTATTTAGCACCAACTCGGCGATGCCATCTTTTATTTCAGTCGTAAATGCAGAACTACTTGGGGTGCTCATAATGGAACTCCTGCTTACTAAGATTCAATATCTGTTAAGGGGACACGGCGCGCCTGCAGCCGCTCTAAACACTGCTCCGCCTCATGCACAATGCTTTCAATCAGCTCAGCACAACTGGGCAAATCATCAATGGCTGCTGCCACCTGACCACTGGGTAAAATGCCTTCAGCTGGAAAACCTTCAACCATGGAGCGTTGCAGCAACACCGGCTGATTGGCCGCCATCACCACTTGCGACATTGCTGAGGGGTCATCTTTAACCGCACTGATAAAGGTTTTAATCATATGCTTGGTGCTCATACCCGTTTGCGCCTGCCATTTACGGGCACTGCGCAACGCAATCCACAAACGGCCAATGGGACCTTTGGACTCTAAGTGACGGATAAACTCGTTATCGACCATACGGTGGCGCATGCCATCCACGGCCAAGGTGACTCTAATCTGCTGCGTATCTTTAGTTTGCAAGTAACGCTCGAGAGTGCTTTTGGGCGTCGGCGAGTCGGAGGTCATCATAAAGCGTGTGCCCATGGCGATGCCTTCTGCTCCAGCGGCCAGCGCTGAGGCCAAACCACGCCCAGTGGAGTAACCACCAGCAGCAATCACCGGCACCGATACCGCATCCAACACCTGGGGTAATAAAATCGTGCTGGGCACGCCACCGGTATGGCCACCACCTTCTGCGCCTTGGATGGTGATCATGTCAGCACCCAGCTCAATGGCTTTGAGCGCATGTTTAACCGCGCCCACGGTAGGAATACATAAAACCCCTGCTGCTTTGAAACGGGCAATGGTTTCTTTATCAGGCCCGCGACCGTAACTGACGGCTTTAAGACGATATTTAATCGCCAAATCAATGCATTGAGCCGCATTTTCCTGAAACATATGGAAATTAAGGCCAAAGTTACTGCCACCAGTTTTACTGATGACCCGTTTAATCTCACCCTCCAGTTCAGCTGCATCAATGGTTGCGCCCGCCAAGAAACCAAAGCCGCCGGCCTCGGTCGTAGCGATCACAAGATTGGAATCAGAAACCCAACCCATTGCGGTCTGAACAATCGGATAACGGCATCCCAATGCATCGGTCAATCGCGTTCGCGGTAATGTCATGACTTGTCTCCGCCTTTCGCCTCAGCCTTATTGCGCTCAGCCATTGCCTTACCATCAAAGCCCGCCAGCTTGTCGCCAGAGACTTGCTCATTGTGTACATGCGCAAAATGGTGCCAAGCAAAGGCAGCTTCCATGCCGGTGCGCTTACCTTGTAAGTCTTCAATATGGTTCACAGCTTGTTTGGTGAGAGCCAAGCCCATACGGGGTTGCGTGGCAATACGTTGAGCCATTTTCAGCGCTTCAGCTTCCAGCTCATCACGGGGTACAACGCGGTTGACCATGCCCAGTTCATACGCACGGGCAGCCGGCATACGATCACCCAACATCAGAAACTCTTTGGCAATCCGCGGATGCATTTCAAAGGCATGAGCAAAGTACTCCACCCCAGGAATACCCATACGCACCACCGGGTCTTGGAAGAAGGCATCATCACTGGCGACAATAAAGTCGCAGACCCACGCCAGCATCAAGCCACCGGCAATACAGCCACCTTGCACCACGGCAATGGTTGGCTTAGGCATATCACGCCAGCGACGGCACATATTCAGATACACCTCTTGCTCACGGACATAGAGAAACTCGCCGCCGGGCTTATTACTGTGATCCCACCATAAACTTTCCCGTTCAAACGTTTTATTGACGTCACGCCCCGGCGTGCCGATATCGTGTCCGGCGGAAAAGTGCTTACCAGTCGCGGTCAACATAATGACTTTTACCTCATCGTCATTGATCGCACGAGCAAACAACTGATCCAGCGCATAGGTCATCTGTGAGTTCTGCACATTGTTGTACTTGGGGCGACTCATGGTCAGGATGGCAATGCCATCCTCAACCCGGTACTGCACAGGCTCGTCAGTTTCGTAAATAGATTCATCAACACGGGGGGTTAATTTGTCCAAATCACTCATGCTTCAACCTGCTCTGCAGTGCGAATGCCAGCTGGATTCCCTTTCAGCTGTTTCGCGCGTAAGTTGTGCGGATCCATCTGTGCGATCACGTCCAGCTGCTCAGCCGTCGGCGCCACAGTCTCTTTGAGATCATCTGCTTTAAGCAAAGGGAAGCCAGTATTGTTCTGTACATGCTCAAAGCTCACACCCGGGTGCAAAGACAGGACTCGCGCAGCATTATTAGGGCCTTTAAAGTCCATCACACATAAATCAGTGATAGTCAGACCAATCCCCATGGTGTCGCGACGCATATGCTCGCTCCAGCGCTCTTCTTTAAAACCAACGCTGGACACCATATCCACCTCGCCTTCAACAAACACACGCTTGCTGTGGCTGGGTACAAAGAACGAGTTCATATGGTTAATGCTATTACCCGGCAGACCACGCACACCGAGCATGGCGACTTTGGGCTTTTGATAATCATCACCGATGATCGACAGGTTATTCTGCGCCCAACGGTCAATCTGAATAGGACCGACCATGGCATGGCGTTGACCACGGAAAACGTTGTCAAAAATCCGCTCAAACGGCATATAACCTGAATACTTGGGCTGGTAATCGCCACGGGGACCCACTGGAATGGGCTCTTCCACTAAAAAAGCTTCACTGTCGGTCATCAACAACTCTGGCGAGTGGGTCATTTTGGCCAAGCTGGCAGCCAAACGAGGGATAATGCCTAAGCCAGATGCCAATACTTCACCGTTGTCACGAAAGGCTTCTGCAGCAGCCACAATCATAAGTTCTGCAAGACTGAAATTTTGGGTTGTCATATCACTACTCCTTAGAATGATGGCACTGGAATGGCTGCAAGGTACTCATCGCCGCCATTGGCTTCGCGGTACTGTTCTTCACCGCCTTGCACATATTTTTCCACATAGGCATCCCAGCCGTTATCCTCTTTTGCGCCATCACTGTATTCTTTAAGATGCTTCATATCCCAGCCGTAGTCTGGGCTGCACATGGTTGGATGCGCACCAAAAGGTGCCTCAATTACGCCAGTGACGAGCGAGCGTTCAAAGGTATTAAAACGCGCCTCTTCTTTGCTCAGGGCAAACTTTTCTTCCACAACTTCCGCAGAGACAAAGGCTTGCTTGGCGGCACGCACCATGTGGTGATCAAAATAGGCATCGTTACCGGTGACCAAGGTGTTACCCAAACGGTCGGCGCGATTGACATGGACAAAGGCCACATCAAGGTAGAGCGCTGGCATGGCCAATACTTCTTCGCCATCGGCGTAAGGCGAACGAATGGTTTTCAACTCAGGGTTGTAGGTTAATACATCTGTGGCTAAACCAGCCCGGGCCGGTAAAAATGGCATGCGCATACCTGCAGCCTTCAGACCCAACTGAAATAAACCTTCGTCCAACTCCATCACATCGAGCTTGCCCGCTTGACGCAGCTTGCGGAAATACGGCTCCAACGGAATCGCATCCAAAGTGGCAAAACCAAAAATCAACTTTTTAACTTTTCCAGCCGCACACAACATGCCCACTTCTGGTCCGCCATACGCCACCACAGTTAAATCTTTTACATCACTGCGCAGGATTTCACGCACAATGGCCATCGGCTTGCGACGTGGACCCCAGCCACCAAAACCAATGGTCATTCCATCTCTTAGCTGAGCAACCGCTTCTGCAGAGGTCATTTGCTTATTCATTCTGTTTCTCCTTGTTGCTGGCCCACACTAAAATCGTGACCCCAGACACTAACGCGATTAAATTCAAAAACGGTGTGGTTGTCCCTGTCGATCTGCAAGCCACCCCAGCCGTACTCCAAGTCAAAACCGGACGGTGTTTTCATATAAAACGAAGTCATTTTGTCGTTTAAGTGCTGCCCCAGAGTTGCTGATAACGGCACTCCGTGGGCTTCACGACGATCATGGGCACGCCCCACTTCAGTCATATTCTCCACTTCAACCATCATATGAATGCACTTACTGGGCACATCGTATTCAGCAATTGCCAAGCTGTGGTGGCGGGCATTACCGCAATGCATAAAGTGAATGCGGGTCGGGTCGGCTAAGGGTTCAGGACGAAAGTTAAAAATATCGGAATTGCGGAAACCCAATACATCGCGATAAAATGCAGCGCACTCATCAAAATTTGGTGCTGGCAATACGGTGTGACCTAAACCCATATCTCCGGTAACAAAGCGCGGCACGCCCTGCGGCGAGATAAAGGGCTGACAACCTGAAACATGCCCCCAGCTCAGCTCATGACGATTCCCCGCCGGATCCGCCAGGGAGGCAACTGCTTGCACACCCCGTGAAATGCACAGTGCGCGATCACCCAACTCATAGCTGACACCTTGCTCCTCAAGGTGCTTGAGCATGGCGTTAAAATCTTCCTCGCTGCCCAGCTCCCAACCGGAGACTAGATACACATCCACTGGACCCTCTTGCACCAAGATGCGAAAAGGACGCTCGTCCATTTTAATCCGCAACGTGCCATCAGCTTCGCTAGACGTCATCATGCCTAACACTTCTTCAGCGTAGTGACGCCAGGACTCAAGACTCTGAACCTGAGTGACGATGTAACTCAATGACTGAACCGTACTCATTGTAATTATTCTCCTGATACACTTGGTTTTAGGACTGTTTTGAATTATTGCGTGAACGCCATAATTGCTCATCGTCCATTGAGACTAAGGTTTTACGGCTTAGATCAGGGTGTTTTTTAAGCAAAAAAAACCGCCTCGCTGACGCTGAGGCGGTTAAAATATAAGCATTGCATTCCAAGCAAAACAGCTTATATAAAACGCTTACATATACAGAATAATCAGATCATTGATCACTGCGGGACGCTCTTGGCCGACCACATGAATATTCAGCTCAAGAATCATCTGCGTACCGCGCTTACTGCGCTCAATGGATTTAACTCGACCACGGGAATGAATCAGCGAGCCAGCGGGCACCGGTGACGGAAAGCGTAGGCGCTCGGATCCATAGTTGACCATATTAGTGAACCCGGTAATTTCAAAACCTAAATCAACCTTCAGCTTAGAAGTCAACACCTGCACCAAAGCACCATGGGCAATGGTGCCACCAAATGGCCCTTCTTTACGGGCGCGCTCAGGATCTGTGTGAATCCAATAATTATCGCCAGATAACTCAGCAAACTGATTGATCATCTCTTGATCCACCAGCAGCTGATTACTCCACGGGCTGAATTCTTCAGAGACCAACGACTGCAGCGCTGCGTCATCACTTAAGGGAATCTGCCGTACTGCTGCCTCAGTTTCTACCAACGGGGCATCTGGCTGCTTTGGCACTTCATCTATTTCATCAAGATCGACATTTACTCCGGTAAAACGCAACAGCACGGTCCCGTCTTTGCTGACCACAGCACGCACTGGTTTGACGCGCATACCAATTTCAATTTCATCCTCTGTTAAACCAACCAAGGTGGTATTAACACGCACCCCCTCATCCAGCTCAACCACTGCCATCAACTGTGGCTCAGGCCCTGCAAACTCAGGCAGAGTGGGAATTCTAGCAACGGTATAGGTATACAGCGTACCCTCACCAGACACCTCGCGAAATTCAACCTGATCTGACAAGCAATGGGAACAATGACGACGGGGATAGAAAGTCCATTTCTCACAGTTAGCACAATGCTGCATCAGAATCTTGCCGTCTTTGAGACCATCCCAGAAAGGTGCCGAAATATAAGTAGCGACCGGCATCGGCTTATTAGTAGACATTATTATGCTCCCTCAAGAATCAGTGCGCCCTGCTCACTCATGACGCCCCCGGTACCGGAGACAAACACGCGATCACAGTTTTTCAATTGACGCTCTTCCGCTTTGCCTCGAATCTGATCAAAGGCTTCGATAATTTGCGAGAAACCGCCCGCCGAACCCGCCTGACCAAAACTGAGCTGGCCACCATGGGTATTCACCGGAAAATTCCCTTTCCAGGTCAAATCATTGTCACGAACAAAACGCATGCCTTCGCCTTTAGGACAGAAACCCGCATCCTCAAGACTGAGCAACACGGTAATGGTGTAGCAGTCATAAATCTGTGCAGCATTAATATCTGACGGTTTTAAACCGGCCATTGCAAATGCGCGGCGCGCCGCTGGCCCCACTGGGGTTTCGGTCATATCAGGGGAGTAAGTGGGTGATTTGTAACCCAAGCGCTCGCCAAAACCGGTGATATGCGCACCACGGTTACGGGCGCGTGCCGCCACCTCTTTGGAAGCAACAATTACCGCTGCACCGCCGGCCACTGGCATAACAATTTCCAGCACCCGCAGTGGATCAGCCACCATGCGACTATTGAGCACATCGTCAATCGTCAGCGGCTGACCATGGAAAATAGCATTGGGATTGGCCAAGGCATTGGTGCGCTGATCAACGGCAATTTTCGCCATGGCTTTTTCATCATAACCATATTGCGCAGCATAACGTTTAGCGATCATGGCATAGCCGGTATTTTGCCCCAGATGCCCATAGGGCAAATCAAACTCAGCTTCCGGCGCACCAAAGGCCGTACTGTGACCGCCAAAGCGCATCGCTCGCGCCATGGCGGTTGGATCTTCATCCGGGCCAAAGGGCGCCATACGCATTGGCAGCACACAGAGCACGGCTTGACACAACCCCATCTCAATCGCTGCAGCAGCACGCCACACCATACCTACTGGGGTGGTACCGCCCAGATCCACGACCTCGGCAAAGTTAACCGCTAAACCTAAGTATTCTGCGGCCATCGCTGGCACAAAAACTGAAGCCTCATGGAAATGCGGGCCGTTAATCACCAGCCCATCAAGATCACTGGCCTCAAGTCCAGCATCAGCCAGTGCTTGCCGAGCTAAATCAGCCACCTGCTCCAAATGGAACATTTGTGGGGCTTCAGAATATTTTTGTGGTTTATACTGTGCAGCACCAACAATGGCTGCTTCGCCTTTCCAACCCATCTAGAGCACCTTTTTATAGATATTATCTGCGATCTTTCTATGCCTTTTTTACAAGACTGCAGAGCATCACTCATCGTCCAAAAGGCCTAGAGAATAAAACCACAGCCTGCAACGAGCTTAAGGCAAAAAAAAAAGCCCACGCATCTGCATGGGCTTTCTCTTAGGCTAACCAAGCATAAACCTAGGTTAGATTAACGACCTACCGCACGTAAACGGTCAGGTGTGAAATCGCCTTCATCGTAACCTTTCTTATTGATAATTGCGCTCTTACGACGCTCGTTAGTTAGGTTATAAGCAACATAATCACCCGTGTTTAAGTCGTGATAAAAAGATGTGCCAGATCTCCAAGCACTCATATCAGGGTGATAGATAGTGTTAACAAAGGCATACTTCCATAAGTTACCGCGGCTATCATAGTTATCAGAAATAACTGTATGCCAAGTATCCTCATCTAAGTACATACGACGCTTGCCGTACAGGTGACGACTGCCCTTTTTCAAGCTTGCTTCAATTACCCACACACGACGCAACTCATAGCGTACATGATCGGGGTTAGGGTGATTTTTGGTCAACAGATCATCATATTTCAGGTCGCCCACTTCAGTTCTGTAACCATTCGCTGGAATGTAGATTTCTTTCTTACCAATCAACTCCCAATCGTAGCGATCAGGCGCACCATTGAACAAGCGATCCTCATCAATGGTTAAAGCCCCACCACTACCACTTAGACTTTGATCATAACCATAACCTGGCGCTAAACGCACACGACGGGTGCCTGAATTATACGACCAAGCTGTCCGCGAACTGGTTAAGTAGTTATAAGGCTCATGGGCCAATGAAGCATTACCAGCCTCACGCGCAGGCAGAATCGTCTTCGTCAAGCAATACGCTGAAAGTCCTTCTGTCACTGGTGTTTCATGGGGGTTGTTCGACGGCGCCAAACATAACCCTTCCGTACGCCCATGAGCATTGGAACCATTTGCACCTACAACAATAATGTCCCGGGTACTTTCCTCAGTCCAGTCACGATAAGGCAGCTGATGATTCCACAGCACTTCAATGGCCGACTTGGGAATCGGGAATAAGTTATGACCAATGCCTTCAACACCATAACCCCCATCGACCACTTTAGCGGTCAGCGCATTTTGCTTGGCGCGCTCACAAACAAAGTCCGGATAACGGAAGTCACGATGAGTTGGGTACACCTCCATACGGAAAGTATCTGGGTACTTCTCAAACATGCCTTTTTGACCGGCAGTTAAGTGCTCCGCATGCTCTTTATAGTTTGCAGCAGTAATCACCACTCGGGGCTTCTCATCCGCATAAGGGTCAACCGGATGCCCACCGCTATGAAGCTCGTGATTCCAGCCTGGTACTTTACCAAGGTACTTTCCTGTATATTCAGGGATCGTTCCCGCGGCATTACCTGCTTGCTCGGCACCTACACAGGTTAACTCATTGCCCAACTTTGCTGCTTCTTCGGGGCTCACTGCGGCAAAACCTACAGCAGGTAGAGCCAGAATAGAAGTCAGTGTAAAAGCCATACTAGCGCGGCGATATATCATTATTATTATCTCCAACTCTTATTTTACTTATGGGCTTAGCGGGTTATAACGCTAAGCTCGCAATACATAATTTGCTAATTAGAACGAGTATTTTGCTGAGAAGGTCAACTCATCACGATCTGTAAGCTGGCGGTTTCTTCTCATACTTGCTTCACCTAAATAGGCAACGTAATTGAGGTCTAACTCCAAATTATTGAGGTATTTAAAAGTGGTGCCAACGGATAAGCGGCGGTCACCTTGGCCACCAGCAATAGCGCCCTGTAAAGGTGTTTTTCCATCAATTACGTGAGAAAAACTAACTGGTACATCCAAATCCCACCCCGAGAATAAACCTGGGTACTCTAGACTCACTTGTAATGTGTAGGCTGTAGCAGTTTTAGTTTGATAAAAGTCATCTGTATCAATTTTATATTTACTATAAGAACGCCCGCCTTCTCTATGCGAGTCCACACCAGTAACACCGGTATGCACAAGCTCACCGACGATAGTGGTACCGCGCGACCAAGGCATACTACCCAAAGTATGGATAAAACTTACCTGCGCTTGGTAACCTTTACCGCGTGTATCCGTAGGTGTGCCATTGGGTCCTAAAATAATAACAGGCGCGCCATCACGGTAAGAAATCTCACTGGAGACCTGAGTATCACCAAAGCTGGTGGAGGCACTGACACCTGTGAGCTTGATATTGTCGTAATAGTTGATTTTATAGCTGGAGTAATCTGAAGCTAACGTGATTCCTGCAGGGTTTTTATCATGGTAGTTAATATGGAAAAGTGAGAATTCCCAATCAAAATTCGGCCGATAGATGGCACGCACACCATACTGCCCACTATCCTTCGGCTTATTCATACCTGCGTATGCAGCGCCACCCTTAGGATCAAGATTTAAAAGATAGTAGTCAGCTCTCGGCCCAATATAGTCAGACGTGGAAGTAAAGCTGCCCACTGGGTTCAACTCATTTTCTAGCCATTCATATTGGTAGTAAGCAGACAGGCCAAACTTCGGACCAATGTTCCAGTCTGCGGATACCTGCCCCGTTGGCAGCAGTATTTCTTTAGTTTCAGTACCCGGCGTACTGGACTTAACCACATCCACACGACCTTGCGCACCATTTACCCCAGGATAAAACAAGCCCTCACCCCAAGACACCACATGCCGACCACCCTTAAGTGCTAAATACTGACTATTGGGCAGTTTTATATCGCTAAATAAATATGCATCTAAGAAGCGGCTACGCCCACCACTGTAATATTTAGCGCCACGGCCAAACTTATCACTAGCGCGAAAATGGTTAACCGAAGAACTCTTATTATCATTTCTACGATGGTAAACATCGTCATAAAAAGTAGTGCCGCGTAATACACCACCCCACTCACCCCAACTACTGGTGTCATTGGTGTACACCAGTTCACCTAACGCACCAATACGGTGTGTGGTTAACGAGTAGCGATCAAAGTTCCGGTTACCATCATCTGCGTTTATATCGGCTATCAGTCTCTTATCTTGCTTCTCCATTCGCATACCGATGCCATAACCCGTAGTCAGACTCCACGATAAGCTACCGCCATGCTCAAAATGGATCGGCTCGCCAGCACTGGCCATTGTTGTAACACCAGCTGCTACCGCAGCGACCAAACTGGTTTTAACCAGCCGATTTAGATGGAAGATAGAGCCCTTTTTGTTATTTTTACTCATGCTAACTCTCCAGGTTTAAGGCATATCAGCTATGTTTTAAAAACCACTTCTTGTTTAAATATGAGTCACCTGCATATTTACAGATGACTCGCGACTACCAAGCAAACGCTGGTAGCGATAACACTCCCCTATCAGTTTTCGTGTAATCCGCCCCTCTCCCAATAAAAAATTAAGGTGCGCCAGTGTTTCGCCATTGGCGAGTAACACATCGAACGATGAGCGCACTTTTGGAAACATAAACCGCATCAATTGGTCAGCAGTTTGCGCTTCAGTCATTTCTTCCAGCAATGCATCGAGGTGACCGTGATGGTGTTCGATCAACTGCCCAAGACGATGATGCAAGCCATAAAACGGACGTTCATGGGCAGGCAGAACCAAAACCTCATCTGCTACTTCGCGCAACTTCTGCAAACTTTCCAGCCATTCTTTAAGCGGATTCGCATCAGGCTCAGTGATGGTGACGCAAACACTTGAAGTGATCCGCGGCAACACCTGATCGCCTGAAATAAACAGGTTGGCCTGACGATTATATAAACAGGCATGCTCAGGGGAATGGCCAGAGGCCAGCACCACTTCCCAGTCATACTTACCGATGCGCAACACTTGGTTATCCACCAATCGGTTATAGCTGTCCGGCGCATCTTGCTCATAGCTGCTATCGCCAATCACCCTTAGTAATCCAGCCACTTGCTCATCGGGCAGGCCGCTGTGGCGATAAAACTGCGAGACTTCCCAACCCACTTCAGCACCTGAAGCTGGACTCACAAAAAGCGCCTGATATTCACCCCGAGTCATATAGACCGGACACTTAAAACGTCGTGACAGCCAACCCAATGAGCCTGAGTGGTCATAATGAAAGTGAGTGGCGATGACTGCCTTGACTGGCTCACCTTGCATCACCTCAACAAACACTCGCTCCCAAACCTCACGGGTTTGCTTGGTACCCAAACCGGTATCGACAATTACCCAACCATCATCATGACGCAGCAAGTACAAGTTAATATGATCCAAACTAAACGGCAGCGGCATCCGCAACCAAACAACGCCATCGGCAACCGTCTGCCAGTCGCCATTTTTGGGCGGAGTTGCCCATGGAAAACTCAACTCATGGTGTTTTTGCTCTGCGGGACTCGCGTTAAAGCTCATGTGCCACCCTCCACAAAAGGTAACAAATCGTTTCTGGCAAGCACCGCATCACTGTAAGAGCTATAGGTTTCGAGGCTGTCGTCTTTGATATACAAAGCATCAGTAAAATTATTCGGGTTATAACCCTGCTTTTGTAAATCTATTTTCTTGTGTTTAAAGGTAGTGGTCATATCTGCTTGCGAACCAACCCGTACAAAAACCGGTCGTGCATAATGCGGCAAGCGCTCACAGACATAATGATAAAAATCTTGCGGATTAAACTCATAACCTTGCTGCATCACCACCAAGGCCATGCCCGCCCGCCCTTCATTTTCTGGCACAGCAACACCGTAGATGTTGATAAACTCCATGCCAGCGAAATCGCCCAACTCAGTGGCGACTTCCTGGGTGGAAACGTTTTCACTTTTCCAGCGGAAGGTGTCGCCAACCCGATCAACAAAATAGCAATAACCATCAGCGTCATAACGCAGCAGATCACCGGAGCTCCACCAGGCATCACCCTGCTGAAATACATTTCTTAGAATCTTACTTTCAGTGGCCTCTTGTGAGGTGTAGCCTTCAAAACGCCCCGCCCCAGTCATCGGCGAGTCAACAATAAAGCCAACCGCCTCACCAACTTCACCCGGCTCACAGTGCACATAAAATCCATTTTCATCGCGCACATATTCTTGGGTTTCTTGATCAATACGTAACAAGCGCAAGTTGGTTTTATTCCAATCTGGAATCCGCCCGCAAGAGCCTATGTGGTTATCCAAGTTGATGGTTGCAGTGTTGGCCTCTGTTGCGCCCCAACCTTCATATACATCCAACTGACCAAAACGTTTCACCCAGCGCTGCCAAGTATCAGACGTCAGTCCAGCACCTAACATGCTGCGCAGCGTGTTGTTCTTTTCTTCGGCTGACTCAGGTCGGTTGAGCAGATAGCGGCATATTTCACCCACATACTGAAAAACCGTGACCTTATGGGTGCGCACATCACTCCAAAAACGACTGGCGCTGAATCTGCGTCGAATAAAAATCGACGCGCCCGAAGCTAATGCAGTGGAAACCACAGAAGTTGCAGCAGCTCCATGATAAAGGGGCAGGCAGCAATAGAAGACATCATCGGTATTGGTTTCCAGTGTTACTTCCATCACATCGCCTGATGTCATCCAACGCATATGGCTGTAACGGGCTGCCTTAGGTAAACCAGTGGTGCCTGAGGTGAAGATATACAGCATATCGTCCTCGGCACGGATACCTTCACGTAACGCTGGATCCGGCTGGGTAATTGGCGCGTCGGCTACCTGACCGGCAAAGTCACCATCAAAGCTTGCAAGATCAGCTGCATCGGCTGGGTTTTCTGCATCAGGCACCAGCCACTGCGGATAGGCTTGCGCTTCAGGCGTAGCGAGAAAAGGCGCAATACACTCTTCACCAACTAACACCAACTTAGTATTGGTTGCTTGCAACACATGCAGCAACGGCTGTCCGGACAAATGGTAATTCACTAAAGTGGTAACAGCGCCAATCTTGGCCAAAGCAAACCAACAGAATATAAGCTCTGGACGATTCTCCAGCGCTACCGCACAGACATCACCCGGCTCTACTCCGCGCGCGAGCAAAGCATTGGCATACTGATTAACGCGCTCATCAACGTCTTGATAGCTATAGGTGTGGTCACCGTAGATCAAAAATGGATGCTCAGAAAACTCAGCCATCGTATCTTCAACCCGCTGACCAAGCGTATAAAAATCAGTTGGTTTAATTTTCGACGCAGCCGCAGAGCGCAAATCGAGCTTCTTTTGCACCCGCTCAGAAACCGGTGCGCGTACCGCCTGATCCTGTTTTTTATTTTTATCGTACGAATCAACCCCAAGCATATGCACTCCAATTATGAGTCAGTTTTGCGCTAGCCAAACCCAGTCCGTAGGCGACATTAAAGGGTAGGCACTACAAGTAATTACGACTCAGATTATGAAAGCGCACAATGGGCTACATCGTCCGTAAGGACTAAATTTAAAGGTTAATCCGACAAAGCAGTAACTGGTCTAAATGGACGATGTAGACAATCGACCCTGACGGCAATGATGAGTGACGCACAACAATAATGATAAGAGAGTTACATCCATGGTCAAAGACACAGACAAGGTGCCTGGCAATGCCCACTACGCGTTAATGCTTTTAGCAATAATCTATGTCATGAGCTATATAGACCGCTTAATCATTTCCGTATTAATAGAGCCCATTAAAACTGAATTCGCTGCAACCGACACCATGATGGGTTTGTTAACCGGGGTCGCATTTGCCATCTTCTATACGGGGTTTGGTTTGCCTTTAGGTCGCTTGTCTGACCGGATCGGGCGCAAGACTGTAATTGCCGCTGCTTGTATTATCTGGAGCATTTTTACAATGTTCAGCGGGATCGTTGCCAGTTTTATGATGCTGGTCCTGTTACGCATTGGGGTCGCCATCGGCGAGGCCGGTGCTAGTGCACCTTCAGTGGCAATGATTTCGGAACTTTACCCACCTCGACTCAGAGCTCGAGCGCTCGCTATATTTGGTCTTGGCCCAGCACTTGGTGCTGTTTTAGGCATTGGTTTTGGCGGGGTTCTGGCAGAGTTGTACGGCTGGCGTGCGACTTTTATTATTGTTGGCGCCCCCGGAATTGTGATTGGATTAATTTTAGCTTTTACCGTCAAATCACCAAAAACAACCACCTCTGCCACACCCGGTGTCCCCGAACAAGGCATGTTGCGCACGGCGTTGACTCTGTTAAAAATCCCCAGTCTTTGGCTAATTGTAGCCACCGGCGGCGCAGCAGCAATTGCTGGCTATGCCATTCAAATGTGGACCCCAAGCTTTATGATTCGCTCCCACCAGTTGACGATTCAAGAAGCAGGTATGTTGATGGGTCTTGGCGGTGGCACGCTAGCGATGATAGGTACCATTGTCTGCGGTTTTGTCACAGATAAAATGGCGATTAAAGACCCCGGCTGGCAGCTGGGTACTGCGCTACTGGGCACCGCCATCAGCATTCCTTTTGCCATCACCTTTTACCTGTGGCCTGCCGGCACTGCCTTTATGATCGGCAGCACCTCCATCCCTACTGGGTTCTTATTCTATATGGGCTTCGCGTTTTTTGGTGTTTGGTGGACAGTGCCCTGCTTCAGCGCCATGACCCGAATTTTACCGGCCGATAAGTTAGCTCAAGGCACCTCGCTATTTTTTATGAGCGTGACCTTATTCGGCGCAGGCTTGGGTCCCGTCTTCGCTGGCGCTGTGAGCGATATACTTTTCATTATTATTGGTCCTGAAGCACTGCGCTATGCCTTGGTTGTAACCACCAGCTTATTGTTAGTGCCTTGCTGCTTCTTATTTTATGCCATTCCAAAATACCGCAAGCAATTGCTCGGCAATCAGCCAGCAAGCACTCTTACAACGATGGCCAGCAATATAAAGCCTGCCACTTCTTAAAAGGAAAAACTCAATGACAAAAGCTAAAGATCTGCCTCTTCCAGTCGGTACCTACGCCAAGCTGGATAATGGTCTGACACTTCACTATTTAGATATTGGCAGTGGCCCAGTTGTTGTCTGGCTGCATGGCTCGGGCCCAGGCGCTAGCGGCTTTAGTAATTTCAAAGGTAACTATCCGGCCTTTGAGAATGTAGGCTTTCGCAATATTGTGCTCGACCTACCCGGTTTCGGCCGCTCTGATAAACCTGACGATGTGAATTATGATCTTGCGTTTTTCGTTGAAAACTTAAAGCTGCTACTGGACAAGATTGGCATAGAAACCTGCAACCTGCTCGGCAACTCCTTAGGTGGTGCTATTGCTCTAGGCTATGTTCTAGATCATCCAGAGCGAGTGGACAATCTTATTCTAATGGCACCTGGTGGCGTAGAAGAGCGAGAAACCTACTTCGAAATGGAAGGTATCAAGCGCATGGTAGAGGTGTATGCCCAAGGTCCAATGGGTGTCGAGCAAATGCGCAAAGTTATGAGCCTGCAACTATTTGATAGCAGCCAGCTACAAGACAGCATTCTCGAAGAGCGCGCGGCGGTTGCCGTGACTCAGCCAGCCAACTTGTTTAGCACCATGCTGGTGCCAAATATGACTGAGCGCCTGCATGAAATTAAATGCCCGATTCTTGGCTTCTGGGGCACTAATGACAAGTTCAACCCAGCCAGCGGCGTATTTAAAGTACTCGAGAATGCCCCTCACGCACGCTTTACTCTGCTTAATCGTTGCGGCCATTGGGTGCAAGTTGAACATCAAGAGCTGTTTAATCGCCAATGTCTCAATTTTTTAAACGACTGCTGATCAACCAAGCTCTTTGATTTATTTGCTAATTGCAGGAAAGCTATTATGAGCCACTACCAACATCTGCTTAGCCCTGGCAAACTCGGTCCGATTGATCTGCGCAACCGGATTATTCTGTCACCGATGGGCGACAACTTTTCCGATCCAGAAGGCTACTGTACCGAACAGTTACAAGCCTACTATGAAGCCCGCGCTGCTGGTGGTGCCGGTCTAATTATTATGGGGGTTGTGTCGATTGCCTTCCCCCACGGCACTGCAGAACCTTATCAGTGCGCTGTATCTGACGATAAATACATCCCAGGTTTAGCTAAGCTGGCTGAACGGGTGCACAAGCATGGCGCTAAAATTGCCATGCAAATCCAGCATGGCGGCAAGGTTGCCGCGCGGGATTTGGCGGAAGGCCGTGATCTTTGGGTGCCCTCTATGCCGCGCATGATCAAAAACGACATTATGTCGGCGCTGACCAAAGAAGAACTGGGCACCTTTATTAGTTCGCAACGACGGGACAGCAATCCAGTTATTCGGGTGATGGACAAAGACGACATTGCGCAAATGATCGAGTGGTTTGCCGCAGCGGCCGAACGCGCCGAACGTGCCGGCTTTGATGGCGTCGAGATTCATGCTGCGCACAACTATATTATTGCCGGCTTCCTCTCGCCCTATCACAACCAGCGCGACGATGAGTACGGCGGTTCCTTTGAAAACCGTGTGCGCTTTATGCGCGAAGTGATTCAGGCGGTACGTGCTCGGGTCAGCCCAGACTTTGGCGTGTGGGTGCGCATAGATGCCTATGAAATGCATACTGAAGGCGGCATCACCCTTGAAGAAGCGAAAAAAGTTGCACAGATCGCTGATGAAGAAGGCATGCATGCCATTGCTGTATCAGCCTATGCCAGTATTCACCGAGGCTCTAACTTCACTGATGCACCGCTGGTACAAAAACCCGCTGGTTATTTAGACTGGGCCGCACAGATTAAATCTGTGGTGAACACCCCAGTCATTGCGCTTGGACGTATTGAGCCTGAAGTTGGCAATAAAGCTATCGCTGATGGGGATTGCGACTTTATTGCCATGGGCCGTAAATTACTCGCTGACCCAGAATTACCCAATAAGTTGATTGCTGGCAAACCTGAAACAATTCGCCCGTGCATTTACTGTTATGTCTGCGTCAGTCAGATTTTTATCAATGAGCGCATCAAGTGCGCAGCCAACCCCTTTACCGGGCAAGAATTTCAAAAGGTGCTGCTGCCAGCCACGAGTAGTAAACATGTGGTTATTATTGGTGGTGGTCCTGCTGGTATGGAAGCCGCGCGCATCGCCACCCTGCGCGGGCATAAAGTCACCTTAATTGAGCGCAGCAATAGACTCGGTGGCACCTTGTTTTTTGCCGCTCTAGCCTACCCAGAAAACGGTGCTTTACTGGACAATTTAACCGCTCAAGTTAAAGAACTGGGCATTGATATTCGCTATAACACTGAAGCCTCTCCCGAGCTACTGCGCAACTTAAACGCTGACCATGTATTTGTCGCTACTGGCGCCAAGCGCGATGCGCCCAGCATTCCTGGGGCGCAGATGAAGCATGTCTGGAGTGGTGATGAATTACGCCGCCTGATGACCGGTGACCGTGCCGAAGAGATCGCTAAAAATAAGCTGTCACTCGCTCAACGCACGATGATGCTTGCTGGCAGTCTCAGTGGCGCAACCAACAGCCGTGACGCTCTTAAAGGTCTGTCTAAGCTATGGATGCCGTTGGGTAAAAATGTCGTGATTGTTGGCGGTGGCTTGGTTGGACTCGAGCTGGCTGAGTTTTTGATTGAGCGTGGACGCAAGGTTACTGTGTTGGAGCCTGGTCCATCGTTGGGTGCAGAGCTATCCATTGTGCGGCGCTGGCGGGTGCTGGACAACCTCAACGACCACCATGTGCCTATGCTGACTCACAGCACAGTGACCCTGATCGACAAAAACCACGTCCATTATCAAGATAAAGAAGGCCACAGCCATAACGTAGCAGCACACTCTGTGGTGCTCGCAGTGGGCGCCAGCCCCGATCACAGTTTGGCCGATAGTTTCAGCCAGCAAGGTTTTAACGCCATCACCATCGGTGACTGCGACAAACTGGGCTATATTGAAGGCGCGCTGAGCAGTGGTACTAACGCAGCATTAAGCTTGTAACTGTTTTCCTGACCACAAAAAATGGCGATTTAATCGCCATTTTTTGTGCCTCTGTTAACTGCATCAGCAGCTGGCCTACCTGTTACAGCGCAGGCCAACTCAGTACCACTAATCTAGGCCCGCAAACTCTTTTCTGACCTGTGCTTTCAGCAATTTGCCCGTGGCACTGCGCGGCAATTCTTTGTCAGCAAACCAAATACGCTCTGGCAGTTTGTAAGATGCTAAATGCTGCGCCATAAAAGCCAATAAATCATCCTCATTGACCTTGTTTCGCGTCCGCACCACCATCCCTACGGTCTCACCAAAGTTAGCATCCGGCAGCATAAATACAGCTGCCTCCTCTACTTCTGGATGCTCGCAAATACAATGTTCCACTTCGACTGCTGAGATGTTTTCGCCACCGCGAATAATAATATCTTTGATTCGATCGGTGATATAGAGCATGCCATGCTCATCTAGATAGCCCACATCACCAGTGAAATACCAACCATCTTGCATCACCTCACGGGTGTCTTCTGGCTTATTCCAATAACCATCCATCATTGCTGATGTGCGCAGCCAAATAGGCCCACTGCGACCTGTTGGCTCTGGTTGATCCGGGCTGTCACCAATAATGACTTCAGCCAATGGCAAAGGCCAACCAACTGACTCTGGAAACGCAACAAACTGGTTACCACCTTGCGCCGAACAGATGCCGTTGCTTTCGGTCATACCATAGCCATTGCCCGATAAGGCCATCGGCTTGCTCTCCAGCAGTTTATTCAACAATGCCGTGGACGCCGCACTGCCACCAAGTCCCAATGCAAATAGAGTATCGGTGTCAGAGCTGGCAAAACGCTCACTGTGAATCAACTGCTGCATCATGGTTGGCACACCGGCAAACTGGGTGATTTTTTCATCCCGAATGGTGTTGATCGCATCATCTACATCCCACTTATAGATAATCACTAGACGACGACCACCGCGCAACGCACTCATAAACTGTGCCAGTAAGCCACTGACATGAAACATCGGGTACGCCAGCAACATGGTCGGCTGCAGCCCTGAATCAAGCAGCGGTTTCACCCGCTCTGGTGAAGTCATATAGGCTAACGCGCCTTGGAAATCCAAAGCATAGAGCGCCTGACACAGAGCTTTATTGCTGGACACCACGCCCTTAGCTTGCCCTGTGGTACCTGAGGTGTACAGAATTAACGCTGGGTCATGGGTATCTGGAGTGGCCAGCACCGCTTCTTCTGGCTCATAACTGAGCATACTTACCCAGCTGCGATCGCCTTCACGCAGCGGTGTTTCATCAGCCACCACAACGGTGATCGCAGGATCCAGATCCTGCAGCATCGCATAACGCTGAGGATCACAAAAAACCACGCTCGCGCCGCAATCTTCAATGGCATACAACAGCTCATCACTGGTGCTCCAGCTGTTAATCGGCACGGGAATTGCTCCGGCCTGAACGGCGGCCATGCAACTGATCATCCATGCCGGGCGATTGCGCATCGCGATCGCCACCCGATCACCTTTACCCACTGACAAATCTTTCTGCAACGCTGCAGTCATTTTATCTGACTTTAAATAAAACTCAGCATAGGTGTAATTCTGTCCCTGCCAACAGACAAACGGCTTATCACCATACTCACGACCAGCCTGCAGGGCATCCACCAAGCGCAGTGGTGCTTTAGAAAACTCAGGAACCCCATTCTCCCCGCGCACAATTGCAAAAGGCGACGCCTCATGAATCAACTGGCCCCAAGCTTGACGCCAAGCACTTATTTGTTCATTACTCATAAATCCTGTCCCTTATCGTGTCTCAGCAGACAACCTCTGTGCCACTTGGCCATAACGTTCACAATGATAATCACTGTCACCGAATAACACTTGTGCCACTCGCGAACGCTTTAGATAGAAGCCCAGGTCATACTCATCGGTTACGCCGATACCACCGTGCATTTGCACCGCTTCACGACTCACTTTATGAACCAGCTCACCTGCTTTCCATTTAGCCAAACTCACCAGTTGCTGACGGGTTTCAATACTGCAAGTGTCATCATTGAGCACTTCAAATGCGGCCATCACTGCGCTGCGTGCCAACTCAAGATCAACCAGCATCCATGCGGCGCGGTGTTGCAGCGCCTGAAAACTACCAATGGGCGCACCAAACTGAGTGCGGGTCTTTAGATACTCAATGGTCATCTCAAACATCACTGCAGCAGCACCCAGTAACTCTGCCGCTACACAGGCAGCAGCACGGTCCAAGGCCAGCTCCAGTTGTGGTTGCGCATTGCCTGAACCGATCCGCGCCGACGCCGGCAACTGCACCTTGTTCAGTGACACCTTGGCATGGTTTCTTGAGTCAAGCAGGCTTAATGGTTCGATCTGCACTCCTTGACTATCGACTGGGACTAAAAACAACCCTGTATCACCTGAAGGCAAGCGACCGGCGACCAGCAAGCCATCAACAAGGTTAGCATCAGGCACCCAAAGATCTTGCCCTTCAAGGACAAAGCCAGCGCCCTCCTCAGTCACCGCAACATCTAAATGCTCTGGACGAAAGCGATTCTGTCCTTGGCTGGCTAATGCTAAGCGCTGTTGACCTTCGATCAAAGTCGGCAACAGTTCAGCCCGCTGCTCCTCATCACCCAGCTCTGCAATTAAAGAGCCACACAGCACCACGGAAGTTAATAAAGGGGAGGCAACTAGATTACGACCGATTTGCTCAAAGATTGGCGCAAAACCTTGAAAGCCAAACTCTAAACCGCCGTAGGCTTCCGGCAGTGCAATACCGCCCCAACCAAACTCCAGCATCTGTTGCCAGATTTGCCCATCAAAACCTTCTGCAACTTTTTGATCTCGTAGACGTCGCTGCTCACTCACTGGTGAGCGGGCCATTAAAAACTCACGGGCACTGTCGTCCAGTTGTTGCTGTTCTTCGTTATATACCAGGCTCACATAAACCCCCTTATTTTCCTTCCGGAAGTCCAAGCACGCGCTTGGAAATAACATTCAACTGAACCTCTGACGTGCCTCCAGCAATCGCTTGAGAAAAAGCACTCAGCCAAGTATTGGTTAAGGCCAGCTGCTCATCGCTAAAGTCAGCACCCTCCCAACCAAGCGCACGCCGCCCCATCACATCAAGCAAGACTTCAAATTTATCTTTTTCTTGTTCGCTGTGAACCAGCTTCTGAATGGACATCATGGCTGAAATATCTTGACGGGCTCGCGCTGCTTCATTGAGGCGGCGTTGAGTCAGCTCAAAAGCATGCTCATCCATACGCAAGGCAATCGCCCGCTGGAATAGAGCGATATCGCTGCGCTCTTTCGGCTCAGGTAAATATTCAAACAAGGTTTCCAGCAAGCTGAAGTGGGTGGGCAGGCTGATCTCGCTGAATTTAGACATGGCCCGACGTTCATGACCCAGCAACGCTTTGGCCAGCGCCCAACCTTCGTTTATCTCACCAATCAATTGAGATTTAGGCACCCGCACATCATCAAAAAACACTTGGCAAAAACTGGATTTACCGCTGATCAGATCGATTGGCGTGACCGTGACACCGGGGGATTTCATATCCAGCACAATTAAACTAATGCCAGCATGCTTAGGCTCTTTAGGCCCTGTACGCACCAAGGCATACATCCAGTCGGATTGATCGCCATAGGAGGTCCATATTTTGGTGCCATTGATGATTAAATCATCACCATCGATGCGGGCAGCTGTTTGCAGACTGGCTAGATCAGAACCGGCATTAGGCTCTGAGAAACCTTGGCACCAACGTATTTCACCGCGAGCCATCGGTGGTAATAACTCTTGCTTCTGTTGCTCGCTGCCAAACTCCAGTAATACAGGACCGAGCATCCAGATGCCTAGATTGATCTGCGGCGGGCGACAACGCAGCTTACTCATTTCTTTTTCTAACACTGTGGTTTGTTCTGGGCTCAGACCACCGCCACCATATTCCTTTGGCCAGCTTGGGCAAAACCAGCCCTTATCACGCATCCGCTCAAACCAAAGCTTTTGCTCCTCGCTGCTAAACTCAACTTCACGTCCACCCCAAACCATTTCATCGGCTGGCATCAGCCCACGCATGGATGTTGGGCAGTTTTCTTCCAGCCACTCACGCACATTGTGGCGGAACTCCTCTATGTTGTTCATAGGCATTCCCGCTTTTCACACAAGATTGACGGACCTGAGTCCATTTTATTATTGTTTATTAATAGCTATACCGGCGTGGCTTAGCGGCCTGCTTCACCTGAACAGGTGAACACAGAAAAACTGAAAACTGCAGTATGCAAAATAGCTGCGACTAGAGCTGCCAGCTAAGTTTTATCTCAGTGTCAGCTCTAGCCGTTTGCCATTGGGTTGCATTGCCATTAAGCGTTTACCAGTTTTGTAAGGGGAAGTTAGCAGCTGTCAGATTATACGGTACTGCACACTGCATAGGTTTAGCCTCACAGCTTTGCACCACAGTTGAGGTACCTGCTGGCATAAATTCAGCAATAGTACTTAGGGTAAGAAACAACCCAGCTGCAACAAATCCAAAGGTTAGTTTTTTTATTTTCATTATCAGTTCCTCCGCTACATTCGCTCTTAGTAAGCTTATGCTGAGACTTCAACCGCACTACACAGTTTTTGGCCTCAACTTCAAGATACTCCGCGCACCCTTGCATTACCTCATCTAAATGGACTAGCTTGAAAAACAGTCGAAAATAATAGCTTAAACCATGCCCTCAAACTCAGCTTTTACGGCTGAAGACCGCATAAAGCCTCTAAGCACGAGACTAAAGTCTTGGCAGGACTACGACTAAAGGCATAAAAAAAGGCCGCCTATTCAGGATGAATAGGCGGCCTTTTTATGTTGTTAAAACTTATAAACCTAAGCGACGAGCAGCCTCAGGACCAAAGTTACCCGGCTTCAACTTGCCAGTATTCAATGTATAAGCAGATTTCTGCTCATTGACCAAGTTAAACGCTAGATATGAACCCGCCAGCAAGTCGTGATAGAGACCTACTCCAGCCTGCCAAGTATCAGCTTCATAAGCGTAGAAATAATTAATCATCGACGTGCGCCACAACTGACCACGGGCATCAAAATTTTCCCCCATTAGCATTAACATACTGTCTTCATCAATATACATACGACGCTTGCCATACAGATGGCGATAACCATCTTTCAGCGTGCCTTCCAGCACCCATACTCGGTGCAGCTCGTAACGCATATGCTCCGGATTGACATGCCCTTTGGTTAATAATTCATCGTAAGAGATATCTGGGCTGTGAATGCCGTAAGCATTGTACGGCACATACATTTCTTTCTTCCCAACAATCTCCCAGTTATAGCGCACACCAGAACCATTAAAGACACGCACCTCATCAACCGTGATGGAGCCACCACTGCCTGGAAACTGCATATCAAAACCGTACTCAGGCGACTGACGAACACGGCGAGTGCCTGGATCATAACGCCAACTCTGACGTGGCTCTGTCTTATGGTTAAAGTACTCAAGTCCCGTATTCACTTCTCCGCGATCGCGCTGCGGCAAGTTAGTTTGGTTTAAGAAATAAGCCGAAGGACCTGTCGTCGGCCCCTCATTACCAGGTTTCATAAACAGCGCCAAGTTAGCCGATTTGAGCTGGCCATGGCTGCGACCACCATCTGCCAATACATACATATTGTCAGACACAAGCTCCTCACTCCACGGACGATAAGTAAAGAACGACGAACTCCAGAGTAGCTCTAGACCGGTTTTTGGGAACGGAAAAGCAATACCCCCAGTAGTTGCTTCAATTCCCTCGCCATCGTCAACCAACCTAGCGTTTTTAGCATTCTTGAGAGTAACCTCACACACTGAGTCTGGGAAGCGAAAGTCTCGATGGGAAGGGTAGATAGGCATCTGAAAAGTATCTGGATACTTAGCGAACAGTGCGAGCTGCCCTTCAGATAATTTATCTTTGTACTGATCAAGATTGCTTGCCGTGATCACAAACAAAGGTTTTTCATCAGCATAGGGGTCAATGGGATGGTGGCCAGTGCCTTTAAAGTCCACATGGTCAGGTACCCCTAGCCATTTACCACTCCACTCAGGAATTGTACCTTCCGTATTGCCCGCTTTTTCCGCGCCGACACAGGTAAGATCTTTTCCTAATCGTTGAATTTCAGCATCCGTAGCTGCAGCCTGCGCCGTGCCAGCAAGTAAGCCACCTGCTACCGAAATAAACAGTAGTTTTTGCAAAGTATGTTTATAAGACATAGTGCCCTCGAAGCTCTTAGAAAGTGTATTTAAGGTTGATCGCAAGGTGGTCACGGTCAGCCATCAGACGGCCTTGATTAATGCTAGCCGACGACAAGAAGTTGACCCAAGTTGCACCCACAGAAAAATTTTGCTTATAGGTCAAATCACCACCTATAGTTAGACGCTTTTCATTGCGACCAAACCCTTGTGAGCCAGTGCCATCTATGTTTTGCGTCCAAGTTGCATTAGTCTGCAAGTCCCAACCTTGAAAAACGCTCGGATAGTCCAAGATAACGCCAAGACCCATTAATGTGCTGGACTTAGATCCACCGTACTGGGAGTAACTGCCATTCATTGGGGCAAACACAGCATTCGAAATATGCAAGGTATCAACACTTTGAATACGCTCATTCATCACCTCGCCCATAAGCGTAGTTTGATGAGCTAACTGTCAGGTCCTGCATGATTAATAACGTTCTTGTAAAATAAATCCGGTCTCTTTT
>CAZEZR010000003.1:43309-65687 GCA_964516465.1 uncultured Thiopseudomonas sp. | reverse complement strand
CTAAAGAAATTGGTGCCTCGGGGGAGAATCGAACTCCCACGTTGTTACCAACGGTGGATTTTGAATCCACTGCGTCTACCAATTCCGCCACCGAGGCATGGCGCGGAATTATAGAGAGGGTTTGCGCATTGGTCAAATGATTTCGCATAGTCAGATGCAATTATTTCCGTTAAGCTTTGCTCCCCTCTATTAATGATCATGATTATGCGCGTTGCACACTTTCAATTTGACTTACCTGATGAGCTGATTGCTCGTTACCCATTGCCAGAACGGCGTGCCAGTCGCTTATTGGTGCTTGATGGGCCCAGCGGTGCGATTGCCCATAAGCAGTTTACTGATTTGCTCGATTATCTGCGCCCGGGTGATTTAATGGTGTTTAACAATACCCGAGTGATACCTGCACGTTTATTTGCCAAGAAAGCCACCGGTGGAAAAGTCGAGGTGTTGGTGGAGCGAGTGTTGGCCGCTGATCGGGTACTGACCCATGTGCGCTCCAGTAAAGCGCCTAAGGTAGGCAGCAGCATTGAGCTCGATGGTAGCGCACAGGCGACCTTGCTGGCGCGGCATGACAGTTTATTTGAATGGCAGTTTTCGGAGCCGGTCTTACCGCTGCTCGAGCGTATCGGTCATATGCCATTGCCACCTTATATGGAGCGGGCAGATGAGTGCAGTGATCATGAACGCTATCAAACCGTGTATGCCGAACATGCTGGTGCGGTAGCTGCGCCCACTGCGGGCTTACATTTTGATGAGCAATTGCTGGCCAGCATTCGCGAACTTGGTGTGGCAACTGCTTTTGTCACCCTGCATGTGGGGGCAGGTACTTTCCAGCCCGTGCGGGTAGATAATATCCAAGACCATAAAATGCACCATGAGTGGCTGGAAGTGAATCAGCAGGTGGTGGATGCGGTGGCTGCTTGTAAAGCCCGCGGTGGTCGTGTGATTGCCGTAGGCACTACCAGTGTGCGTTCGTTAGAAAGTGCCACGCAAGCGACGGGTGAGTTGCAGGCTTTTGCTGGTGAAACAGATATTTTTTTATACCCAGGGCGTTCATTTAATGTAGTGGATGCGTTGGTGACCAATTTCCATTTATCCGAGTCGACTTTGCTGATGCTGGTTGCTGCGTTTGCCGGTTATCCAGAAATCATGGAGGCTTACCGCAGCGCTGTGGAGCAACGCTATCGGTTTTTTAGTTATGGCGATGCCATGTTTATTACGCGCAATCCACAACCGCGCAGCCCTAAGGAGTAGTGCATGTCTTTTATGCAGTTTGATTTATTGGCTAATGATGGTCGTGCACGCCGTGGACGTTTAACTTTCCCCCGTGGGGTGGTGGAAACCCCGGCATTTATGCCGGTCGGCACCTACGGTACGGTTAAAGGCATGTTGCCACGGGATCTTGAAGCCATTGGCGCGCATATGATTCTTGGTAACACCTTCCATTTGTGGTTAAGACCCGGCACTGAAGTGATTCAAGGGCACGGTGATTTGCATAATTTTATGCAGTGGCAAGGCCCCATCTTGACCGACTCCGGTGGTTTCCAGGTATTTAGTTTGGGCGCCATGCGTACGATTAAAGAAGAAGGGGTGTATTTTTCTTCACCGGTGGATGGCGCCAAAGTATTTATGGGGCCGGAAGAGTCCATGCAGGTGCAGCGCGAACTGGGTGCTGATGTGGTAATGATTTTTGATGAGTGCACGCCGTATCCAGCTGATGTAGCAACAGCGGAAAAATCCATGGAGTTATCGCTGCGTTGGGCCAAACGCTCAAAAATCGCCCATGGTGATAACCCATCAGCTTTATTTGGTATTGTTCAAGGTGGTATGCATGAAGAGCTGCGCCTGCGTTCTTTAGAAGGCCTGTGCGAGATCGGTTTTGATGGGTTGGCTATTGGTGGTTTGTCGGTCGGTGAACCAAAAGAAGATATGATTCGTATTTTAGACTTTTTGCCACCGCATATGCCGCCAGAAAAGCCCCGTTATTTAATGGGCGTGGGTAAGCCTGAGGATTTAGTCGAAGGTGTGCGCCGCGGTATTGATATGTTTGACTGTGTGATGCCGACCCGTAACGCGCGCAATGGGCATTTGTTTATTGATACGGGAGTGATTAAAATCCGTAATGCGGTACATCGTCATGACGATTCACCTTTAGATGCGAGCTGTGATTGCTATACGTGCCAGAATTTCTCCCGTGCCTATTTGCATCATTTGGATAAATGCAGGGAAATGTTGGGTGGCATGCTCAATACCATACATAACTTACGTCACTACCAACGTTTAATGGCGGGTTTACGAGAGGCTATCCAACAGGGTACATTGGACGACTTTGTTGATGAGTTTTACGCGCGACGTGGCTTACCTACGCCACCGCTTAACTAATATAACGGACATAAATGTCTTTATTGTAATGGGAGCTGTTCATGGATTTCTTTATTTCTGCTGCTTATGCTGACACTGCTGGCGCACCTCCGGGTGGTGAGTACATGCAATTTATTTTGCTGGCTGGTTTTTTGGTGATTTTCTATCTGATGATTTGGCGCCCACAAGCCAAGCGCGCTAAAGAGCATCGTAATTTGGTGGGTGGCTTACAGAAAGGTGATGAGGTCGTAACCAGTGGCGGTATTGCTGGAAAGGTGACTAAAGTAACCGATGACTTTTTAGTTATTCAGGCATCAGACACTGTTGAGTTAAAAGTTCAAAAAAGCGCTGTTGTTGCTGCGTTACCAAAAGGCACATTAAAAGCTATTTAAGTGCTGCTTGCCGGGCGGTTGTATCTCAGTGTTGCCAGTGTAGTGGCGCTTCAGGTGCACTGCCCGATTTGCGTTATATTCGATTAGTTTTGGCTGAGTCTATTTCAGCCACTTAAGCGGGCGGTGTCATGCTCAACAAGTATCCTTTATGGAAGTATTTGCTGATTTTAGCGATTCTTTCTATCAGTTTTATTTACTCTGCGCCTAACCTATTTCCAGATGATCCAGCCATTCAAATAACTGGTGCCAGTAGTGCGCTAGAGATTGATCAGGCTGATCTTGACCGTGCTACGGCGGCGCTAACAGCGGCTGGCATACAGGTTAAAAGTGCAGCCTTAGAGCCCCGCGGTGGACTCTTACGCCTAGAGCGACGTGATGACCAATTGCCCGCTAAAGATATCGTGCGTAAAGCTCTGGGTGATGAGTATGTGGTCGCACTAAACCTTGCTGCTACCACACCAGCCTGGTTGCGCAGTCTTGGTGCCAGCCCGATGAAACTGGGCCTTGACCTCTCCGGTGGTGTGCACTTCTTGCTCGAAGTGGACATGGAAAAAGCGATTGCAGCGCGGATAAAAGTTTACGACAGTGAAGTGAAGACGATTTTACGTAAAGAACGTGTGCGTTATCGCAGTTTGCCCAGTATTGAAAATGGCTTCCAGCTGGGTTTTGATGATAATGCCGCTTTAAATCAAGCGCGCGCTTTGATTCGTAAAGAGTTTACTGACTTTGAAATAACCACAGCTGAGCGCAATGGTAAGCCAGTGCTGCGCTTAACCATGCTGCCAGCTAAGATTACCGAAATCCGCGAATACTCAATTAAGCAAAACTTAACCACGGTGCGTAACCGGGTTAATGAGTTGGGTGTGGCTGAGCCGCTGGTCCAGCGCCAAGGGGCTAACCGTATTGTGGTTGAGTTGCCCGGTGTGCAGGACACTGCTGAAGCAAAACGTATTTTGGGTAAAACGGCCAACCTTGAGTTTCGTCTAGCGGCACCTTTAGATGCGCCTCGCGCCACCACTGAAATGTACGAGTTCCGTGAGGAAGGCCGTCCACCGGTGGCATTGGAGCGCAACTTGATTATCACCGGTGACCAGGTGACAGACGCTCAGGCAAGTTACGATGAAAATGGTCGCCCACAGGTGAATATTCGCTTGGACGGTCATGGCGGCGAGTTAATGAACCGCGCTACGCGCAATAACATTGGCCGCAGTATGGCGGTGATTTTTATTGAGCAACGGCCAACCACGCGTTATGTGCGTGAGATGGTTGATGGGGTTGAAAAAGAAGTACCGGTTCAGACCTTCCAAGAAGAAAAACGCGTGATCAGTTTGGCGACGATTCAATCGGCGTTGGGCAGTCAGTTCCGCATCACTGGACTGGATGGTCAAGGTGAGTCTTCTGAACTGGCGCTATTGTTGCGTGCCGGTGGTCTGGCTGCGCCAATGTACTTTGCTGAAGAGCGAACCATTGGTCCGAGTCTAGGCGCGGAAAACATTCAGTTGGGGGTGAAGGCAGCGTTGTGGGGCTTCTTGTTTGTCGCGATCTTCATTGTTCTGATTTATAAGTTCTTTGGCGTGCTGGCAACCATAGCCTTAAGCCTGAATATGGTGAACTTGCTGGCGATGATGTCATTGCTGGGAGCGACCTTAACCTTACCGGGTATTGCCGGCATCGTTCTAACGATGGGGATGGCGGTGGATGCCAACGTGTTAATTTTCTCACGAATTCGTGAAGAAATTGCCAATGGTATGTCGCCACAGCGCGCGATTCATGAGGGGTTTGATAAGGCGTATTCAGCGATTGTTGACGGTAACCTGACCACCTTGCTGGTGGGGGCGATCTTGTTTGCCATGGGTACTGGTCCAATTAAAGGCTTTGCGGTCACGCTATCGCTGGGAATTATTACCTCAATGTTCACTGCAATTATGGTGACACGTGCCATGGTTAACCTGATTTATGGTGGCCGTGACGTCAAGAAGCTGTGGGTTTAAGGATATGGCAAACATGAAACGTGTAATTAATTTTATGGGTGTGCGCCGACTGGCGTTTGCCGTTACTTTGCTACTGACTCTAGCAGCGCTGGGAAGCTTGGCAGTTAAAGGCCTCAACTGGGGTTTAGACTTTACCGGCGGTACGCTGATTGAGCTCAATTACGAGCAGGATGCGGATTTAAATAAAATTCGTGAGCAACTGGAAGAAGGCGGCTTTGCCAATGCCATTGTGCAAAGCTTTGGCGCTGCAAGTGATGTGTTGGTGCGGATGCCTGGTGATGATCCAAACCTGGGTAATCAGGTGGCTGAACTCTTGCGTCAAGATGCTGCAAGCCAAGTGACTGTGAGTCGAACTGAGTTTGTCGGTCCTGCGGTGGGGGAAGAGTTGCGTGACCAAGGTGGTTTGGGCATGTTGTTGGCGCTGGGTGGAATCTTGGTCTACTTGGGTTTTCGCTTCCAGTGGAAATTTGGTGTGGGTGCGATTGTCAGTCTATTTCATGATGTGATTGTCACCTTGGGCGTCTTTTCCTTCTTCCAGCTGACCTTTGATTTAACTGTATTGGCCGCTATTTTGGCGATTATCGGTTACTCATTGAACGATACTATTGTGGTGTTTGACCGTATTCGCGAGAATTTCCGCTTTTTACGCAACACCTCATTAATTGACAATATCAATATCTCCACCACACAAACATTATTGCGTACTTTAGCCACATCGATTTCTACCTTATTGGCCGTGGGCTCGCTGCTGGTGTTTGGTGGTGATAACTTGTGGGGTTTCGCTTTGGCGTTATTTATTGGGATTATCGCAGGGACCTATTCCTCGATTTATATCTCGAGCATTGCGCTGATTTGGTTGAAACTGACAGTAGAAGATTTAATCCCGCCAGTTGTAACTGAGGAAATTGATGAAATGCCTTAGACTCATTGACGCGTTTGATCATTCTCGCTGAGCTTTATTAACAGTAAGAAATAAAAAAGCCGTACAAGTGTGAACTTGTGCGGCTTTTTTGCCTCTAACACGACGTGACTCATTGTTGCTAGAGAGAATTAGAATGAATAAGTCGATGTTGATAGGTGGCGTGTTAGGCGCCATTGCGGTAACCGCAGGTGGTGCTTATGCAACCTATAATCTGGTCAGCGGCCCGAGTTATGCTGAAGTGCTGGCTGTCAAAGAAATTAAAAAAACGATTAAAACGCCGCGGCAAGAATGCCGTGATGTCACTGTGACTAAGCGTAAGCCAATCAAAGATGATAACCGGGTTGTCGGCAGTGCTGTTGGTGCTGTGGTCGGTGGCTTGCTGGGCAATCAGGTGGGTGGGGGTCGCGGTAAAAAAATCGCCACTGTGGCGGGTGCGGTGGGTGGTGGTTATGCCGGTAATAAAACCCAAGAGCATCTGCAGCAGAATAATACTTATACAACCACCGAGCGCCGTTGTAACACTGAGTATGATCTCAGTGAGAAAGTTTCTGGCTATGATGTGAGTTATGAGTTGGGTGGTAAAGTGCGGACGGTGCGGATGGATGAAGATCCAGGCCGCCGTTTAGAGCTTGATGATCAAGGACGGGTAATCTTGTCGCGCGTGGTAAGGTAAGAGCTGGTTCAGTGAAAATAAAAAAGCGCCTTTAAAGGCGCTTTTTTTTGCTTAAGCTAAGTAATTTACTTAAAGCTGCTGGGTATAAAAGGCTGGATAGTGGTCAGTACTGCTTTGAAGCACTTAGGGCCACCGGCAACGATGTGACCGCTGTCTAAGAAGCTATGGCCACCATTAAAATCGCTGACTAAACCACCGGCTTCTTGGATCAGCAAAGCACCGGCTGCCATATCCCATTCGGATAGGCCGTACTCCCAAAATGCATCGTAGCGGCCGCAAGCCACATAAGCTAAGTCAAGGCTGGCTGCACCGGCGCGACGGATTCCTGCTGATTGTACGGCCAAGTCTTTAAACATCGACATGTAGTTGTCCATATGTGACAGCTGGCCTTCGCGGAAGGGGAAGCCTGTTGCGAGTAAGGCGTTATCCAGCGCTTTGCGCTTACTGACACGCATGCGGCGCCCGTTAAAAGCAGCACCGCGGCCGCGACTGGCGGTAAACTCTTCTTGACGGATGGGGTCAATAATTACCGCATGCTCAAGACGGCCGCGGTATTTACAAGCGATGCTGACCGCGAAGTGTGGAACGCCGTGGATAAAGTTAGTGGTACCGTCGAGGGGGTCGATAATCCACTCATAGTCAGCACCTTGGTCTTTACCGGCAATGCGGCCGCTTTCTTCAGCGTTAATACTGTGGTCAGGGTGAGCCTTAAGAATGGCAGTAATAATAACTTGCTCAGCGGCTCGATCAATCTCGGTGACGTAATCTTTTGCGTCTTTCTCACTGATCGAGATGGTATCTAAGCGCTCAATTGAACGCATAATTAATTCGCCCGCGCTACGAGCAGCGCGCAGCGCGATATTCAGCATTGGCTGCATGAAAAGTCACCGGATGTTGTTAAAGAAGAAAGTAAATTCTAACAGAAACAAAGAGGTATGTGTTCGCTCGGCCGGTACTTTTTCATGGCGTGTTGGCAGAGGCTTCGGTAAGCTTGATTACTTTTCTACAATAACCCTATTTGATAGAACGTTGGAGAGCCTAGTGCTGGAAAAAATTCGCGTGGTTTTAGTCAACACCAGTCACCCAGGCAATATTGGTGGTGCTGCCCGAGCGATGAAGAACATGGGGCTGAAGTCCTTGGTCTTAGTGGAGCCGAAGAAGTATCCGCACAATGATGCCAAATCGCGGGCTGCAGGTGCGGACGATATTTTAGAGCGAGCGCAGGTGGTGACAACTTTGGAAGAGGCCCTACAGGGCTGTAGCGTGGTGCTGGGTACCAGTGCCCGTGATCGACGGATTCCTTGGCCGCTGCTTGATCCGCGCGAAGCAGCGGATAGGTGCTTGCAGAGCTGGCAGGCCGATCATGCTGCTGAAATTGCTCTGGTGTTCGGCCGAGAGTATGCGGGACTGACCAATTCAGAGCTGCAGCGCTGCCAATATCATATCCATATTCCTGCTGACCCAGGGTTTAGCTCTTTAAATCTTGCGACAGCTGTGCAAGTGTTGACTTATGAATTACGTATGGCCTGGCTTAAAGAAACTCAGCAGCCGACCCATATGCCTGAGGTTGAGCCAACGGGGATGTTAGGAACAGCGCCTGCTACTCATGATTCTCTAGAGAATTTTTATGCGCATTTACAGCAGACACTGATTGAGATTGATTTTCTTGATCCGGCCAAGCCAAGGCATTTAATGGCGCGTCTGCGGCGTATTTATGGTCGTAGTCAGCTGAAAAAATCTGAAGTAAATATTTTGCGTGGCATTTTGACTGAAACTCAAAAAGCTGCACGAGGTGAAATTATCAAGCGTCGAGGTGAGCATGTTTAAAGGCATTCGTGAAGATATTCAAAGTGTATTCCACCGTGACCCTGCGGCACGTAATGCTTTTGAGATCCTGACTTGTTATCCAGGTTTGCACGCAGTGTGGTTACATCGCTTAGCCCATGGGTTATGGAGACGCAACTGGAAATGGTTGGCGCGGGTTATTTCAAACTTAAGCCGCTGGTTTACTGGAATTGAGATCCACCCAGGGGCAAAAATTGGTCGACGCTTTTTTATTGATCATGGAGTCGGCATTGTGATTGGTGAGACTGCTGAGCTAGGTGATGATGTGACGCTGTATCAGGGTGTGACCTTGGGCGGAACCAGTTGGGATAAAGGCAAGCGTCACCCGACCCTTGAGGATGGGGTGGTAGTCGGTGCGGGAGCGAAAGTTTTAGGCCCTTTTATTGTCGGTGCTGGGGCCAAAATTGGCTCTAATGCCGTAGTTACCAAGGCAGTGCCAGCAGGCGCAACTGCGGTGGGTATCCCAGGGCGTATTGTGGTTAAGGCGACTGATGAGTTGGACGCCAAGCGTCAACAGATTGCTGAGCGTTTTGGTTTTGATGCATATGGTATGAGCGAGGATATGCCGGACCCAGTGGCACGCTCTATTGGCCATATCCTTGATCATTTGGAGGCTGTTGAAGAGCGGCTCGAAGATATGTGTGAAGCAATGAATAAGTTGGGCAGTGATTATCAGGGTAAAAAACTTCCCGAGTTGCCCGACTTTGCTTTTCCATGCTCAGAGCCACTGCTGGGTGATGAGTCGGAGTCTTCGGCAGATAAGTCTTAGAGTGTGGCGGTGCTGTTTTTAGCGGTGCGCAAGTCAGTTGTGGATATGATGCTATACCTGAGTAATTCAATCGGGATTAATACTTGACCTATTTACTGGGATATAGCATAATCATTATCTGATATTTACTAACAACGGTATTTTTTTATGCGTCTGACAACTAAAGGCCGCTATGCCGTAACAGCCATGCTTGATTTAGCATTGAATGCAAAAGAGAGGCCTGTATCTCTGGCTGATATTTCTGAGCGGCAAGGAATTTCCTTGTCGTACCTTGAGCAGTTGTTTGCTAAGTTGCGCCGTGGCGCATTAGTCAATAGTGTTCGAGGCCCGGGTGGTGGCTATTTATTGGCCCACGAGCCTGCGGTGATACAAATTGTTCAAGTGATCGATGCTGTTGACGAGTCGGTTGATGCTACGCGCTGTCAAGGTGTAGGCGACTGTCAGGGTGGTGATGAATGCCTAACCCACCGTTTGTGGTGCGATTTGAGTGAGCAAATACACAGTTTTCTAAGTGGCATTAGTTTGGCAGATTTAGTAGCTCGCCAAGAAGTCCAAAAAGTTGCAATGCGTCAAAATCAGCGCTCAGCAAATAAAATTCATGCGTCCACTGTTGAGTGAAGAAGGCGCAGACCGTGAGGAGATTTACAATGAAATTGCCGATTTATTTAGATTATTCAGCGACTACGCCAGTGGACCCAAGAGTGGCGGAGAAAATGATGGAGTGCCTTACCTTAGAAGGTAATTTTGGTAACGCAGCATCACGCTCTCACGTCTACGGTTGGCGTGCAGAAGAGGCTATTGAGAATGCCCGCCGCCAGGTTGCTGAGCTGATTAATGCCGACCCCCGTGAAATCGTTTGGACGTCCGGTGCAACAGAGTCAGATAACCTTGCGATTAAGGGTGTAGCACATTTCTACAAAAGCCGTGGTAAGCATATTGTTACCTCTAAGTTAGAGCATAAAGCGGTGCTGGATACGGCTCGTCAGCTTGAACGCGAAGGCTATGAAGTGACCTACTTGGATCCGACCGAAGAAGGTTTGATCACCGTGGATATGGTTGCGGATGCGCTGCGAGAAGACACTATTCTAGTCTCCATTATGCATGTCAATAATGAGATCGGCACCATCAACGATATTGCTGCAATCGGTGAACTCACCCGCTCTAAAGGTGTATTGTTCCACGTTGATGCGGCGCAGTCAGCGGATAAAGTTAAAATTGACCTTGAAGAAATGAAAGTCGATTTGATGTCTTTTTCTGCCCACAAAGCGTATGGCCCTAAAGGCATGGGCGCACTCTATGTGCGTCGTAAGCCTCGTGTTCGCCTAGAGGCGCAAATGCACGGCGGTGGTCATGAGCGCGGTATGCGCTCAGGTACCTTAGCCACACACCAAATTGTGGGTATGGGTGAAGCATTTGAGCTGGCCCGTTTGGAAATGGTTGAAGACGGCAAGCGTATTGCCAAGCTGAATCAGCGTTTTTACGACAAAGTGCGCGATATGGATGAGCTCTACTTAAACGGTAGTGCGACCCAGCGTGTACCACACAACTTAAACCTCAGCTTTAACTTTGTTGAAGGTGAGTCCTTGATTATGGCACTTAAAGATATGGCGGTTTCATCAGGCTCAGCCTGTACATCCGCCTCCCTTGAGCCATCCTATGTACTGCGTGCATTAGGCCGCAGTGATGAGTTGGCACACAGCTCGATTCGCTTCACGTTCGGACGTTTCACGACAGAAGAAGAAGTGGATCATGCTGCAGGACAAATTCGTGAGGCAGTACAACGCCTACGTGATCTATCACCGCTGTGGGACATGCATAAAGACGGTGTTGATCTCTCTACAGTTGAATGGCAAGCACATTAATACTTGCCCATTAAAGAAGGAATACCATCATGGCATATAGTGATAAGGTCTTAGACCACTACGAGAACCCGCGTAACGTTGGAAAAATGGATCCCGACGCAGCTAATGTTGGTACCGGCATGGTCGGTGCACCAGCGTGTGGCGATGTAATGCGTTTGCAAATCCAAGTCGATGACGACGGCATAATCCAAGACGCGAAATTTAAAACTTATGGCTGTGGTTCTGCGATTGCGTCCAGCTCATTAGCGACCGAGTGGATGAAAGGTAAAAGCGTCGATGAGGCAGCGTTGATTAAAAATACAACGATTGCTGAAGAGTTGGCTTTGCCGCCGGTAAAGATTCACTGTTCAGTTTTAGCAGAAGATGCGATTAAAGCGGCAGTGAACGATTACAAGCAGAAAAAAGGCCTAAGCGAAGAGGTTTAATATGGGAATCAGCTTAACAGAAGCCGCAGCTAACCATGTGCGGCGCTCACTTGAGAATCGTGGTCACGGCGACGGCATCCGTCTAGGCGTACGTACCACCGGTTGTTCAGGTATGGCGTATGTGCTTGAGTTTGTTGATGAGCTGCAGCCTGATGACGAAGTGTTTGAAAGCCATGGCATGAAGATCATTGTTGATCCGAAAAGCCTTGCCTACATTGATGGCACTGAGCTGGACTTTGTCCGTGAAGGGATCAATGAAGGCTTTAAATTTACCAATCCAAATGTGAGTGGTGAATGCGGCTGTGGCGAGAGCTTCAATGTCTAATCCGGCGGATGCAGAGCACGCTGACTACTTTGCCTTGTTTGGTCTGCAGCCAAGCTTTCTGATTGATAGCAAAGCTTTGGCTGCAACCTATCGAGAGTTAGCCAGAGAGGTCCATCCGGACCGTTTTGCTGGGGGCTCGGCAAGCGAGCAGCGCGAAGCAGTGGAACATGCTGCGCGACTGAATGATGCTTATCAAACATTAAGGTCACCCACTCAGCGTGCTTTATACTTGTTGGGTCAACAGCAAGAGCTGCCAGAAGAAACTACCATCCAAGATGGCGAGTTCTTATTCCAACAGATGGAGTGGCGGGAGCAGCTGGAGACACTGCAGGAGCAAGCAGACCTTGCAGCATTAGAGAGTTTTGCGGGTGAGCTTAAGCAGGCGCGCAATGCTATCGATACTGCTTTTGCAGATTGTGTGCAAGATCCGCAGCAGCGCGAACAAGCAGAGCGTTTAGCGCGACGTATGCAGTTTTTAGACAAGATGTTTTATGAAGTGCGTCAGCTAGAAGAGCGCTTAGACGATTAACCAAAAGCCTGCTTAAGCAGGCTGTCAGATTAAAGATTCGTATGGCCTTACTACAGATTGCCGAACCTGGACAAAGTCCCCAACCACACCAGCAACGGCTGGCCGTTGGGATTGATTTAGGGACTACCAACTCATTAGTGGCGACCGTGCGCAGCGGTATCGCTGAAGCTTTGCCGGATGCTCAGGGGCGTATTGCGCTGTCATCAGCAGTACGTTATCACGCTGATCATATTGAAGTGGGGCGCAGTGCCCGTGAAGCAGCTGCGAGCGATCCTTATAACTGTATTTTATCGGTTAAACGTTTAATGGGACGCGGCTTGGCAGATGTGCAGCAACTTGGCGAACAATTGCCGTACCGCTTTCAGGCGGGCAAATCACATATGCCGTTTATTGAAACGGTGCAGGGGCCAAAAAGCCCGGTGGAAGTCTCTGCGCAAATTTTGCAAGCACTGCGTGAACGCGGTGAAGCTGCATTAGGCGGTGACCTGGTTGGTGTGGTCATAACTGTGCCAGCTTATTTTGATGATGCGCAACGTCAAGCCACTAAAGATGCTGCGCGTCTTGCTGGTCTTAATGTATTGCGCTTGCTTAATGAGCCAACCGCTGCTGCGGTGGCCTATGGTTTAGATCAAAAAGCTGAAGGCGTAGTGGCCATTTTTGACTTAGGCGGCGGCACCTTTGATGTGTCTATTTTGCGCTTAAGCGGTGGGGTTTTTGAAGTATTAGCCACCGGTGGCGACAGTGCGCTAGGTGGTGATGATTTTGATCATATGATTGCCAACTGGGTGATTGCGCAAGCGGGTTTATCCAGTGATTTAGCACCCAGTGCACAGCGGGATTTACTGGAAATATCCTGTGCGGCGAAAGAAGCTTTAACCGAGCAAGACTCAGTCACGGTTAAGTACGCTGGCTGGCAAGGTGAGTTAACCCGAGATGCGTTTGATCAACTGATTGAGCCTTTAGTAGCGCGCAGCTTGCGTGCGTGTCGCCGTGCCTTGCGTGACTCAGAAGTAGAGTTGGACGAGATTGAGTCGGTGGTGATGGTGGGTGGCTCCACCCGTGTACCATTGGTGCGCACCCGAGTGGGCGAGCTGTTTAATTGCATACCCATGACTGATATTGATCCAGACCAAGTGGTGGCCATTGGTGCGGCAATTCAGGCCGATACTTTAGTGGGCAATAAGCGCGCTGGTGACGAGTTGTTATTATTGGATGTCACCCCGCTGTCGCTGGGGTTAGAAACCATGGGCGACTTGGTAGAAAAAATCATCCCTCGCAACACCACCATTCCGGTAACCCGTGCGCAAGAATTCACCACTGCCCGTGATGGGCAAACTGCCATGGCAGTGCATGTTTTACAAGGCGAGCGCGAACTGGTCAGTGATTGCCGTTCTTTGGCCCGCTTTGAGTTGCGTGGTATTCCACCCATGGTGGCAGGGGCGGCAAAAATCCGGGTGACTTTTCAGGTGGATGCGGACGGTTTGCTTGGCGTCACTGCGCGAGAGCTGGGCAGTGGTGTTGAAGCCAGTATTCAGGTGAAGCCGTCTTATGGTTTAACCGATGCAGAAATCAGCGGCATGCTCAATGCGTCCATTGAAAATGCGGCGTATGACAAGCAAGCACGTGCTTTACAAGAGCAGCGGGTGGATGCTGAGCGTTTACTAGAAACTGTGCGCGCAGCATTGGCAGCCGATGCTGAAGCTTTATTAACTGAGCAAGAGCGCGCGCTGATTGAAGAGCGCATGAATGCGCTGGATGCCGTGCGCCATACTGAAGATATCAATGCGATTGCTCGTCATATACAGCAACTTAATCATGCAACGAATGAATTCGCTGCACGCCGTCTAGATGCCACAGTAAAAACTGCATTGGCTGGGCGACAACTTAATGAAATGGAGGGTTAACCCCAATGCCGCAAATTATCTTTTTACCTCACGAGGAGCTTTGTCCTGAAGGTGCGGTTCTGGAAGCAACTCCTGGTGAAACTATTCTGGATGTGGCGATGCGTAATGGCATCGAAATAGAGCATGCCTGTGAAATGTCCTGCGCCTGTACCACTTGCCACGTTATTGTCCGCGAAGGCTTTAACTCCATGGAAGAGTCGGATGACTTAGAAGACGATATGCTGGATAAAGCCTGGGGTCTTGAACCAGATTCACGCCTGTCGTGTCAAGCGGTCGTCGCAGATACTGATTTAACTGTGGAAATACCAAAATATACTATCAACCAAGTGTCAGAGCGCCAGTAAGCGAAAGGAGTTCAGGATGAAACTGAAGTGGGTAGATGTGCTGGAAATTGGGATTCAGTTAAGTGAAGCCCATAAAGATATTGATCCTCGCTATATTAACTTTGTCAATTTGCGTCGTTTAGTGACTGAGTTGCCAGATTTTGATGACGACCCAGAACGCAGTGGCGAGAAAATACTCGAAGCGATTCAGGCCGCTTGGATTGAGGAGCTGGACTGATCTTAGTACCGAGCAAGTTTGATTTTTTGCAGTACAATAGCGTATGCAGCCAAGTAGATTGCTGAGTGGCTACGCATTTATCTTAAACCCGCGTATAATTCGCGGGTTTAATCCTTTTAAAACCTAATTCACTAGGAGCTCCATATGACAGTTCAACGTACATTCTCAATTATCAAACCTGATGCAGTGGCAAAAAACGTGGTTGGCGAAATCACTTCACGTTTTGAGAAAGCTGGTTTGCGTGTTGTTGCATCGAAAATGCTGCAATTATCAGAGCGCGAAGCAGGCGGTTTCTATGCTGAGCACAAAGAGCGTCCTTTCTTTAAGGATCTGGTTAGCTTTATGACCTCGGGTCCGGTTATTGTTCAGGTTCTAGAAGGCGAGAATGCTATTGCTCTAAACCGTGAACTGATGGGCGCAACCAACCCTAAAGAAGCAGACGCTGGCACTATTCGTGCAGACTTTGCTGTATCTATTGACGAAAACGCTGTTCACGGCTCTGACTCAGAAGCCGCTGCTGCACGTGAAATTTCATACTTCTTCGCTGCAACTGAAGTATGTGACCGCATCCGTTAATCACGGGTAGGTTTATAAAAAAGGTGAATCCATGACTGCTGTAACTGAAAAAGTTAATTTACTTGGCTTAACGCGCGAGCAATTGATTGCATTTTTCGAATCCATTGGTGAGAAAAAGTTTCGTGCTGACCAAGTAATGAAATGGATTCACCATTTTGGTGTCGATAAATTTTCCGATATGACCAATGTCAGCAAAGCACTGCAAGAAAAGCTTGCTGCTTGCGCTGAAATACGTGGTCCTGAAATTGTCAGCGAAGATATTTCCACTGATGGTACCCGAAAGTGGGTGGTGCGCGTTGCCTCCGGCAGCTGCGTAGAAACCGTGTATATCCCACAAGGTACACGGGGTACTTTATGTGTCTCGTCCCAAGCAGGCTGTGCTTTAGATTGCAGCTTTTGCTCAACAGGAAAGCAAGGTTTTAATAGCGATTTAACCAGCGCCGAAATTATTGGCCAAGTCTGGATCGCTTCGAAGTCGTTTGGCTCTGTCCCTGCTACCAGCGAGCGTGCCATCACGAATGTAGTGATGATGGGCATGGGTGAGCCATTACTTAATTTTGATAATGTCGTCGCAGCGATGAGCCTTATGCTGGATGACTTTGGTTATGGTATTTCCAAGCGCAAGGTGACCCTGTCAACTGCAGGTGTTGCGCCAATGATCGATAAACTGGGTGAGCAGATTGATGTCTCATTGGCGTTGTCCTTGCATGCGCCGAATGATGAGTTGCGCAATACCCTGGTGCCAATTAATAAAAAGTACCCACTGCACATTGTTTTGGATGCCTGTAAGCGTTATGTCGAAGGTTTGGGCGAAAAACGTTTTTTGACTATCGAATACACTCTGCTTAAGGACATCAATGACCTTCCAGAGCATGCTGAACAGTTGGTTGAATTGTTAAGGGATGTGCCTTGTAAGGTGAACCTTATTCCATTTAATCCATTTCCACATTCTGGCTATGAGCGTCCTAGCAATAATGCCATACGGCGTTTTCAAGATGCTTTACACCACGCTGGCTATAGCGTGACTGTACGTATGCCACGGGGCGAAGATATTGATGCCGCTTGTGGGCAGTTGGTTGGGCAAGTGCAAGACCGTACGCGACGCAGTGCACGCTATATTGCGGTACGCCAAGTTAACGGCTAAATGAAGAAAAGCTGAAGCAAGCTGCAGTGTGTGGCTGATAAGGGAGTGGCTATGGTGGTGCGTGTCGGGCTTTTGCTGCTAGTATCTGCGCTGCTCAGCGCTTGTGTCTCCAGTGCAAGCAGTAGCGTAAATAACCCCCAGTTGCGGACAGTGGAAGGCCGTCACCAAGCCCGTGATGCGTATATTCAATTGGGCCTAGGCTATTTACAACAGGGGGTTACAGAACAAGCTAAAGTGCCCCTGCAGAAAGCGCTTGAACTGGACCCTAACAGTGCCGACGCCCACGCTGCATTGGCATTGGTTTTTCAACGTGAGTTAGAAACACAGTTAGCTGAACAGCATTATCAGCAAGCCTTAGCCCAAGGGAAAAACAGCCGTATTTTGAATAATTACGGCGGCTTTTTATATGAGCAAGGTGATTATCGCGGAGCTTATCAGCAGTTTAAGGCCGCGGCAGAAGATCCAATGTATCCTGGGCGTTCAGGTGTTTTTGAAAACTTGGGACTCACCGCCCTGCGTTTAGATGATAAAACTTTAGCTTTGCAATACTTTGAACGCTCTTTGCGTTTAAATTCACAGCAACCGCGGGCCATTTTAGAAACAGCGCTGTTATTATACGAACGTCAAGAATATGTTCCCGCACGCAGCTATTATGAGTCTTTTACCCAGTTAAGTGGGCAGACAGCACGCAGTTTGTTGTTGGGTGCTCAGCTGGCGAGAGTATTTGAAGACCCTAAGCAAGCCACGTATTTAGGCTTGCAACTGAAGCGCCTGTATCCTGCTAGCGCTGAGTATAAACAGTATCAATCGGAGCAGTGATGAGCGATGCATCCTTAGCAACAGACGCGCAAAATTTTGCAGTAGGCGAAAGTCTACGTGAGGCGCGAGTAGCGGCGGGCTGGACGGTCGGCGAGATTGCCAGCAGGCTAAATCTAACCGAAACAGCAGTGGAGTCCATTGAGGGTAATCAGTTTGATCGCTTGCCGGGTACCACCTTTGCCCGGGGGTATATTCGCAGTTATGCAAAAATCTTAGGTTTGGACGCGGATCAGCTGGCGAAAAACTTTGATCAGCAAGTTGGCGCTGGTATCTCAGCCAAAGCGGTGCAAAGTATCGACCGAGTTGGTGAGGCGCGCCGTGTTTCCCGTGGCATGATGCAGTTTAGTCTGCTGGTGATATTGCTGATTGTTTTAGCTGCAGGCTATTACGCTTGGCAAACGTTTAATGCCACTGAGACTGCAGCTGACAATCAGGCAACCGCTTTTGATCGTGTCGAAGTTGAGCGGGCCGATGGCACTGTGCATGTACAAACACTGGACGAGCCTGAGGATCAAGCCGTGGCTTTGGCGTTAGATTCTAATGCTGAAAGTGATCTGGAGGCAGCTGAACTGCTTGAGACTTTGTCAGCAGTGGCAGAGGCTGAAGAGGTGGAGCAGTCAGAAGAGCTTGCAGCAAATCCTCAGGATAGCGCCGAGGCTATTGAGGAGGCGCAGACAGAGACTGCCTTAGCGCCGGGTATGGCAGCAATAGATTTGGCCTTCAGCGATGACTGCTGGATTCGAATTGTTGATGCCGACGGCAAGGAGATAAGCAGTGGCTTACAACGTGCGGGCGATAATTTAGCGCTCACAGGCAAAGCCCCCTTAGATGTACGCTTAGGCTACGCTGCGGGCGTCAGCATTCTTTACAATGGCCAGCCGGTAAACTTTGACTCGGCAATTCGTGGTGCAACTGCCAGATTTAAACTGGGCGAGTAATCATGCATAAGCTAAACTTAATTGAACGTCGTATTTCTCGAAAAATTTATGTGGGCTCTGTGGCTGTAGGGGGCGATGCACCCATCAGTGTGCAGAGTATGACCAACACCGATACCTGTGATGTGGATGCTACTGTGGCGCAGATTTTGCGTTTAGAACAGGCCGGTGCTGATATCGTGCGGGTGTCAGTGCCTGATATGGAGGCTGCCGAAGCCTTTGGTCGCATCAAAAAGCAAGTTAACGCCCCCTTAGTAGCGGATATTCACTTTGACCACCGCATTGCTTTGCGTGTGGCCGAGCTTGGGGTGGACTGCTTGCGCATTAACCCAGGCAATATTGGCAATGAAACTCGGGTTAAAGCAGTGGTTGATGCGGCCCGTGATCGTGGTATTCCAATCCGCATTGGGGTGAATGCCGGATCGTTAGAAAAAGATTTGCAAAAGAAATACGGTGAACCAACTGCGGAAGCGTTGGTTGAGTCTGCGTTACGCCATGTTGAGCATCTCGATCGCTTAAATTATGCAGATTTTAAAGTCAGCGTTAAAGCCTCCGATGTGTTTATGGCGGTAGCTGCATACCGTCAGTTGGCGCAAGCCATTGAGCAGCCACTGCATTTAGGGATTACCGAAGCCGGTGGTTTGCGTTCGGGTACGGTTAAATCTGCAGTGGGTTTAGGGATGTTATTGGCTGAGGGCATTGGCGATACCATTCGTGTGTCCTTGGCTGCTGACCCTGTGGAAGAGATCAAGGTTGGTTTTGATATTTTAAAGTCGCTGAAACTGCGCTCACGAGGCATTAACTTTATAGCCTGCCCAAGTTGCTCCAGACAAAACTTTGATGTGGTGAAAACCATGAATGAGCTGGAGGAGCGCTTAGAAGACTTATTGGTGCCTTTGGATGTTGCCGTTATTGGCTGTGTGGTTAACGGCCCAGGTGAAGCCAAAGAAGTGCATCTTGGTTTGACTGGCGGCTCACCCAACTTGCTGTATATCGATGGTAAGCCAGCGCTGAAATTGAGTAATGAACATTTAGTGGATGAGCTGGAAAGGCTGATTCGCCAACGGGCCAGTGAAAAAGTCGCAGCTGATGCGGCGCTTATTGTGCGCAGTTAATCGTCAAGGAATTTTTGTGAGTAAACCATTACAAGCCATTCGCGGTATGAATGATATTTTGCCTGAGCAAACACCGCTGTGGCGTTATTTTGAAAACACAGTAGCACAGCTACTGGACGGTTATGGCTACCGGCAAATACGTTTGCCGATTGTAGAGTTCACCGAGCTGTTTAGACGCTCAATTGGTGAGGTCACTGATATCGTTGAAAAAGAAATGTATACCTTTGCCGATCGTAATGGTGATTCGCTCACTTTACGTCCAGAAGGGACTGCCAGTTGTGTGCGTGCTGTGCTTGAGCACAGTTTAGCTGGTGGTGGTCAGGTGCAAAAACTTTGGTATCAAGGTCCAATGTTCCGCCATGAGCGCCCGCAAAAAGGCCGCTACCGCCAGTTCCATCAAATCGGTGTGGAAGCCTTTAACTTGCCCGGGCCCGATGTTGACGCTGAATTGATTGTCTTGACTTGGCGTCTGTGGAAAAAGCTGGGTATCAGTGCGCATGTCACCTTAGAGCTCAACAGTTTGGGCACCTCTGCGGCGCGTGCGGTGTACCGTGAAGCGCTGGTTGAGTACTTAAATGCGCACCATGACCAGCTCGATGAAGACAGTCAGCGCCGCGTGTTGACGAATCCGCTGCGGGTGCTGGACAGTAAAAATCCAGATACGCAAGCTTTATTGGTGGATGCACCGCAGCTGGAAAACTATTTAGATGAAGCCTCGCAGGCGCATTTTGCTGGTCTACGTGAGCGTCTTGATGTTGCTGGTGTGCCTTATGTGATCAATCCACGTTTGGTGCGCGGCTTAGACTATTACAGCGAAACTGTATTTGAGTGGGTGACTGATCAGTTGGGCGCACAAGGCACTGTCTGTGCCGGCGGTCGCTATGATGGTCTGATTGAACAAATGGGTGGCCGTCCTACCCCGGGTGTGGGTTTTGCCATGGGCATTGAGCGGCTGATCTTGATGCTGGAAACATTGGGCCAAGTACCGGCAGAATTATCACGGCAGATTGATGTCTATTTTTGTGCCTTTGGTGAGGCCAGTGAGTTGGCTGCCTTAGCATTAGCAGAGCAATTGCGTGATGCGCAGCCAGAGTTACGCTTACAAGTGAATGCTGGTGGCGGAAGTTTTAAAAGTCAGTTTAAAAAAGCTGACCGAAGTGGTGCATTATATGCCCTAATATTGGGCGAAAATGAGTTAGAGTCACGTACAATTGCGATCAAACCTTTGCGCACTGACGCTGAACAACAGTCGGTGGCGTGGGATGGGTTAAGTGAGCATTTGCACAGCAGCCTAAACCACGACGCAGGATTTACTAAATAGGAGTATCAGCGTGAGTGATTACACAGAAGAAGAACAAATTGCGCAGATAAAAGAATGGTGGCGGCGTAATGGTAAACCGTTACTGGCCGGTGGTGTTCTAGCTTTAGTGATTGTTTTTGGCTGGAATACATGGCAAAACAATCAGGCGAAGCAAGCGCAAACAGCATCAATGTTGTATCAGCAATTGCTGGACGTGACACTGGTGTCCAGGGAGCAGGTCAATGCCCAGCAAGTGGCACAGCTATTGGCGGAGTTGGAAAAAGTCAACGCAAACAGTGCTTACACGCAATATGCACGTTTATTAGCGGCAAAAGTTGCGGTGGACAATAAGCAACTGGCTGATGCTGCTCTTGAGCTTGAAAAAGTTTTAGCTAAGCCCGCCAATGATACTTTGGCCGAGCTTGCTCGCCAGCGGTTAGCCCGTGTCTTGCTGGCTCAAGAACACACTGAGCAAGCATTGCAGTTGCTGGATGCTAAAGTGCTGCCGGCATTTGTGGCAACCCGAGAAGAGTTACGTGGTGATGTTTTAGTTGCTTTACAGCGTCCAGCAGATGCCAAAGCAGCCTATGAGCAAGCTCGTGAAGCGCTGAAGTCTGATTCAGCAGGCGGCAGTTTATTAATGAAACTTGATAACCTAAGTGAAAAGGATGCCTAACTTGAAACAGTACAAGTATATGGCAGTGCTAGTTTTAGCGCTGTTTGCAGTTGGTTGCAGCAGCACCAGTAAAAAAGAGTTAAAACCTCAGGCGCTGGAAAAAATAACTGCAGAAGTTGAGTTGAAAAAAGAATGGAGCACATCCACTGGCGCTGGCCAAGGCAAGTTGTGGAACGCCTTAACCCCTGCGGTGGATGGTGATCTAGTGTTTGTTACCGATGTAAAGGGGCGAGTCTCGGCACTGGATCGTTTTACAGGGAAAACCAAGTGGACGCGTAAGTTAAAACTGGACGTTTCCGGTGGCGTTGGTGCGGGTTCCGGTATGGTCTTGCTGGGCACTTTAAGCGGTGATGTCATCGCTTTAGATGCCCACACAGGTGAAGATCTGTGGCGCAGTAAAGTGACCAGTGAAGTGTTGGCGGCACCGGGGACTAACGGTGATGTGGTGATAGTGCAAACCCAAGATGACCGTTTGATCGCTTTAGAAGCTGCATCGGGTCAACAGCGGTGGATCTTTGACAGCACTCCAGCCCTGTTGACCTTGCGTGGCAGTGCGACACCCATTGTGACTGATTATGTGGTATACGCTGGGTTGACCACTGGTAAAGTGATCGCCATTGATACTCAGCGTGGTTTGCCCATTTGGGAGCAGCGTATTGCGGTACCCACAGGGCGCACAGAGTTAGAGCGCATGGTTGATATCCACGGTGATTTATTACTGTCCGGTAACACTTTATATGTGGTCAGTTATCAGGGGCGCTTAGCTGGCTTAGACCCGCAAAGTGGCCAAATACTCTGGCAGCGTGAAGCATCCAGTTATGTAGGAGTGGCCGAAAGCTTCGGTAATGCCTATGTCAGCTTAGCCAGTGGCGTTGTAGAAAGTATTGATGAGCGCTCAGCAACCGCAATGTGGAGCAATAACGACTTGCTACGCCGCCAGCTGTCAGGGCCAACAGTGCTCTCAAGCTATGTTGCAGTGGGTGATTTAGATGGTTATTTACATCTGCTCAGCCAAGTCGATGGACGCTTTGTAGCACGGACAAAAGTGGATGGCAAAGGCATACGGGTGCAACCGTTAGCAGTGGGTGGTTGGTTATATGTTTACGGCAATGGCGGCAAGTTGGTTGCTTTAACCATTAAGTAAACGAGCTGGATACGCGTTGCCTGTCTAACAAAGAGTTTAGCCGCTGTCGTTAGCTCGATAGCGGCTTTTGTGTTTTTTGAATTATCGCTGGAGGAGCCAATGGTTCCCGTAAT
>CAZEZR010000003.1:0-43299 GCA_964516465.1 uncultured Thiopseudomonas sp. | reverse complement strand
GACGTTGTTTAACCGCCTGACTAGATCCCGCGATGCGATTGTAGGCGACATTCCCGGCCTAACCCGTGACCGCCAATATGGTGAAGCGCAGTGGCAGGGTCGCAGTTATATTTTGATCGATACTGGTGGGATTACCGGTGACGAGGAAGGTATTGATGCCAAAATGGCCGAACAATCACTGCTCGCGATTGAAGAAGCAGATGTGGTGCTGTTTTTAGTTGATGCCCGTGATGGTTTGTGCCCAGCAGACCAAATGATTGGCGAACATCTGCGCAGGCGTAATAAGACCACTTTGGTGGTGGTTAACAAAGTCGATCATATAGATGAAAATATTGCTCTAGCTGAATTTAGCCCGTTGGGGCTTGGTCAATCAGTGGCTATTGCTGCGGCACATGGCCGTGGTATTACCCAGATGCTTGAGTTAGGTTTGAGCCATTTTCCCAAAGACCCTGAGCCTGATGAAGTTGATCTCGGCACTATTGTTGAGGGGCAAGAGCTTAAGCGTATTCCAGGTCCAGATGCCAAAGATGGCATTAAAATCGCTATTATTGGTCGGCCGAATGTGGGTAAATCCACCTTAGTCAACCGCATGCTCGGAGAGCAGCGAGTGGTGGTTTATGATGAGCCTGGCACCACTCGAGACAGTATTTACATCCCCTTTGAACGGGGTGATGAAAAGTACACCTTAATTGATACCGCAGGTGTGCGTCGGCGTGGCAGAATCTCAGAGGAAGTAGAAAAGTTCTCTGTGGTAAAAAGTCTGCAGGCAATTAAGGATGCCAACGTCGTAATTTTTGTCATGGATGCCCGCGAAGGCGTGGTGGATCATGATCTGAACTTACTCGGCTTTGCCTTGGAAACAGGGCGGGCGATTGTTATCGCGCTTAATAAGTGGGATGGCATGCAGCCCAGTGAGCGTGAATACGCCAAAAGAGAGTTGGAGCGGCGCTTATACTTTGTCGACTTTGCTGATATTCACTTTATTTCAGCCTTGCATGGTACTGGTGTGGGCCATTTGTATAAATCGGTACAAGATGCATTTGCTTCGGCCATAGCGCGTTGGCCAACCAATCGCTTGACGCAAATTCTTGAAGATGCAGTGCGTGAGCATCAGCCGCCGATGATTGCTGGACGGCGGATTAAACTGCGCTATGCCCACTTAGGTGGGGCCAATCCACCGCTAATTATTATCCACGGTAACCAGGTGGAGTCTGTGCCGAAAAGCTATATACGTTACTTGGAAAATATTTACCGTCGAGTATTAAAACTGGTGGGTACGCCGATTCGTATTGAGTTTAAGGGCAGTGATAACCCTTATGAAGGTAAGAAAAACAAGCTGAGCGATCGTCAGGTCAATAAAAAACGTCGTTTGATCGCCAATAAAAAGAAAGTTGAAAAGCGTAAAAAGTCTAAGTAAAGCAGGGGTTAGGTGAGGTTTTAGGATCTGCGCTGCTAATGCTGGAAAGTGCTGCACTGTTTTGCCTGTATAAACAGTTGTACATCAGAGCATGAGTATGTGTGCCGTTTTACAGCTGGCAGAGGTACGCAATACAGTCAACCCTGTTAAGGGCGCTGCTGACAACTGCTCAGCCTTATTAAGCTGCACAATGGTGCAGGGCTTATTCAAGCTGGGCAGGCAAGGTGCTGTGATAGTTTGCCCCATTCACAGCAGCAGGCCGTAAGCCAATTTATGCTACAGGCTGCTCAGGCCTGTTTGCGTACAGGGATTGGAGGGATATATGCTTAAAAGGTGCTTGACTGAGCCAGTCTAATTATTCACCTGAGCAGGAGAAAAGCATGGGCGATCTAAGTTTATTACCGGACTTGCGTTTGGCCTTACTGCAGGGGCCTTTGGTCTGGCATAATACAGCAGCAAACTTGCAGTATTTTAGCCAATGTCTTGCAGGACTGGATGCGGTTGATTTGATTTTACTGCCGGAAATGTTTAATACTGGCTTTACCATGGAGTCGGCAACACAAGCAGAACCGGAAATGGGGCCCACAACCCAGTGGTTATTGGACCAAGCACGCCAGTTAAACGCTGTGGTATGCGGTACTCTAATTGTTCAGGTCGCTCAAGGTGATTATCGTAATCGCCTGATTTGGGCACGCCCAGATGGTAGTTTAGCGTTCTATGATAAGCGCCACTTATTTCGTATGGCAGGTGAGCATAAATACTTTACTGCCGGTGAAAAACAACTTCAGATTGAACTAAAAGGCTGGCGCATACGTCCATTGATTTGTTATGACTTACGTTTCCCAGTGTGGAGCCGGGATGCGCAAGGGACTGATTTGCTGTTGTACTTAGCCAATTGGCCGGCAGCACGTGCTGCGGCTTGGAATCGATTATTGCCTGCGCGAGCCATAGAAAACTTGTGTTACGTCGCTGCAGTTAATCGCACTGGTGTGGATCAGCAAGGCTACAGCTACGCAGGTGACAGCCAAGTGTTGGATTTTATGGGGGAGCAGCTATTGTCTGCTGCCGATCAGCCTGGAGTGTTTTATGTTTCATTAGCAGCTGCGCCCTTGGCTAAGTTTAAGCAGCGCTTTCCTGCTTATCTGGATGCAGATGATTTTTCGTTTAACCAATAAAGTGGCTGCGGGGTCAGAACTAAAAAGGAAGGCGATTGGCTCGCGCAATAGGTAGGTGATCTATTGTTAAATACTTACGGATGTATGCTTGCAAGATCATTGGTAGCTTATTTATTCTGTTAATAATATAAGTTTTCTCATGATCTTTGTTAATATAGAGCCAAATGAAAACAGCATACTTAGAGTTTTCTAGTTGAACTGTGTATGTTGGTGTTTAAAGGCAGTATAAGGTTGTTTATTTGGCGTGGTTGGTGGCGTAGGCGTATGCGAGCAACCACGTGTGTAGGGTTGTGAAGCCCTTTTTGTTTACTTCTGGAGTGCATGTATCTTATGGATATCGGTCTACGTGAATGGTTGTTTGTTATCGGTATTATTGTAATTGTTGCTGTGTTATTTGATGGCTGGCGACGTATGAGCGGTAATAAAAGCAATCTGAAGTTTCGTTTGGATCGTAACTTGGCCGATTTGCCTGATGAGGAAAACTCTGAAATTTTAGGCCCAGCGCGTACGGTAAAGAAACGTGAGCCGTCCTTAAGCGCAGATGATGAGCTTGATCTTGGTCTGCATGCAGATAGTGCCGCGCGCAGCGGTCATGACGCTGGAATGCTAGCAGCTGCAGATCAGCCAGGTGAGACAGTGGTAACGTCTTTGGCCAATCCATATGACAATATCGTTGACGAGCGACAGCTTGAGCTTGAAACAGAACAAGGGCCAGACGATTACGAAGAAATTTTAATTATTTATGTTGCCGCCCGTAACCCTGAAGGTTTTAAAGGGCCCGCTTTACTGCAAAGCATTCTTGAGAGTGGTTTACGCTTTGGTTCTATGGATGTCTTCCACCGTCATGAAAGTATGACGGGCAAGGGTGAGAAACTATTCTCGATGGCCAATGCGTTAAATCCAGGTACGTTTAACTTAGACGATATGGATATGTTCAGTACCCGCGCAGTGTGTTTCTTTATGGGTTTACCGGGGCCGCGTAATAGCCGTCAAGCCTTTGACTTAATGATTGCCGCGGCGCGCAAGCTAGCTAAAGAACTGGATGGTGATCTTAAAGACGATCACCGCAGTGTGTTAACGGCACAAACAATCGAACATTACCGTCAGCGGATCGCCGACTTTGAGCGTCAGCAGTTAACGCAGAAGTTATAAAGACAAATATTTTGCTAGTTTAAAAGGGCAGCTGCGGCTGCTCTTTTTGTTTGAGTGTTGGGTTATGAGTTCAAATAACAGTATCGCTACACGTATCACACAATTGCGCCATGCCATTGAGCAACATGATTACAGTTATTATGTCTTGGATGCACCTCAGGTGCCTGACAGTGAGTACGACCGCCTCTTTACCGAGTTGCGTGAGCTTGAGGAGCAGAGTCCTGAACTGATCAGCCCAGATTCACCCACGCAACGGGTGTCTGGACAACCCTTAGCTGCGTTTCAACAAGTGCAGCATCAAGTGCCGATGTTAAGTTTGGCTAATGCGTTTGCCGAAGAACAGGTGTTAGAGTTTGCGCAGCGGGCTGAAGAATCGCTGCGTAAAGCTGATGTTTCCGGTGATTTATTTGCTGCAGACAGTACCTTGGAGTTTTGCTGCGAGCCTAAGCTGGATGGTTTAGCGGTGAGTATCAGCTATGAACATGGTGTTTTAGTCCGTGCAGCCACCCGTGGTGACGGGCAAACTGGTGAAGATATTACTGCTAATGTGCGCACCATTCGTAATGTGCCACTTAAATTACAAGGTAAAGGCTGGCCAGAGTTTTTAGACGTGCGCGGCGAAGTCTATATGCCTAAGAGTGGTTTTGCCGCGCTGAACCAGCGTGTTATCGCTGCCGGAGAAAAAGCATTTGCTAATCCACGCAATGCTGCCGCCGGTAGTTTGCGTCAGTTGGACTCGAAGATTACTGCGAGCAGACCTTTAGAGTTCTGTTGCTATGGCACCAGCACCGAGGGTATAGCTGATCGACATAGCAGCACCCTGGAAAGCTTGCGTGACTGGGGGATTAGCATCAGCCCTGAGTTGAAAGTAGTAACAGGCATTCAGGGGTGCTTGGATTATTACGCCGATATTGGCGAGCGGCGTATGCAACTGCCCTACGATATTGATGGCGTGGTATTTAAAATTGATGGGTTGATTCAGCAGCGCAGTTTAGGTTTTCGTGCCCGTGAACCACGCTGGGCTTTGGCCTATAAATATGCTGCGCAAGAAGAAATTACTCAGCTGTTGGCTGTAGAGTTTCAAGTGGGGCGTACCGGTGCAATAACCCCAGTGGCTCGCTTACAACCGGTGCATGTGGGCGGTGTTATGGTGGCCAACGCTACGCTACACAATATGGATGAAGTGGCGCGCTTGGGTATTATGATTGGTGATAGCGTGATTGTGCGTCGTGCCGGTGATGTGATTCCACAAATCACCCAAGTGGTGCTTGAGCGGCGCCCAGCGGATGCGCGCGCTATAACCATGCCAGCACAGTGCCCAGTGTGCGGGTCGCAGGTGGAGCGCACGCAGCTGGTGCGACGCAGCAAAAATAAACAAGTGCGCAGTGCTGGCGCAGTATGGCGCTGTATGGGTCGCTTAAGTTGTCAGGCACAACTGCAACAAGCGCTGCTGCATTTTGTGTCACGCCGGGCCATGGATATTGATGGTCTAGGTGAGAAAATTATTGAGCAATTGGTTGCCCGTAAACTGGTGGCCTCGCCAGCAGATTTATACCGTCTGACTTACGCGCAAGTTATCGAGCTGGATGGTTTTGCTGACTTATCCGCACGAAACTTATTGACTGCTATTGCCGCTAGTCAGCAGCCAAGTTTGGCCCGCTTGATTTTTGCTTTAGGCATTCCTGATGTGGGTGAGGAAACTGCTAAGGTTTTAGCCCGTGCTTTAGGCTCTTTGCAGCGTTTGCAAAAGGCCTATCCACAAACTTTATTGTGGCTGCCAGAGGTGGGTAATGAAGTGGCCCATGAAATTGCCAGCTTCTTTGCTGATGAGCACAATCAGACAGTGTTGGCTGATTTAGCTGAATTGGGTGTTCAGCCCATTGATGAGGGCGAGCCAGACGCACAGTTTCAAGGCTGCGCAACTTTGGCTGGTTTTATTGAGCAGTTTTATATTGCTGGAGTGGCGCGCACCACTGCGCAGCGTTTGGCTGAGCATTTTACCACTGTGGATGCCTTGTTTTCTGCAGACTGGTTGGCACTGACTGCCGTTGAACGTTTGTCAAAAAACACTGCGCAGGCTGTTGCAGAGTTTATTCAACAAGAGGGTCAGCGTGAGCAGGCCTTGCAGCTTGAACGCCAGTTGCTGGAATTTGGTATGCATTGGAACTGTCAACGGAATACGGCACCCGTAGCGCCCTTAGAAGGGCAAACTTGGGTGTTGACCGGTACCCTTGAAGACTTAACCCGTGCCCAAGCCAAAACACGCTTGGAGCAACTTGGGGCTAAAGTTGCAGGCTCGGTGTCGTCACGAACCAGTTGTGTGGTGGCCGGTAGCAGCGCAGGCTCTAAGTTGACGCGAGCGCAAGAGCTGGGTTTAACAGTATTGGATGAGGCTGCTTTTTTGCAAAAACTACTAGAGCTGGAAGGGCAATAACAAGCATTCACAGTCTGACTGACTGGGGTTTTGTAGCATTATCAATGTTGCTCATTGAGTTTGTCTCTCAAGGGTCAAGCTGCTATTAAAAGATAAATGTATAGGGAAATATTCCTTCCCACACTACCCTTAGGATATGACTTTGGCGACCTGCCTGAACCGTTTCCTTAGCTTAAATTTATCGAGTGCGCCACATGCCGGCTGGCTCAGCGAGGAAAAGTGCTGCTTGAGCCTTATAACGGTATGGATTTAGCGCAATAAGGCGTTAGCAGCAACGCAGTAAGCAATTAGCGTAAGGCATACACAGGCATTAGATAGGTGTATGCTGATTCTGTAAGTTAAGCCAATGTGTTGTTTTTGGAGGAGCAGATGAGCGAACCAATTCATGTTGAACATAATCCTCAGCAGCAGTGTTTTTCAGCTGAGGTGGATGGTTATAAGGCATTATTAGAGTATCGCAAGGTTGATGAGCATAGCATGGATATCCATCACACTTATGTGCCTAATGAACTGCGGGGGCAAGGCGTAGCTGGAGTACTGGCCAAAACGGCATTGGATTATGCTAAACAGCAGCAGTTTAAAGTGATACCCAGTTGTTCGTATATTGCAGCTTATCTAAAGCGCCATCCGCAATAATTTTCATACCCAGCATAAAACGCCCAGCTCAATGAACTGGGCGTTTTATTTTGTATGTTACTGTTTAGCTGCGTTGGCGGGCAGGTAAAATATCTTTGAGTTTTTCGCGCATGGCCCGGATGCTTTTTTCTGTGGTGTCCCAGTCAATGCACGCATCAGTAATGGACACGCCATACTTCAGTTGGCTTAAGTCATCACCGATCGACTGGTTACCCCAGCCCAAGTGACTCTCAACCATCAGGCTACTGATGGACTTATTACCATCAACAATTTGATTGGTAATATTGTCCAGTACCAAAGGCTGCAATGCCGGGTCTTTATTGGAGTTGGCATGGCTGCAGTCAACCATAATATTAGGTTTGATCTTGGCTTTAAACAGTTCTTGCTCACAGATTGCAACGCTAACCGAATCGTAGTTGGGCTTGCCATTACCACCGCGCAAGACCACGTGGCCATAATGGTTACCTTTGGTGGTGACAATGGAAACACCGCCTTGCTGGTTAATGCCTAAGAAGCGGTGCGGATTGGAAACTGATTGCAGAGCATTGATCGCAACTGTCAAACCACCATCGGTACCATTTTTAAAGCCAACCGCAGACGATAGGCCCGAGGCCATTTCACGGTGTGTTTGTGATTCAGTGGTACGTGCGCCAATGGCCGACCAGCTGATCAAGTCTTGCAAATACTGCGGGGAAATTGGGTCAAGGGCTTCGGTGGCGGTGGGCAAGCCCTTTTCCGCTAAATCCAGCAGCAGTTGGCGACCTATATGTAGGCCTTCTTCAATTTTAAAAGAGTCATCTAAGTAGGGGTCGTTAATTAGACCTTTCCAGCCCACAGTGGTACGTGGCTTTTCAAAATACACCCGCATCACTAAAAAGAGCGTGTCAGACACTTCGTCTGCCAAAGCCTTGAGGCGGTCTGCATATTCATGGGCTGCTTTTAAATCATGGATAGAACAGGGGCCAATCACAATAAATAAGCGGTGATCTTTACCACTTAAAATATCACGCACAACTTGGCGACCATGAGAAACGGTGCGCTGTGCTTGCTCGCTGAGCGGTATTTTGTTCTTGAGTTGCTCTGGAGTGATTAGTGTCACATTAGAAGCAATATTTAAATCATCGATTGGTAAATCAGCCATCGTCGTCTTTGTCTCACTCGCAGGTCAGAATGGAATACGCCGAGTCATGCTACTCAGCGCGATAAATGTAATCTAAAAGTCTTAAACCATACCGCTTTGGCTGCGGTAACGAAAGGTCTATATTGGCCATAGTATACGCTACAGGCACTGCAAATAGGGGATTTAGGGCGGATAAAGTGGGGGCAACTGCTCATCACTGCCAGTGCTGTCTGCCTCAACGAAAGATAAATCCCGTATTGCCTGTAATAACTCCTGTCCTTGCCAGTTGCTATTGTTCTCGCTGTATAAGGCACTGTTTAAAGCGTCTAAGGCAACTTCAAGACTGCTGCTGCGAGCCGCCATGCTGGCCAGAGACTCTGGGTACTGGCGCGCCCAAGCATCTAGAGCTTGGCGGGTACTGACGGGGTCGTTAGCGAGACATGCGCGTTTTAAATCATCCTGTAAGCTGCGCCGGCTTGGAGCATTGCCACTGTTCACCATAGCAACAGCCGGTTGGTGTCGTGCGCGCCACCATAGGCTAAAGCCAATGATAGATAACAGCATAAATAACGCACTGAGTGATTGCCACAAAAAGAGCTGTTGTTGCGGCAAAAGAAACACTGCTGGAGAGGTGCTGTTGCTGGCAGTGAGTGGAACAAATTCTTGGTTGTTGGGTTGAGCGAGCACTTGCAGCTCTTGTTGCGCAAGCTCTACATATTCCAACTGATCGAGCTGAGTATTCCACCATGGCAGTTTAATAGCTGCTAATTGATAGTGGCCAGCGGTTTGAAAGACGAAAGCGTGTCGCTCATCACGGCTACTGACTAAACCATGCTCAGTAAATTGGTGACTGAAGGATGGCTTATCAATATAGACCTTATATGTGCTGGCAGACTCTGGAGTAAGGGCTGGCAATTGTGAGCTGGGTAAGCCTTGAGCCGAGAGCTTAAGTTGGCGTGTGGTAGCACTGCCAGCGGTGATGCTGGGTGGCGTCCACGTCTGTTGCAGAGCAATATGCTGGGCCGGCAGCCACTGCGCATCTTTCGGGTAACTGGCAGGAATGTCTTTAACCTGCACTGGAATGCGAGCTGACTTGACCTCAATCCGTTGCCCTGGTTGTGCACTAAAAGGCTTTAGAGAGTGCGGGTCGTGGCCGGCTAAGGTGGCAGAGAACGTTTGTGCAGGAATTTCAACTGCGCCACTTTGTTGTGGGAAAATGGCATAACTGATCTCAATGACACCATGACGCACACCATTGATGTGTTGTTCAAAAGTGCGTGGTTTGCCCAGTTGCTCAACGCGAGCGTTATCGATTAACAGTGGGGTTAGATGGCTATCGGCAAACAAGGGCACTGCGTGATAAATCCGCAAGGTGAGTAGCAACTGTGCTTGTACAAACACCGATTCCTGATCAATTTGCGAGTCGATATAAACCGGCTCAAGCGCTGGCAGACCATTATCTTTAAATGCGCTGATGGATAAATTGATGGGGGTGCTTTGCAGTTCACCTAAGCTGAGCGGAGGAATAATGACAAAGCCGGTTTGTTTAGGCAGCAAAGTCAGTATCCATTGCGTGACAGGCCGCTGCGAATCAGTTAAACGGTTCATTTGCTTGCTGGAGAGCAGCTCGAAAAAAGGCTCCAGTGGTGTGAGGTCTGGAACCAAAAACTGCGTGGGATCATCGGATTCTAAAATCAACTCAACACTTTCACCGGCATTGAGCTGGGTGCGATCGACACTTGCAGTAAAGCTTGCGGCCTGTACTTGCGCGATACATACAAGCATCAGCCAAGCTATACAGCAAGCCAGTTTGCGTGAGATCAAGGTTGGGTCTCCTGCATCGTTTGCTCATACCAGAATTTGCGTTTTAATAATTCGCTGGGATTGTCTGGAATTTGTTCCAACCAGCTTTCTAAGTGCAGCGGCTGCTCTGTAGCTAGAGTGGGATCCTGTTGTGCAGACGGCTGCTGTTGAGTGGGCTGCGCCTCTGTTTGTGCCATAATGGAGGCTTGCGGGCTCTCTGCAGTGGCGGCCTCTGCTTGTCCATTTTGATCATTCTCAACCGCTGATGCAACAGCTGTTGCAGAGGCTGCGACGGCACTGGCTGGGCTGTCCTCGGTTTCTGCTGCTGAGCTGATCGGCTCTGCAGCAGTCTGTGCTTGGGCTGTGGCTAAATGCTCTTCAATAAAGGTGAGGTTGTACTGGGCCGCGAGCATATCCGGTGCTTGGCTCAGCGCGAGCTGGTAAGCCTGCATCGCTTCTGGCAGTAAGCCTGCCAACGCTAAAGCGTTGCCTCGGTTGTAATGTGCTGTTGGGCTATCAAAGAGGGCAAAGAGTTCTGCAGCTGCAGGGTAATCTTCTGCTAAGTAAAGAGCTGTTGCGCGCCATTGTAGATCAGTAAAGTGCTCAGCAGCCAGGGCGGGCTGCTGAGCCAGCAGCTTGGCACCTTGCTGGTCAGGGCGCAGCCATAAATCATCTAAACTGAAAGCAAATACTTGCATGGGTAATAAGCAGACCAACAACAGCAGTAGAAGGCTGCCGCGTCGAGCAAAAAGTGCAGCAAGCACGATAATGGGGAAAATAAACCAGTAACCTTGATCGTGCTGACGTTGGCTTTGCCCTGCTGGGGTGGTGGTAAAGTTACTTTCGGTTAGAGTGAGTAAGTCTAAAGCCTGCAAGTCACTGTCATCACTGCTAATTTGGCTATAAGGGCTGTTGCTGTGTTGGCTTAGCAGTTGCAATGATGTTTCATTCAGGCGACTGAGCACTATAGCTCCTGTGCTGTCGGTAACAAAATGGCCTTGGGCAGCATCAATAATGGGTGCCCCTGCAGTGCTGCCAACGCCCATAATTTTGAATTGTAGCGGTTGTTTTTGCAGCAGTTTTTCGATCGCTTTTTGCTCGCTAACGGATACTCCAGTGCTGATCAGTAAGATCTGTCCTGTGCCTTGCGCACCGTGCTGGAGCAATTCGAGCGCACGTTGGACAGCTAAATCAGCGCGTTGTCCAGGTTCTGGCATCAGCTCTGGATGGAGCGCTTGTAAAAGATTTTTACTGGTGAGTAAGTCATTGCTTAGAGGTACCAAAGTGTGAGCGCTACCTGCGTAAACTACCAGTGCGGTATAAGCCGTTTGCCGCTGCTCGAGTAATCCCATAATTTTGTCTTGCACATGCTGCAAACGACTGGGAGGTAAGTCATTGGCTAACATATCTGGCGTCAGCTGGATGACAATCACTAAAGGAGCAAAATGGCGTTCCGTCGTCGGTGACTCTGTGGTTGTATGCCAACTGGGGCCCAATAAGGCCAGTAAGGCGAAGAGCCACGCACAGCCTAACAGCCCGTATCTAAGGTTGGGCTGACGCGGGCTATGTTGCTTAAGTAAAACAGCATGAAAGGCTTTTGGCAGTAAAGTGTGCCAGTCGTGCTGGTTTTTATGCACCCTAGACAGCGCCAACAATAGTACTAGGCCCACAGGAGCACAGAGCAGCCAGTACAGGCGGGTCCATTCGGGCCAGTTACTGAGCATCGACATCAGGTGTGCTCCTGTGAGTGACTGTTGGACGCTGTGCGCTATAGATGCGTTGCGCGGCCCAGAACAAGCTGAGCAGAAAAGCAGCGCTTAAGGGCCAGTGGTAGAGTTCGCTAATCTTACGTTGTGGCGCCTGGTAGCTGGAGCTGGGTTCAAGTTGGCTGAGACTGTGTTGAATATCAATAAAGTCGTTACTGTCGGTGACATGAAAATATTGGCCAGCAGTGAGCTGAGCAATATCCATTAAGCTTTGTTCATCCAGCTCCAAGCTGCTGCTATCGGTAAGTTTTTCTAGATCACTGCTTGCACTGCTGCCAATGCCCAGAGTGTAAATTTTAATTTGATAACGGGCGGCTAATTGTGCAGCAGCAGCGGGGGACATAACCCCACTATTATTTGCTCCATCGGTGATTAACAGTAGCACCCTTTGCTCAGCAGGCCGCTGGCGCAAACGCTTAATGGCTAAGCCAATGGCATCGCCAATTGCAGTGGTAGTGCCGGCAATGCCAGGTTGCGCTTCTTGCACCCAGGTGCGGACACTTTGGTGGTCATAGGTTAGGGGTGCTTGTAGGTAGGCTTGCGAACCAAATAGGATCAAGCCGATGCGGTCACCTTGACGTTGAGCGATAAAGTTATCTAACCAGAGTTTAACAAAATCCATGCGCGATAGGCTGTTACCGTCCAAAGTCATATCGCTGTAGAGCATGGAGCTTGATACATCCACTGCAATCAATAAATCGCGGCCTGTGATCGGGCGCTGCTGTAGCTCGCCATGTAACTGTGGGCGGGCACAAGCGAGGATTAATAACAGCCAGATTAAACTATATAGCGTGACTTGACTGCACCAACGTTTCCACCCTGAGACTTGAGCGGCGCGCTCTAATTGCTCTAATTCCTGATAAAAAGGCACACTCAGTTCGGTCCCGGACTCCGCTACGGGTGGGGCTAAAGTACGAATCAACCAAGGTAAAGGCAATAGCACAAAGAGCCACGGCCAAGCGAACTCAAACATATTTACGAATCCAAATATCGATGGCCTGCTGCAGTTGAGTAATGGACTTATCGTCTAAACGGCAGTCCGGCTGGTAGGCCCCTTGAACTAAAATCATCCAGCGGGTTAAACCAGCAGCAGGGCAGCGACTGTCTAAAAATGCCAGCCATTCACGGCCACTGAGGGTGTGACTGGCGTATTCAGGGTAGCGTGCAGCACAAATACGTTTCAGCAATTGATTGAGCTGTTGCAGCCAGGGGCCTGCTTGCTCACCGCCATAGGGTTTTGTTAGGGCATGCAATTGGGCTAAAGCACTTTCACGCAAGGGGTCGTCACTGGGTTGCAGTGTTTTTGCCTTGCTTGCATAAGTTATATAGCACCCCGTAGCAACAGCCACTAACACAAGGCCGGCCAGCAGCCACCAACCCGGGGCTGGGGGCCACCAATGAATGGGTGCCGGCAGAACAATGGGTTGCAGCTGCTCCGGGCTGATCATCTCGGGTCCTTAGCGCTGTGTGCTTGCAGGTTGACGGCCTGCAACTGTTCAAGCAGGGATGTGCGGGTGCTCAGTGGCAGTAAAAAAGCGTTGCTGTGTTGCGCCACATCGTGCCAAGCAGCTTGATAGGCCGCACCGGCTTGCTGCCATTGCTGGCGTATATTAGCGTTTTGACTATCGATACTCAGGCTGTTGGCGCCAAGACGGAAGCGCGCCTGTACAAGGTCAGGTAGAGTGTGTTCCAGCGGATCTGAGAGCGGCAATAACACCAGCTCAGTGTGTTTGGCTAAGTGACTGAGTTGTAAAGCTGTCGCCTTATTTAAATGGCGTTCATTGCAAATTAAAATGATTAAACTGCCTGGACGACTGAGCTGTTGAGCGTGCTGTAGAGCTTGTGGCAGTGGATTGTTTAATGCAGCAGTGGGTGGCTGCTGCAAACGTTGGTTGGCATCGGCAATAGCGCGAAGAAAGAGAAGTACGCTGTGCCTATTGCGCTGAATAGGCACATGCTGAACATTGTCTTGATCAAACACCAAGCCACCCACACGATCATTATTTTGCAGACTGGCCCAAGCAAATAAACTTGCTGCTTGTGCAGCCAAGACTGATTTAAAACAGCCGGTGCTGGCAAAAAACAAATGTAAACTTTGCTCAACCAGAATAAAAGTTGGCCGTTCCCGTTCTTCATGGAATATTTTAGTATGTACTTTGCCGGTGCGTGCGGTCACACGCCAGTCAATACTGCGTGCGTCATCACCGCTTTGGTAAGCGCGAACTTGATCAAAATCCATTCCTCGACCACGCAAACGAGAACGGTGTAAGCCTAATAAAGTGCCGGGCTGGTGCGTGCTATGCAACAGCTCAAACTTATGCAAGTAATGCCGCATACCCAGTAAGTGCTGCAGGTCAATGTGCGTGCGGCCTTGCGTCTCCATTAGGCAACCGCAACCACGTCAAGTAGGTGTTGTAAAACTTGGTCTTGGTCAATGCCAGCAGCTTGGGCTTCAAAGGATAAAATAATCCGGTGACGTAAACAGTCAAACAATACTGCTTGGATATCTTCTGGGCTGACAAAATCGCGGCCCGACAACCAAGCATGGGCGCGAGCGCAACGGTCAATGGCAATTGAGCCGCGCGGGCTGGCGCCAAAGCGAATCCATTGCGCTAAATCAGCATCGAACTTAGCTGGGGTGCGTGTGGCAATCACCAATTGCACTAGGTACTCTTCCATGGCATCTGCCATATATAAGTTTAGAACTTCTTCCCGGGCCGCATAAATAGACTCTTGACTGAGCTGTTGCGGTGGTTTTTCTTCGCCGCGCAAGGCATTGCCCCGAGCTTGTTGCAAAATCTTACGTTCTATTTGCGCATCAGGAAAATCAATTTTAATGTGCATTAGAAAGCGGTCCAGTTGAGCTTCCGGCAGCGGGTACGTGCCTTCCTGTTCAATGGGGTTTTGTGTTGCCATAACTAAAAACAAATCCGCCAGTGTATAGGTATTATTACCGACACTGACTTGATGTTCAGCCATTGCTTCGAGCAATGCCGACTGTACTTTGGCTGGAGCACGGTTTATTTCATCGGCTAAAATCAAATTATGAAATACCGGCCCTTGCTGGAACTCAAACAACCCGCTTTCAGGTCGATAGATATCTGTGCCAGTGATATCGGATGGCAATAAGTCAGGGGTAAACTGAATGCGCTGAAAACTGGCTTCTAAACCTTCAGCCAAATGTTTAATTGCTTTGGTTTTCGCTAAACCTGGTGCGCCTTCCACCAATAAATGTCCGTCAGCCAGCAAGGCAATCAATAAACGATCAACTAAACGATCTTGACCGAGTACTTGACTGGTGAGGTAGTTGCGTAACGCAAGCAAGGCTTGAAGGGGGGACATAAGGTGTCTTTCCAATGCAAGGGGTCTAACCAGCAGTGTAATGCATGTATTGGGCTTTTGTGTATGCAGTATCAGTCAGTGGCCCGCAGCAGGTTAAAAAGCAGCAGGACAGTTAAACTCTAAACGTTGCTTTGACTGAGGGTGGGTTAGGCTTAATTGGCTGGCATGTAAGCATAAGCGCGAGGCTGCTTGCAGTGCTTGCTGGTAGGCATACAGCACATCACCGAGGATTGGGTGGCCCAACGCTTGCAGATGTACTCTAAGCTGATGCGAGCGACCGGTATAAGGATTAAGTTCAATACGGCAATGCTCATGTTGGCGCTGCAGTAGCTTCCAGTAGGTCAGAGCGTGTTTGCCTTGCTGATGGTCAACAATTTGCCGTGGTTTATTCGGCGGATCATAACGCAGAGGTAACTCAATTTGTCCAGTGTCTTGAGTCGGTTGCCCCCAGCATAAGGCGACATAACGCTTATCAATTTCACGGTCATGAAACTGGCGTGAAAGTTCACGGTGCGCTTCAGCGTTTCGAGCAAGCACCATCAAACCTGTGGTTTCCCAGTCGAGACGGTGCACAATAAGCGCGTCTGGATAACCATTTTCTTGCAAGCGCGTGATTAAACAGTCTTTATTGTCAGCAGCTCGGCCTGGCACAGAGAGCAGTAAAGTGGGCTTATTGACAACCAGTAGGTGTGGGTCTGTGTAGATGATCTCAATGCTGGACAGTGGCATAAGCAACCCTGTAAATAAACTTAGCGGCCATATGGCCGCCAAATGTTAACTGCAGCAACCAACCGAGCTTAACGGTCAGGCAGGGTGATATTGAGCTCAAGAATAGAGCAGCTGCCGTGGCTATCTAAGGCAACCTGTACTTGGTCTTGGTCAATATTCACGTACTTGCGAATCACTTCAACCAGCTCTTTTTGCAAGGCAGGTAGGTAATCCGGCTCGTCGCGCTGACCACGCTCGTGAGCCACGATGATTTGTAGCCGCTCTTTAGCAAGGGATGCGGTAGGGGCTTTCTTACGGGCCCTAAAAAAATCTAGAATGCTCACTCTTTACCTCCGAACATGCGCTTGAGGAAGCCTTTTTTCGGCACTTCCAAGAAGCGGTGTGGGACTTCTTTGCCTAAAAGACGGTCAACCGCATCACTGTATGCTTGGCCGGCATCACTGTCGTCATCAAGAATTACTGGAACACCTTGGTTAGAGGCTTTAAGTACTGCTTGAGACTCAGGGATGACACCAATCATTTGAATAGAAAGAATTTCTTCAACGTCTTCTACGCTGAGCATTTCGCCACGGGCGACACGCTCTGGGCAATAGCGCGTTAATAGCAAGTGCTCACTAATAGGCTCACGGCCTTCTTCAGCGCGTTTGGATTTGCTGGAGAGTAGACCCAACATACGGTCTGAGTCACGCACCGAGGATACTTCTGGGTTGGTCACGACAATGGCCGCATCCGCCAAATACATGGCTAAGTGCGCACCTTTCTCAATCCCAGCAGGTGAATCGCAGATCACATACTCAAATTGCTCAGCAAGTTCGGTGAGGACTTTCTCAACACCTTCTTGAGTTAGAGCATCTTTATCACGGGTTTGGCTGGCGGCTAAAATGTATAAGTTTTCTAAGCGCTTATCTTTGATCAGCGCTTGATTGAGCGTGGCATCGCCATTGATAACGTTAACAAAGTCGTAAACTACGCGGCGTTCACAACCCATGATTAAGTCAAGGTTGCGCAAGCCGACGTCAAAGTCGACAATTACAGTACGGTGTCCACGTAATGCGAGGCCTGTGCCAATGGCTGCGCTGGTAGTTGTTTTGCCAACGCCACCTTTACCTGAAGTTACAACAAGAATCTTAGACAAGCGGGTCACCTTATTAATATAGAGTAAAGGGTTGTTGAAGAGTTGATTATAAAGTGTTCATCAACACAAAGGTATAACTTAAAGAGCAGAGAACTCTAACTGCTCATCAATTAAGCATATTTGTGTTGCTTTGCCCCATAAAGGGTCGCGGCGCAGATCCTCCGCAACCTTATAATGCCCTGCGATAGATAGCATTTCTGCGCCCATTTGCTGGCAAAATATGCGTGCCTCAAGGTTACCATTAATGCCCGCCAAAGCGCGGCCGCGTAAGGGAGCATATACATGGATGTTGCCATCGGCTAATAGTTCCGCACCGGCACTGACTGCAGCCAGAACAATTAAATCAGCATTTTTCGCATAAATTTGTTGGCCACTGCGGATGGGCTGGGTAATGATCTTGGCGGGCGCAAAGACAGACTCGCTTGGCTCGTCATTGCTTGGTGCCGCGCAGATGGGGCGTTCCCGCGCACCGGTTGGTGCAATAACGGCTAAATCTAAACTCTGTGCGGCACTGATATAAATAGGCTCTAAAGTGCGTAGCGCCAAGGTTAGCATGCCATGTTGACGGCAGATGCTTAAGAGACGTTCCAGATCTAATGGTTCTGTACTGGGTGCGCACTTGTCTAAGGCTAAAATAATCGGTGCATCTTGGAAAAATTGCGGCGCTTGCTTTACTTTCTCTGCCAGCTGCGTGTCTAGGCGGTTAAGATCATTCACTGATAGTTCTAGAACAGTTAAGGCAAGCATGCTGCCTTTAAGTTGAAAGACCGGTGCACTTGCAAGAGGATCGACTTGATTCATTTATGGCTCTATGTGTTTTGAAATAAAAAAGAGTTATAGCGCTAAGCATGGCAGGCTGCAAATGAATAAGCCATGTAGAATACGAAATTTTACGCTGTTTGGTATATAGAGTATGAAGCATTCTGGGTTTGATATTGCCTTTTTACATCCGCGTTATTGGTTATTATGGCTGGGATTAGCACTTTTATGGTTGCTGACCCAGCTGCCGTACCGAGTGTTATTGGCTTTAGGCCGAGGTTTAGGAGTGCTGATGTTGTATGGCGCAGCCAGTCGTCGGCATATTGTCACGCGCAATATTGAATTATGCTTTCCTGAGCTAAGTGAGGCTGAGCGTAAACAATTGGTGAGCGAGAACTTTGCCTCCATGGGGATCGCTTTTTTTGAAATGGCGATGAGCTGGTGGTGGCCGAAAAAACGTTTGCGTCGTTTAGTCAAAATAGAGGGCTTAGAACACCTTGAGGCGGCGCAAGCACAAGGCCAAGGGGTTATTTTAATGGCCATCCATTTTACCACCCTGGAGATTGGTGCAGCTTTGCTAGGGCAGCGTCACACCATTGATGGCATGTACCGTGCTCATAAAAACCCCGTCTTTGATTATGTTCAACGCCGCGGCCGTGAGCGGCATAATGCTGACGCCCAAGCCATTGAGCGTGAAGATGTGCGGGGGATGATAAAAGTCCTGCGTCAAGGACGCGCCATTTGGTATGCGCCGGATCAAGACTATGGTCCAAAATTGAGTGTGTTTATACCCTTATTTGGCGTGCCGGCTGCTACAGTAACTGCAACCAGTAAATTCGCTAAACTGGGACGGGCGCAGGTGATACCCATGCAACAAACCCGTTTGCCTAAAGGTCAAGGGTATTTAATTAAGCTTGAGCCACCTTTAGCTGACTTTCCGGGTGAGTCTGATGAGCAAGATTGTTTACGCCTGAACCAGTGGATTGAAGGTGCTATTAGCGAGCAGCCTGAGCAATACTTGTGGGCGCATCGCCGCTTTAAAACTCGACCTGAAGGTGAGGCGAAGCTGTATTGAAGATAGACGAGCCGGCAGTTGCGCCCAAACTGGCGCAAGATGCTAAAAAATCAGCCACCACAGGTTTGATACTATCCGGTGGTGGCGCGCGCGCCGCTTATCAAGTGGGGGTCTTGTCAGCTATTGCGGACTTATTACCGAAGTCGGCAGAAAACCCTTTTCAAGTCATTATTGGAACCTCTGCAGGTGCGATTAATGCCGTCAGCCTAGCCAGTGGTGTATTGGATTTTCAGCAGTCCATTCGTAAGCTGACCTCGATCTGGCAAGGTTTTCAGAGTAATCAGGTGTATCGCACCGATTGGTTAGGGGTGTTGCGTCAAGCGGGGCGCTTTATCAGCCAGCATCTGCTCGGTTTTGGTCGTGGTTTAGAGCCGGTGGCGTTACTCAATAATGCACCATTGCGTGAGCTGTTACTCAAAGAATTGGATTTCAGTGGCATTAATTGTGCGGTAGCGCGGCGTAAATTAAAAGCAGTGGCCATTACTGCGTTTGCCTACCAGTCGGGGCAGGCGGTGACCTTTTACCAAGGGCAGGGCAATATTGAGCCTTGGGCGCGTCATCGCCGCCATGGTGTCCCTGCGCGCTTACGCATTGAACACCTTATGGCCAGTTCAGCGATACCTCTGTTGTTCCCGCCGGTGCGTTTAAATCATGAGTATTTCGGTGACGGTGCAGTGCGTCAGGCTGCGCCCATTAGTCCAGCGCTGCATTTAGGTGCCGAGCGTGTCTTAGTGATAGGTGTGCGCAGTCAAATGCAAGAAACACAAAGCATTCCTTTAACCGCACGCCCACCAACCCTTGCGCAAATCGGTGGGCACTTATTAAACAGTACTTTTATTGATAATTTGGAATCAGATTTAGAGCTGCTGGAGCGCTTAAATATGCTCGGAGAAATGTTCCCTGCAGAGGACCGTAAAAAGCACTTAGGGCTGTCACCAGTGGAGGTATTGCTTATTTCGCCGAGTAAAAATATTGACGATATTGCAGCCCGCCATCGTCACCAGTTACCGGCGTCAATCCGCTTGTTTTTAAGAGGGCCAGGTGCCATGCGTGCCAGTGACGGGGGAGTACTGAGTTATTTATTGTTTGAACGTGGCTACTGCAATGAGCTGATTGAGCTGGGCTATCAAGATGCTATGGGCAAAAAAGCTGAGCTGTTAGCCTTTTTAGGCATTGGCCCAGCTTAATTGCGGTAGTGCTTGATCTTTTAGATATTGTCGTTAAGCCCACGGATGGTGCTAGCAACCTGTTGCGTGCGGCAATTTAAGTAGATTGAACTTTGCAGCCATTGCTGGTCCGGATACCATGAAAACATAAACTGACCACCTTTGAGATTATCCACTACGGTGCGGCCAATTTCAGGACGTACCGCCGGGCAGCCTTGGCTACGGCCAATTCGACCTTGTGTTTGAATCCAGTCTGGATTGACGTAGTCAGCGGAGTGAATAACGATGGCGCGTTCACGGGCACGGTCATTAAAACCTGGCTCTAAGCCATCCATGCGTAATGAATAACCGTGTTTACCTTGGTAGCTTTCGGAAGTGCGGAATAAACCGATACTGGATTGGTGGCTGCCATTACTATTAGAAAAACTGGTGGCAAAGTTATTGCCAGAACGGTTACCGTGGGCAACAAAGTCATGTAGAACCAGTTTTTTATCTTGTAGGTCGAAAATCCACATACGTTTTTCGCTGGAAGGAAGCGAGTAATCAATCACCGCTAAGCGATCAGCGGGGTCAGCACCGTGGTTTAGTGCGCATTGCATAGCACTTAAGGCTGTGGATAGAACTTTGCTGTCTAAGGAAGGTGCCGCTTGCGTCAGTTTGTTAGCCAGCTGCTGAGGAATAGTTGCAGCAGTAGCGCCAAAAGCGAATAGACTTGATACAGTGACAAATAAGGAACGAATTAAAAAATGACGATGCATACGAATACTCTCGTTACGGCACAAAAAGTGCTCTGTGAAAATAGAGTCTGAAGTTTTTAAGTTAGGCTTGTGTCGTTGCTTGTTTTTATTGTGTGATACAACTGACCCAGCAGGCGTCTAAATCATGCAGTGCGCGCCTAAGCTGCATACAATAACAGCTCATTGAATGGATCTAAACCTTTGCTTAAAAAACACCTATGGTTAACATTGGCTATAAGCCTCTCTCACAGTGCGATCAGCTGGGCACAAGCACCGAGCGAACCTGCACCGGCACTGGCAGAGACGCTTAGCACATGGTCACAAAACTGCGCAGCATTGACTGGGCACCGCCTGTCGGAAAAGTCTATTGAGCAGTTACAAGCACTGTACCAAACCTTTGCTTATGCACCACTGTGGCAAGATGTCGCCGCGCGGCAGCAGCTTGCTGATGCGCTGATAGATACCCGCTATGACGGTTTAGAACCAAAAATGTATCAACTGGACCGTCTTTTGGCTTTGCAACAAACGCCGACTAGGCCAGTGCATGCATGCGATGAAGTGTTGCTCAGTCAAGGGTATGTACAAGCTTTAACGCACTTGCGTGATGGTATTTTGGATCCGAACGAGGTTGAACCTTACTGGATTGAAGAAGCCATTCAGCCTGTGTCTCAGCCCCCCATCAGCGAGGTTGCGGCCCGTGGTGTAGAGGACTTGGCCAAAGTTTTTTCCCAGGTGCGGCCGCAGTTGGCGCTGTATCAAAAGCTTCGAGATGTATTAAAAAGCAGTTATTTATTAGAGCAAGCTGATTGGGGGGTTGTCGCTGCTGGTAAATCGTTGCGTAAAGGGGCGATTGATGCACGTGTACCCCGTTTAAAAGAACGTTTGCAGAGTGCCGGCTATCAAGTCGAGAAAGATATATATGAGCAAGAAATAGTCTTTGCTGAGCAGGCTGCAGAACAGGCAGAGGTGGTTGATCCATTACTGTATAGTGCTGAGTTGGTTGCGGCGGTAAAAGCTTTTCAACAGGACCATTATTTAGAAAGCGACGGTATTGTTGGTCCGGCCACCTTGCGCGAGCTTAATATCAGTCCTGAACAGCGCTTAATGCAGATCAAGGTGAACCTTGAACGTTTGCGTTGGTTTGCGCGCTGGCAAGAACCCAATATGTTAATTGTGGATATTGCTGGCGCTCGTCTACTGTATTTTCGCGATGGTGATGTGGTCTGGCGCACCCGTACTCAAGTCGGCACAGTGCGGCGGCAAACGCCTTTATTGAAATCGCGGATCACGCATTTGACCATCAATCCGACTTGGACTGTTCCGCCAACCATTCTGCGGGAAGATAAACTACCAATTATTCGTCGTGATATTGGTTACTTGGCTCGCAGCAATATGAGTGTGCTGGATTATCAAGGCAATGTGTTAAATCCACACACAGTGAACTGGCAAGCTCCGTCGGGGATTATGCTGCGTCAAGACCCAGGGCCAAGTAATGCTTTAGGTTCAGTTGCGATTCGTTTTGCTAACCCCTTTACTGTGTACTTACACGACACACCCAACCAGTATTTGTTTGGCCGCGCTACTCGTACGGTGAGTTCAGGCTGTGTACGGGTTGAGGATGCGCAGCGCTTAGTGGATCAATTACTGTTCACTGCTTCGCCGCAAGAGCGTGAGCGGATTGAGAGAATTCAAGCCAGTGGTAAGACTCGCAATGTTAATCTGTCGCAACCTGCGCCAGTGTTATTAGCCTATTGGACAGTGGAAGTGGATATGGATAATCGCTTGCGCTTTCGCAGCGATAATTACGGCCATGATGCAAAAGTTGCAGCAGCACTCCAAGCTGCACAACGTTAAGCGGCAAAGAGCTGCTACTACAATTAAAAAAGCCGCTACTGCTAATAAGTAACGGCTTTTTTTGCGACCTATTACTGAGCGTTTGAATCGCTGTCAGCATCTAAATCGTATGATCTTTCCAGCCACAAGGCGTTAATAATGGCCATGCTGCAGGCTAATAATACGCCTAGTATCCAAGTGAAATACCACATAAGAACTCCTTAAATCATGTTGTAAAGCAAGCTAATACTTCAATTAAGCGCCAACGTTAATAGCAGTGATTTGGGTGGCGCTGTGGTTGCGTACGCGTTGCACAACGCCACTGCTCATTAATTGCTTAGTAGAGTCCGTGGGTGCTCTCCTCAATATCGGCAACCTTAACCACACCCCACATTTTGATGTAACTCCATAAGGTGTACATAAGAATAATAGGGACAAAGATTGCCGCAGCAATAAACATAATACCTAAGGTTTTATGGCTGGAGACTGCATCCCACATAGTTAAGCTGGATGATAGGTCAATGCTTGAAGGCATTAAGAATGGAAACAGCGCGAAACCTGCGGTGCATAATGTTCCAATAATGATTAACGATGAGCCTAAGAATGCTAGGCCAGAACGATTCATGGTTGCTGCCAGCAGCGCTAAGACTGCGCCAATAATACCCACTGCCGGCGCTATGCGAGTTAGCGGATACTGAGCGTAGTTAGCCATCCAACCTGGGTTGTTTTGTTCGACAGTTTTGCCCAGCGGATCAATTGCCCCATTCAGATCAATCACTGAAGTGACGCTATAGCCTTGGATGCCGAGCCATAACCACAGGCCTGCAGCAATAAAGGTGATCAAAAAGGCAATGGAGAAAATCTGCGTGGCACTGCGCGAGCGCTGAAACACCTGTTGATCAGTACGCATCATCAGCCAAGTCGCACCATGAGTGGTCAACATTGCCACGCTCACTAAGCCAGCAAGGATACCAAATGGGTTGAGTAGACCCCAAAAACCACCGGTATAACTGATGCGCATGGTTTCATCCAGCATAAAAGGCACACCGAGGAACAAATTACCGAAAGCGACACCGAACACTAAGGAGGGTACAAAGCTGCCGACCCACATTGCCCAGTCCCAGCGTGCACGCCAAGTCCGGTTATCCAGTTTGCTGCGGTAGTCAAAGCCCAATGGACGAGCAAATAGAGCGAAAAGCACCAGCAGCATCGCCCAGTAAAACCCTGAGAAAGAAGCGGCATAGACAATTGGCCAAGCAGCGAATAATGCTCCCGCAGCAGTGACCAGCCAAACCTGGTTGCCTTCCCAGTGTGGACCTATGGTATTAAGTACCACCCGTCGCTCACTGTCGGTGCGTCCAACAAATGGCAGCAAAATAACTGCCCCTAGGTCAAAACCATCGGTTAAGGCAAAGCCGATTAGCAAGACGCCAACCAGTACCCACCAAATGAGTTTTAGAGTTTCGTAATCAAACATTTCGTCACTCCTTATGCGTTTTCAGTGGTGTTTTGTTCGAAATGGTAACGACCAGTATGCAAGCTGCTTGGACCTTTTCGGATAAAATGAATCATTAAGTACATTTCAATAATAATGAGCACCGTATAAATTACAGCGATGGTAATAATTGACCCTAGGACATCACCAACTGTCAGTGATGAGGTCGAGAGAAATGTGGGTAACACTTCACCAATTGACCAAGGTTGACGGCCCATTTCTGCAACATACCAGCCAGTTTGCGCACCAATCCAAGGCAACGGCAAGCTGAACAGAGCAAACTTCAATAGCCAAGGTTTGTGCTCTTGATTGTGGCGGGTGGATGCCCAGAAAGCTAAAGTAAATAACAGCAACATTAAGAAACCAGCACCGACCATAAAGCGAAATGCCCAGAATAGGCTTGGCACATGGGGAATGGTATCTGCAGCAGCCTGTTTGATTTGCTCCTCTGTGGCATCAGTTACGTTCTCGGTGTAGCGCTTGAGTAGCAAGCCATAACCGAGATCGTCTTTAACTTCGTTAAACAGAGCAACATTTTCTGCAGAGCGGTCACCGGCTCGCAGAACACCTAAGCGCTCATAAGCAATCATCCCGTTACGGATACGCACTTCATGCTGATCAATCAGCTCGCTAATCCCGGTCACTTGTTGGTCGAGAGAGCGGGTGGCAATAATACCCATCACATAAGGAATCTTGACCGCAAAGTCTGTGGTCTGTGTTTCCATATTCGGCCAACCAACCAAAGTGAAGGCCGCTGGTGCAGGTTCGGTATGCCATTCCGCTTCAATAGCGGCAAGTTTGGTTTGCTGTACATCACCAATCTCGTAACCTGACTCATCGCCGAGCACAATAACCGACAGAATCGAGGCCATACCAAAGGCTGCAGCAATCGCAAATGAGCGACGAGCAAAGCCAAGGTCACGCTTCTTCAGTAAGTACCAGCTGGAGATCGCAAGCACAAAGATTGAGCCCGTTACATAGCCCGCAGCAACCGTGTGGACGAATTTAACCTGTGCCACTGGGTTGAAAATCAATGCGGCAAAGTCAGTGACTTCCATACGCATGGTTTCATAGTTGAACTCTGCACCAACGGGGAATTGCATCCAACCGTTGGCAACCAGGATCCATAATGCTGAGAGGTTTGAACCAATGGCAACCAACCAGGTCACTGCTAAGTGCTGGCGTTTGCTGAGGCGATCCCAACCAAAAAAGAACAAACCGATAAAAGTTGATTCTAAGAAGAATGCCATCAAGCCTTCAATGGCTAAAGGAGCACCAAAGACATCACCCACATAGTGGCTGTAGTACGACCAGTTAGTACCGAACTGGAATTCCATGGTAAGACCTGTGGCGACACCGATAGCAAAGTTAATGCCAAACAGCTTACCCCAGAATTTAACCATGTCTTTGTACACTTCTTTGCCGGTTAAGACATAGACTGACTCCATAATAGCCAGCAAAAATGCTAAACCAATGGTCAGTGGAACAAAAATAAAGTGGTACATTGCCGTCATCGCAAACTGAAAGCGAGACAGGTCAACCAGTGTTTCCGAGATCATTGTGCATACTCCCCGGTGGTTAGTAGTACTGTTATTGCACTTTTTAGATGTGTGCCGGATAGGCCGGACACATGCTGCATAGCGCTTAGGTAATCAGGATCACAAAGCATTTTGAGCACTCCTTTATATTTGCGACTATTATATTATGTCACCATTTCCTTGATTAATGACAAGAGACTGGCGGTGACCCATTGTCGCAGTGGACGGCTGAGCACAAAATAAAAGAGTTCTACAAGGACAGAGGATTGTTACTGAATAAGAATGCTTTTAAAGTTAAGAGGCAATAGAGGGGCAATAGCCCGTTGACCTAGGTTGGCCAGCGGGCGCTATAACAAGTTAGTGTTCGTTGAGAGTAAAGGCAGTCAAAGTAAAGGTTGGCACGCCGATATCTTGCATTAACTGCGAGCCTTCCAGTTCAGGTAAGTCAATAATCGCTGCCACTTCATAGATATCTGCGCCCATGCGCCGGATAAGGCGTGCCGCTGCAACAAAAGTACCACCACTGGCAATAATGTCATCAATCAGCAGAACTTTATCACCCTCAGTGAGGCTGTCGGCATGCACTTCGAGTACTGATTGCTCGTAACCTGTGTCATAAGGCTCACTTAACACATCAGCGGGGAGTTTGCCTTGCTTACGAAATAAAACCAAGGGTTTATTCAGTTCGTAAGCGATGGTTGAACCCAGCAAAAAACCCCGTGATTCAATAGCGCCAACGTGAGTAAAATCACTTGCTACATAACGCTGCACTAAACCGTCAATCACCATACGCATGGCCCGAGGTGACTTAAACAGTGGTGTGATATCACGAAAAATAACACCCTTTTTAGGAAAATCTGGAATAGGGCGTATTAAAGACTTAATTGCAAATTCATCAAAAATCATCTTACGATCCTCTTTTGCGCAGATCAGTTATCTAAACTGCCGCCAGCCAATGCACAGAGATCAATCAGGTTGATAAGGTTGATTTCTTTACCTTCGGCGACAAGCAATTCATTTTGCTGAAAGCGAGTAAACACCCGCGATACAGTTTCTACAGCTAGACCTAAGTAGTTACCGATCTCATTGCGCGACATCGCTAAGCGAAACTGCTGCGGCGAATAGCCGCGGGCGCGAAATCGAGCTGACAAGTTAACCAAAAATGTAGCAATGCGCTCATCCGCAGTTTTTTTCGATAACAGCCTCATCATTTGCTGATCATCACGTATTTCACGACTCATAATGCGCATCAGCTGACGTCGCAGCTGCGGTAAGGTTGCACTCAATTCATCGAGTCGTTCAAAAGGGATTTCACAAATAGAGGTGGTTTCTAGAGCAATAGCGGAGACAGGGTAAAGCTCAGTGTCCATACCGGATAGACCAACGAACTCACTGGGTAAGTGGAACCCTGTGATTTGCTCTTCGCCACAGCCGCTAATGCTAAAGGTTTTCAGGGTGCCCGAGCGTACTGCATAGACAGAGGAAAACTCATCACCTTGGCGAAAAATAAACTCACCCTTTTTCAGTGGGCGTCCGCGCTTCACAATATCATCAAGGGCATCAAGGTCTTGCATATCTAACGACAGCGGGAGGCAAAGTGTGGCTAAGCTGCAATCTTTACAATGCGCTTGGTGCGGGTTGCGTGCACTGGTTATTTTGGCCATACGATGATTCCTGAGCAAGAGACGATAAAATCTGATGCCCTAAGATTACCTGAGCTGAGAACAAGCTGCCACTTTGTTTGCGTTACTGCTCAAGGACTTACAGTGAGTTAAGGAGTGCGAGCACAGTGTTTAAGAAATTTTTTGTATATTAAATTGCCTGCCGGCCTTGGCTTGGTCCGTAGCACCTTGCTCAAGCTGCTGGTCAAACAATTGGCAAACAGCAGGGACAAAGAAACGGCCTGCTGCGGTCATGCGTAATTCATCTTCGCTCAGCGTCAGCAGTCCATCTTGATGCATGTTTAGCAACTGGGGCCATTGCGCTTGGAAGAATTCTTTAAAATTAATCTTATAACGCTGCTCAAAAGCATTGAAATTGATTGAGAACTGACAGTTTAGCGCTTGCATTATGCTGCGCCTAATTTGCTCATCAAGACTGCATTGGAGTCCTTGTGCTGGGGGCAGTTGCTGATTGTTGCAGCTGGTTTGGTAGGCATTGAGATCATGGCTGTTGTGATAATAGAGTTGGTCTAGCTGGCTCACTGCAGAGACTCCAAAACCAAGGGTATCACCACTGCTGCAGGTGCTGTAACCTTGAATAGTTTGCTGTAAGGTGCCATCTTCTTGCGCTGAAGCAAAGTCATCATCTGCTAAAGCAAAGTTACCCATGCCAATGTAATTGTAACCAGCATGCTGCAGTTCTTGCTGTCCGTGCTGGAGCATCTTTTCTATACTGGCAGAAGGAGGTAAATCATTGGCATTGATCCGGTTTTGAATCGGATGCTGATCAGGCTGATGCTTATAGCTGTGTAAAGTAATGCGGTCAGGGGTTAAATTTAAAATTTGGGTTAAGGCTTGGGCAAATGACTGTGGCGTCTGCTTAGGTAAGCCGTAAATAAGGCTCATGCTAATAGTGCGGAACTGTAAGGTGCGTGCTGCTTCTACAATGGCTTGTGTTTGCTCGATGCTTTGTAAGCGATTGATGGCTCGCTGCACTGCAGGGTCAAGCCCTTGAACTTCAATATTGACCCGATTAAAGCCTATATCGCGCAATACTCCCATGGTTGACCAGTCCGTTTCGCGAGGATCAATGTCGATACTGTATTGGCTGAAGTTATTGCTGTTGATATTAAAGTTTTCTTTCAGGCAGTCCATCAGTTGCTGGAGTTCACTCGGGTTGAGGAACGTGGGAGTGCCGCCACCAAAATGCAACTGTTCTATTGGTTGCTCGCTACTGATATGTTTTGCGACCATCCGTATTTCTTGCTCTAAGCTACGCAGGTAAGCGGTGCTGCGACTGCGATCTTTAGTCACTATATTTTTTGCGGTGCAGTAGTAACAGGCATTGGCACAGAAAGGGATGTTGACGTTTATTGCCAATGGTCTTTGTGCTTTACGGCTATTGCGTAACGCACAAAAACGTTCAAACATACTGATGCTGTGCTTGTAGTGGGAAGCTGCGGGATATGAACAGTTTTGCTTACCTAACCGATGGTAGGCATTAAAGAGTTCTGAGCTCCAAGCTATATTGTTGTTATTCCCCATCGCAACTGTTTCCCAGATCGCCAGCATTAGGAGCGAGTATAGGCTGCGTTGAGAGTATGCCTCTTGATCTGTATCAAGCGTAATTCTATGTGGGTAGTGCTATTAGTGACCCATAAGCCAGTGCTGGTGAGGACCAGGTAAAGTCCATAAACCATACAGAATCACCAGCATCCCTGCGGCGTAACGGACATTTTTTTTGCGCAAAAAAGCGGTAACGCGCTCAGCTGCTAAGCCAGAAGCAATTAACACCGGCCAGGTACCTAAGCCAAAGGTGAACATCAATAAAGCACTGGTAACGGCATCACCTTGACTGGCAGTCCAGAATAAAGTGCTGTAGACCAGCCCGCAGGGTAGCCAGCCCCAAAGGGCGCCCAGTAATAATGCATGGGGTGTGCTTTGTACTGGTAGCAAACGGCCAGCCACAGGTTGGATATATTTCCAAATATAGCGCCCGATGTTTTCAATTCGAGTTAAGCCGTGCCACCAACCGGCAAGGTACAGGCCTAAGCTGATTAAGAGCAGTCCGGCAATAACTCGCAAGGCTGCTGCAGCGGGTGTTTGTTCGACCGCCCAACCAAGCAAGCCAAACAAAAAGCCAGCCACTGCATAACTGCTGACGCGTCCGAGGTTGTAGCCAATGATGATACGTAAGCGCTTGTGTTGCTGTTGTTCAGGAATGCTTAAGGTCAGTGCTCCCATCAGCCCACCGCACATGCCTAAGCAGTGACCGGCACCTAATAAGCCGAGAATAAATGCTGAAGCGAGTAGCGGAAGCAAGTCAATCATCACGTTGCTCATGCTCATCGGTATTTTTTTGTTGCGCAGCAGTGTGCATAGGGTCTTCGTCGTCAAATAAAATGCTGTGAGCAGGACTGTCTAAATCTTCGTATTGACCGTTATCCACCGCCCAGAAAAATACTTTGATGGCCAACGCAACGAGAATCATTGCAGCTGGAACCATGATATATAAAGCACTCATAGCATGCCTCGTTAAAATAGGATTAAACAGACTCACTAAAGCGGGTGAGGCGCAGTGCGTTTAACACCACCAATAATGAACTGACTGACATCCCTAGAGCAGCCCAAACAGGCGTCACCCAGCCAATAGCAGCGAAGGGGATCACTAATCCATTATACAGGGTTGCCCAGCCGAGGTTTTCAATAATCACTCGGCGGGTCTTTTTGGCGATGGATAGTGCGCTGACTAAACTGCTGAGTCGATTCGACAATAAAATAGCATCAGCAGTGGTTTTCGCTAAATCCGTTGCGCTGCCCATGGCGATACTGATATCCGCAGCAGCCAAGACTGGCACATCATTGACCCCATCACCCAGCATCAGAACGTGGCGACCCTGACGGTGTAATTCTTTTAATACCTGCAGCTTATCATCAGGGGTGAGTCCGCCGCGAGCATCTTCAATCTGCAGTTCATCAGCGATCTGCTGCACCATGGGTGAGCTGTCGCCAGACAATAATAGGACGTCCCAGCCGCGGGCTCGGCACGTCGCAAGCAATGCAGGCGCATCGGGGCGTAATTTATCATCCAGAGCAAACCAGGCCAAAGCTTGCTCAGTATCGCCGAGCAATAGCCATTGCCCGTCTTGACTGGGCATTGGTGGTGCGGGGTAGTTACCCAGGTCGCTGACATAATCAGGGCGGCCAATACGCAGCAGTTTGCCACGAACGCTACCCTCTAAGCCTAAACCCGGCGCACTGGTGACATGCGCAGCAGCAATGTTGGAGCGGCCAAAAGCGCGAGCAATCGGGTGCTCAGAGTGACTTTCCAAGGCGGCGGCGAGCTCAAGGCACTCTTGCTCGTTGAGATGAGCGCGAGGCAAGATGCGTTTTAAGGTGAGTTTGCCTTCAGTTAAAGTGCCGGTTTTATCAAAAATAACCGTATCCACCTGTTGGAAACTTTCTAGCACATGGCCTTTAGTGATCAGTAAGCCCAGTTTGTGCAGTGAGCCAGTTGCCGCAGTCAACGCAGTGGGCGTGGCCAATGAGAGGGCGCAAGGGCAGGTGGCCACTAACAGCGATAAAACCACCCAGAAGGCACGGGAAGAATCGATTTGTAACCAAATAACCCCCACTATGCTGGCAATCAGTAAGACGCTGAGCAAAAACCACTGCGCTACTTTATCCGCAAGTTCAGCCAGGCGGGGTTTAAGTGATTGTGCACGCTCGAGTAGGCGCACAATGGCTGACAGTTGGGTTTCCTCGCCCAGCGCTACGACTTGTATGGTCAGTGGCCCTTCAATATTGAGTGTGCCGGCTGCCACAGTGTCGCCAGGTGTTTTGGTCAGGGGCAAGTATTCCCCGGTGAGCAATGATTCGTCGATGCTCGAGCGCCCAGTTAGAATACGTCCGTCCGCTGGAATCAGGTGTCCAGGTGGTACTAAAATCTGGTCACCCTGCTGTAACTCACTGAGCAAAATACGCTCATTGCTGCCGTCTGCTGTTAAACGTAGACAGGAGGCCGGTAATAAATTAACCAGCTGTGTGGTTGCTGCGGTGGTGCGTTCACGTGCACGTCGCTCAAGGTAACGACCCGAGAGAAGAAAAAGGGCAAACATGCCCGCGGCATCAAAATAGAGATCACCTTGGCCAGTAAAAGTTGACCAAATGCCCGCTGCATAGGCACCAGCAATGGCTAAAGAAACCGATACGTCCATGGTTAAGTGGCGGGTGCGCAAGTCGCGTAAAGCACCGGTAAAAAACTCACTGCTGCAATAAAAGACGATGGGTGTGGTGAGAATTAAGCTCACCCAGCGCAGCAAGCCATCCATACCCTCAGAGAGATCAATATTAAACTCTGGCCAAGTGGCCATGGAGGCCATCATCACCTGCATCCAGAGCAGGCCCGCCACGCCTAGTTTGCGTAATGCACGGCGGTTATCCGCTTGCATTTGCTCACTGACCGCATCGGCTTGCCAAGGATGCGCAGCATAACCAATATAGCGGATGGTTTTTAGTAAATCCGACAGATTGATTTGTTCTGCATCCCAGCTAATCAGTAAGCGGTGATTGCTCAGGTTGAGAGAGGCTTCTTGGACACCAGTGAGTTGCTTTAGATGTTTTTCAATCAGCCAGCCACAAGCTGCGCAAGTAATGCCTTCAATTAGCAGGCGAGTTTCGCTGATATTACCTGTGCTGCTGACAAAGGGCTTTTGAATATCGGCCCGGTCAAGCAAGAGCAATTCATCAGGCAATACGCCAGGTAATGCTTCGGGGTTGGTTGAGGATTCGCTGCGGTGTTGGTAGTAACTTTCTAAACCGCCGGCTACGATGGTTTGTGCCACAGCTTGGCAGCCAGGGCAGCAGAATACCCGTGATTGTTTAAGAACGGTGGCAGTAAAGGCGTCACCGGTATGGACAGGTAAACCGCAGTGAAAACAGGATAAGGGCGCAACCATAATAGTCAGCTATCGATAATTTAAACAGTTTCCACTGAGGCTGTAACAACAGGTGAGTGGCTCGGCTTAATCGCCTAAGGTGATGGGTTGTCCATCGACTAAAGTGTGCTCTTCAAATAAACGCCATTGAGCAGTGTCTTCTGTGCCTAGAATTTCAACAAAGCGCCGGCCTTGGATATGATCCTCCAGCAGCCCACGGTAGACATCACTACCTATAGGTTGCAAGACAATGCGCCGATCACGCTCGGGTTGCGTGGGTGAAATGAGGTTTAAAACCAAGTGTTGTGGTTTGCTTTGCCCAGTAATAACAAAATCGACTTGGCCAGTGGCGCTATCTAAGGTTAACAAACCAGCAACCTCCAATTGCTCGGCAAGTTTTTCTCGCTCAAGGGATATATTAATGCCCTTACCAGCATCGTAATAATTGCTGACAACTAAGCTGTCGGCATTGCGGATTGAAATTGTCAGTAAGGACAGCCCGAGTACCACAGAAAAACTGAGCATGCCAATGATAAACCAAGGCCAAAACTCTTTATACCAGGGTAAAACATTGTTATCGGGCTGCATACAAGATCCTTTAATTAACGATTGACTGGGCCGAGAAAGCGGCTTTCAGATGTTCTATTAATACTGCTGTCATCCTCAGAGTGAACTTTAAATTCAATCTTATTGGCGCTAGAAGGAATGTCTTCTGGGGCAACCGAGACGGATACAGGTACTGATAAAATCTCACCTGCCGCTGCAGGTATTCGGTTTCTACCTTCAAGTGTTAAACCATCAAGGCCACTGGCTTCAATGATGAAGACATGATCTTTCTGGTCTTTGTTCATTACTTTTAACGTATAGACGTTTTCGATACGGTTTTGCAAGTTCTCACGATAAGGTGTGCGGTCTTTGATGACATTGAGTTCAACCAGGGTGCGATTAAATATTGTATAAGCGAACAGACTGCTCATAACCAATAACGCCACAGCGTACCCTATTAGACGCGGACGGATCAGTTTGGTTTTTTGCCCTGATAAATTATGCTCTGTGGTGTAGCTGATCAGCCCTTTTGGATAGTCCATTTTGAGCATCACATCATCACAAGCATCGATACAGGCTGCACAGCTGATACAGGCAATTTGCAAGCCGTCACGAATATCAATACCGGTCGGGCAGACATGGACGCATAACTTACAGTCAATGCAGTCACCCAGGCCTTGGGCTTTATAGTCAGTGCCTTTTTTCCGCGAGCCGCGTTTTTCTCCGCGTGCTTCGTCATAGGAAACAATCAAGGTGTCTTTGTCGAACATTACACTCTGGAAACGAGCGTAGGGGCACATATAAATACAGACTTGCTCGCGCAGCCAGCCCGCATTGAGGTAGGTCAGTACCGTAAAGAAACCCACCCAGAAATATGACCAGCCATGGGCTTGGCCAGTGAGCAGATCCATTGGTAGTTCACGGATCGGAGTAAAATAGCCGACAAAAGTGAGGCCCGTGATAAAACCTATACTGAGCCACAGAGTATGCTTGGCTGCTTTACGCAGAAATTTGTTGGCTGACATGGGCGCTTTATCAAGCCTAATGCGGGCGTTGCGGTCACCTTCAGTGACTTTTTCACACCACATAAATATCCATGTCCAAACACTTTGTGGGCAGGCATAGCCACACCACACACGTCCAGCAAAAACAGTAATAAAAAATAAGCCGAAAGCACAAATAATTAAGAGCCAAGACAACAACATAAAGTCTTGTGGCCAGAAGGTTGCGCCGAAAATATAGAATTTACGCTCCGGCAAGTTCCACCAAACAGCTTGGCGGTCGCCCCACTGCAGCCATGCCGTGCCTAAAAAGAGAATAAATAGGAAGACACCGAAAATAATGCGGATATTACGGAAAACCCCAGTAAAAGCGCGAGTGTAGATTGTTTCACGGCTGGCGTATAAGCCAGAGTCTTCTTTTTTTGGGGTGATGTTTTTTACAGGAATTTGCTCAGTCATCAAGATGTACCGCTGCGGTTTTTAAAATATCCGGCCAGCAATAGCTGGCCGGATTAAGCTTATAACTGCTTTCTATGGTACGCCTGCTGGCGTCCAGCAGAGAGTGACAACATGTCGCACGCGGTCATTTACTGATCTTGCGTGTCGTCCGACAGACTGTACACATAGGCAGCTAATAAGTGCACTTTGTCATTGCCTAAAAAGTTTTCTTGGGCAGGCATATGACCGTTACGGCCATAACGGATCGTTTGTTGCACTTGATTAAAGCTAGAGCCATAGAGCCACACACGGTTAGTTAAGTTAGGTGCACCAAGCATTGGGTTACCTTTGCCTTCTACACCGTGGCAAGCAACACAGGTCGTGCTGAACGCTTGCTGACCCGCGGCAAGATCGATATCTAAGCCTTCAGGGTTTTTCAAGCCTGACAAGCTGCGCACATAACCCGTTACATTTCGAATACCATCATTGCCTAAAACAGCTTCCCAGCCCGGCATTGCCGCATTACGGCCTTTCATAATGGTTGTTTTGATGGTTTCAGGTTCGCCACCCCAGATCCAATCATCGTCAGCCAGGTTAGGGAAGCCGTGGGCACCCTTGGCATCTGAACCATGACAAACTGCACAGTGCGAAGCAAATAAGCGGCCGCCCATTTTTAAAGCTAACTCATCCTGAGCTACTTCAGGAATCGGCATGGCTGCATATTTGGCAAAAATTGGTCCGTAGCGTTCGTCGGCTTTGTCCATTTCGCGCTCATACTGCTTGGCAGACGTCCAGCCACCCTCGTAGCCGGGTAAAAACCCTTTCCAGTTCCCCATTCCTGGGTAAATAATAAGGTAGCCAATGGCGAAGATAAATGTGCCGATAAACAACATAAACCACCAGCGTGGCAGCGGGTTATCGTACTCTTCAATACCATCGTATGAGTGACCTACTTTTTCGTCAGTAGTTTCAGTGCGTTGGCCTTTGCGGGTGGCGAAAATCAGCCAGAGCAGGGCCAGTAATGTAGCGCTCGTAAGTATTACGATGTACCAACTCCAGAAAGAAGTCATTGTTTATCGCTCCTGGATATGTCTTTGTTCTGCTCGGTGGAAGACGGCTCTTCGTCGGCGAAGGGCAAGTTAGCAGCTTCATCAAAGCTTGATTTACGCTTGTTGTTAAAGGCCCAAAAGACTAAGCCTATAAAAGCAACAAATATAAGTAGTGTGCCTAGACCACGTAGAGTTCCGATATCCATGAGCGTTACCTTTTACTCTTAATAGATGTACCAAGAACTTGCAGGTAGGCCACTAGAGCCTCCATTTCAGTCTTGCCCTTAACCGCAGCCACTGCACCGTCGATGTCTTCATCGGTGTAGGGTACACCCAGCCAGCGCATGGCTTTAATTTTAGTCACGGTGTCTTTGCCGTCTAACGTATTCTGCACTAACCAAGGGTAGGCAGGCATGATCGACTCAGGTACAACGTTGCGCGGGTTATAGAGGTGAGCACGATGCCAGTCATCTGAGTAGCGGCCGCCAACACGGGCCAGGTCGGGACCAGTACGCTTAGAGCCCCATAAGAATGGGTGCTCGTAGACGCTTTCACCGGCTACCGAGTAGTGACCATAACGCTCTGTTTCAGCACGGAAAGGACGGATCATTTGTGAATGGCACTGTACGCAACCTTCACGAATATAAATATCACGACCTTCCAACTGTAGTGCAGTGTAAGGCTTAAGTCCTTCTACAGGCTCGTTCACCACGTCTTGGAAGAACAAAGGAACGATTTGTACAAGACCACCAATACTTACTGCAATCACCATAAAGAGCGCGAGTAAACCTACGTTTTTTTCAACGCGTTCATGCTGTTTCATTAGTGCGCTTCTCCTACAGTAAAGCGTGCGTGTGCATTGGCTTTTTCAGTATCTGATGCACGTACTGTGCGCCATGTGTTGTATGCCATGAAGAACATACCTGTTAAGAAGAATGCACCACCAATCATACGTACTAAGTAACCGTAGTGACCTGCTTCTAACGCCTCAACGAATGAGTAAGTCAGAGTGCCGTCTTGGTTAATTGCACGCCACATCAGGCCTTGCATAATACCGTTGACCCACATTGAAGCGATGTACAGTACGGTACCAATTGTAGCTAACCAGAAGTGTGCGTTAATTAAGCCAACACTGTACATTTGCTCACGACCAAAGAGGCGTGGAATCAAGTGATAAAGTGAGCCAATGGAGATCATTGCAACCCAGCCTAAAGCACCTGCGTGTACGTGACCAACGGTCCAGTCAGTGTAGTGCGATAAAGCGTTAACAGTTTTGATGGCCATCATTGGGCCTTCAAAGGTCGACATGCCGTAGAAGGCAAGCGATACAACCAGGAAGCGCAAGATCGGGTCAGTACGTAGTTTGTACCAAGCACCGGATAGAGTCATCATCCCGTTGATCATACCACCCCATGATGGAGCCAGTAGAATCAAGGACATGGCCATACCGAGCGATTGCGCCCAGTCAGGTAGAGCTGTGTAGTGCAAGTGGTGCGGGCCGGCCCAGATGTACACGGTAATCAATGCCCAGAAGTGCACGATAGATAAACGGTACGAGTAAATTGGGCGGTTTGCTTGCTTAGGTACGAAGTAGTACATCATTCCTAAGAAACCTGTGGTCAGGAAGAAACCAACAGCGTTATGGCCGTACCACCACTGCACCATGGCGTCAGTTGCGCCAGAATACAATGAGTATGACTTAAACCAAGAGACTGGAATCGACAGGTGGTTAACAACGTGCAGCATCGCAGTTACTAGAATGAAGGCGCCGTAGAACCAGTTACCCACATAAATGTGCGAGGTTTTGCGCTTAGCGATGGTGCCAAAGAACACAATGGCGTAGGAAACCCACACCACAGCTAGAAGAATAGCGATTGGCCACTCTAACTCTGCGTATTCTTTAGTGGTGGTGAAGCCTTGCGGTAAAGTAATTACAGCCATGACTATCACTAACTGCCAGCCCCAGAAGGTAAAGGCAGCGAGACTGTCTGAGAACAGACGCGTTTGCGAGGTGCGCTGAACCACATAATAAGATGTGGCAAACAATGCACAACCACCAAAGGCAAAAATTACTGCGTTGGTGTGTAGGGGACGGATGCGGCCGAAGCTGATCCACGGTAGGTTAAAGTTCAATTCTGGCCATACTAATTGCGCTGCAATTAGCACGCCAACGCTCATGCCTACAATACCCCAGATCACCGTCATAATGGCGAACTGGCGTACAACCTTGTAGTTATAAGCATTCTCTTGGATTGCTGTGCTCATGCTAAGACTTCCACGGGTAATGGATTGTTCGGAATTAAATCGCTAACAAGTATGGGCAAAGCACAATGTCATTGCAATCAGTACGTCTTTAAGTGCGACTGAGCAATGGACATAAAGTGTTACAGATCAATGTTTAGTCGGATATTTAATCCGCTTAAGTCTCACAAAAAGTAAGATTAATAACTGTTCTTTGCTGCATACTTATTGGCTAAAACCTATCTTAGCGTAAATTTGTCAGAAAATAATGCTATGTCTTAGCAATACGACTATATAATCCTAGTTTTTCAAAGATATTGCTTTGACTACGATCATTTTAGCCGGAAAATGATTTATATTTTTCGTATGTGTTGGCTAGTAGTTTGAAGTTTAGTAGATCCTTGTGCTGCGAGTTAAGTTCCGGCGCGGGCTATGTCTTTATGGGTTTAACTCAGTAGTGCGCATGAGCTTTATAGCAGGGCAGTCTAAGCGCTCACAGGTTATAAGCATGATGACAAAGCGACTCCCTAGCGCTGGGCTTTTAATGGATTGAGCTAAGTTTATGTCAGTTGTATATTCTCAGGCAGTTGGGTCATTTTGCACTCTGATTCTAGCGCACGGCGCCGGTGCGCCCATGGATAGCACTTTTATGGAGAGCGTTACAGAGCGCTTGCTCACGCTGGGCATCAGTGTTGTGCGGTTTGAGTTTCCGTATATGGCGCAGCGTCGCTTGGACGGGGTGCGCAGGCCGCCGAATAGTATGCATGTGCTGCAAGATGCTTGGCGAGCTGTGTATGCTGAGGTGCGGCAACAGACCAACGAGCCAATTGTTATTGCTGGAAAATCCATGGGTGGGCGAGTGGCCAGCATGTTGGCTGATGAGTTGGCAGCCGATGCGTTGGTGTGTTTTGGTTACCCTTTTTATCCAGCCAGAAAACCGGAAAAGCCACGCATTGAGCATTTACAGGGTTTGCGTACACCCACTTTAATTGTACAGGGTGAGCGCGATCCGCTGGGTCGTCGTGAGGTGGTGGAGTCGTACGATTTATCTGCTGCCATAGAGTTTGAGTGGCTGGCCTTGGCTGATCATGATCTAAAACCTCTAAAGCGTTCAGGTTTTAATCATGAGCAATATTTGCAACGGGCAGTCTTAAGGGTGGCAAAGTTTATAAAGGCACAAATTTAATCATGGTGCCTGGTTCGCTTAAACCGGGGTTAAATTGCCGCTGTTGTGCCCAATTGTTGCGCGACACTTAACAGTTGTTCGCGCATCCAGCGGCTGGCTGGGTCTTGCTCAGCACTGGCATGCCAATATAAGTGGCTTTCAATGGGGGCAATACCTGTGAGGGGTAGCTCTACACAATGAAGTTGATGTTGCGCGGCAAAGCGAGCTGGGGCCGTGATGGTTAAGTCGGTGCTTTGTAACACTGTGTGCGCCATTAAATAGTGCTGCGAGCGTAAAACAATATTACGCTGCAAGCCCATTTTTCCTAGGGCAAGATCTACGGGGCCTAGTCCGCTGCGTCGTGAAGAAATATGGATGTGTTGCGCGTTGAGATACTGCTGCAAGGTGATGGTTTTATGCTTGGCGAGGGGATGGTTTTGGCGCATAACGCACACATAACGGTCTTCAAGTAACTTTGTGTGCAGCAGTTGCGGATCGCTATTGAGCGGAATATCCACGGCAAAATCTAAGTTGCCAGAGGCCAGTTCTTTAGCGGTGTCGCGGCGGCGGGTTAAGAGGCTTTCTATCCGTACATTAGGTGCCAGCTTATGCAGACGCTGAAATGTGGCGGGCAATAAAATATCTTCACTTAAGTCAGTCATGCTTAGGCGGAATGTTTTGCTTGCTTGGCTGGCATCGAATGTGCGGCTGTCGTGTACCGAGGTGCGCAGTAGCCGCAAAGCATCGCGTACTGGAGTGATAATATTTTGCGCTAGGGGTGTTGGTACCATGCCTTGTGCGGTGCGTATAAATAGTGGGTCGTTGAATGTCTGTCTAAGGCGTGCGAGAGCATTCGAGGCAGCTGGTTGAGTGATTCCTATGATTTGGCCAGCACGGGTCAGATTGCCTTCGGTGTAAATGGCGTCAAATATAAGGAATAAATTTAGGTCGATATTCGATAGGTTCATTTCTAATCCAGAGCTAACTAGGGGAGTGCTGGTGTCAGTCATTTTGTGTCAGCAGTAATGCGGCTAAAAAGTAACAGTATCACAGGCGGCGCTGATTATAATGCTGGTAATGTATAGCGTTGCTGGGGTGTGGTTGTGATTTGCACTTGAATGTTTCAGTTGCTGTTACAGTCTGTGCAGCGCTCGCATGCGAGTGGGTTTTTGCAATTAAAGATAATAGGATCCCGTTCAGGGCTGCTTTTTGTCACTATAAACAGTAGCGCGGATTAAGTAGCGCCATTCTTTGCCTTGAATATACTGGTTTGGTGCTGCAAAGAAGCAATGAGTGGTGGCAGTGTAACTGTTAAAGAGAATTGAAAAGAGGTGTGCTGATGGCGCGTATAGGGTTTATAGGTCTGGGCTCCATGGGTTATCCGATGGCGGGGCACTTGGCCAATCATGGTCATGAGGTTGTGGTCTACAATCGTACGCAAGCGACTGCTGAGCGGTGGTTACGTGAATACTCAGGAGCATTGGCGCGCACGCCAGCTGAGGCTGCCAAAAGTGCTGAGTTTGTTATGTGTTGTGTGGGCAATGATGATGACCTACGCGCAGTAACGCTAGGAAGTGATGGTGCTTTTTCGGCAATGTCAGCCAATAGTGTTTTTGTTGACCATACAACGGCCTCAGCCCAGGTGGCCAAGGAACTGGCCGCTGAGGCGCGTCAACAAGGGTTTGCATTTTTAGATGCGCCAGTGTCTGGTGGTCAAGCGGGTGCGCAGAAAGGCATTTTGACCATTATGTTGGGCGGTGACTTTGATGTGTATAAGCGTGTTGAGCCGATTTTGCAGTGCTATGCGCAGATGCAACGCTTAATGGGAGAGGTGGGTAGCGGGCAGTTGACAAAAATGGTCAATCAAATCTGCGTAGGAGGCCTGGTGCAGGCGTTGGCCGAAGCTTTGCATTTTGCACAAAGTGCCGGTTTGGATGCAGAGGCTGCCATGGAAGTGATTAGTAAAGGGGCGGCGCAATCTTGGCAGTTGGAAAACCGCTATAAAACAATGTTGGCAGGTGAGTTTGATTTTGGTTTCGCGGTGGAGTGGATGCGTAAAGATTTTTCCATTGTTTTTGCTGAAGCACGGCGTAATGGTGCGGCTTTGCCAGTGACGGCTTTGGTTGATCAATTGTATGCAGAGGTTGAAGCTTTGGGTGGTAAGCGTTGGGATACATCCAGTTTGATTGCGCGATTGCCGATCAAGCAATAGGGGGTAAATGGCAGTGGTTGGAGATTTGTTAAAGAGTGGCTTGTGTTAATGGAGTGCCGGACGGGATGTGGCGCGTGTTGTATTGCGCCGTCTATCCATACACCTATGCCTAACATGCCGCAAGGTAAGCGAGCCGGTGAGCGTTGTTTAAATTTAACTGATGATAATTTATGTCAGTTGTTTGGCTTGCCAGAGCGACCTGCTTTCTGTGCGGCGTTTCAGGCGGAAGTCAGTGTGTGTGGAGAGAGTCAGAGCGAGGCGATACGTTTAATGGGTTGGCTGGAAGAGGTTACTTTGCAGGGTTGAGTGTTTCATGCATCGTCAGCAGGGCTATAGTTATTCCATAAAAAAGGGCTGCCGATTGTCGGGCAACCCTTTTCGTAGCTAAAGCAAGATTAACGCTTGTCTTCAGGTACGTAGTCGCGCTTATCGTAGCCAGTGTAGAGCTGACGTGGGCGGTTGATTTTGTATGGGCTTGAGAGCATTTCAGTCCAGTGAGAGATCCAGCCAACAGTACGTGACATAGCAAAAATCACAGTAAACATGCTGGTTGGAATTCCGATAGCTTTCAGGATAATGCCTGAATAGAAGTCAACGTTTGGATAGAGGTTGCGCTCTTTAAAGTACGGGTCGTTCAATGCGTACTCTTCCAGCTTCATGGCGAGATCAAGCAGTGGGTCGTTAATGCCGAGTTCTGCCAGTACTTCGTCACAGGTTTGTTTCATTACTTGTGCGCGTGGGTCGAAGTTCTTGTAAACGCGGTGACCAAAGCCCATCAGTTTGAATGGATCGTCTTTGTCTTTTGCTTTGGCGATATACTTCTCGATATTAGAAGCATCACCAATTTCATCTAACATTGCCAGCACGGCTTCGTTAGCACCACCGTGCGCAGGTCCCCAAAGGGCAGCAATGCCTGCAGCGATACAAGCAAAGGGGTTGGCGCCAGTAGAACCAGCTAAGCGCACTGTTGAGGTTGAAGCGTTTTGTTCATGGTCAGCATGCAGAATAAAAATGCGATCCATTGCTCTAATAAGAGCAGGGCTGAATCGTGTTGCGCCTGCTGGAGTGTTGAACATCATGTGCAAGAAGTTCTCTGAGTAGCAGAGGTCGTTGCGTGGGTACATGATTGGCTGGCCAATGGAATATTTGTAAGCCATTGCTGCGATGGTTGGCATTTTAGCAATTAAGCGGTGTGCGGAAATTTCGCGGTGCTTTGGGTTTTTGTTATCTAGAGAGTCATGATAAAAAGCTGATAAAGCACCAACGATGCCACACATAACCGCCATCGGGTGGGCGTCGCGGCGGAAGCCGTTAAGGAAAGACTTCAGTTGTTCGTTGACCATCGTGTGTTTTCTGATAGTGCCTACGAACTCTTTTTTCTGTTCAGAATTTGGCAGCTCGCCGTGCAGAAGTAAATAACAGGTTTCTAAGTAGTCTGATTTTTCTGCAAGTTGTTCGATTGGGTAGCCGCGGTGCAGTAAAACACCTTTATCACCATCAATATAAGTGATTTTAGACTCACATGCTGCTGTTGACATAAAGCCTGGGTCATAAGTGAAGTGACCGCTAGCGATAAGGTTTTGTACATCAATTACATCTGGACCAATAGTGCCAGTAAGTACAGGCAGCTCTACGGGGGCTAAGCCCTCGATGATTAACTGCGCTTTTTTGTCAGCCATTGTGGCCTCCTAGTTATGCTTGGAATCATCACGGCCCTCCACGCAGGGCTCACGATATAATAGTGGGATAATCGTTAAAGTCAATTTGCACCGCTGTCCAGTGTAACTGTCAGAAGCGAAATAATCTCGAGCTAAAATTACAGATATAGATGTTTACGTGAAATGTCAAAGGGGGGCAATGCCCAATTAGGCGAATGTTAATGCGTTGTCATTATTGTCTATTTTGCACTATACTCGATAGCTGATCGACAGAGGCTTTTTGCCATGCTGACGGTCGTCACTCAAATGGTGACGGGTACTTTCTTGTTAAGTGCCTTCCCGACAACTCGCCCTGCAGTTTAGGGCTCTTATAAGTGTGAATACGCCGTGAATAGCCAACGACCTGTAAACCTAGATCTTAGGACTATAAAGCTCCCAATCACTGCCTACTCTTCCATTGTGCATAGAATAACGGGTGTCATCCTGTTTTTTGGTATTGCTGTGCTGCTATGGGGACTTGATAAGTCACTTGCCTCAGAGCAAGGATTTGCTGAGGTTAAAGAGTGCTTGACCAGTCCACTGGCCAAGCTGGTAATTTGGGGACTTCTCTCTGGACTGATGTACCACTTAACTGCTGGTATCCGCCATTTGATTATGGACTTGGATATCGGTGTGTCGCTGGAAAGCGGCAACTTAGGTGCTAAGTTAGTCTTTATTATTTCAGCCGTACTGATTGTATTGATGGGAGTCTGGATATGGTAACTAACGTAACAAACTTCTCTCGGTCCGGTCTGTATGACTGGATGGCCCAGCGTGTGTCCGCCGTTGTTTTGGCTGCATACGCATTATTTTTATTGGGTTATTTAATAGCTAACCCTGATATGAGTTATGCCCAGTGGCAAGGCCTGTTTGCGCAAAGCTGGATGCGCATATTCAGTCTGTTAAGCCTGGTGGCTCTGGGCGCGCACGCCTGGATCGGGCTTTGGGCTGTGACCACTGACTATCTAACGCCAATGACGTTAGGTAAGTGGGCAACAGGTGTACGATTTTTAGTCCAAGCGCTGTGCGGCATTATGATG
>CAZEZR010000002.1:0-71192 GCA_964516465.1 uncultured Thiopseudomonas sp. | reverse complement strand
ACTGCTTTAATGTTTGGAGATTTCTGATGCGAATCCGCGCCGTAGAGATTAGTGTTGGTGTGTTTTTATTGGCAGGTATGCTCGCGTTGCTGCTATTGGCTCTCCGAGTCAGTGGGTTAACCGTGGCCGGAAGCGCCGACACTTATAAATTAAGTGCTCACTTTGATAATATTGCTGGCTTAACCACTCGGGCTAAAGTCACTATGTCTGGGGTTACTGTGGGTAGGGTGGTGTCGATTGATTTCGACACCGAAACTTACACAGGTATTGTCACTATGGAAGTGCAGCAGCGCATCAATAACTTACCCATTGATAGCACGGCATCGATTCTAACTGCCGGTTTGCTTGGTGAAAAATATATCAGCTTAAGCGTGGGCGGCGAAGAAGAGGTGTTAGTTGATGGTGATATCATTTACGACACCCAGTCTTCTCTAGTGCTTGAAGAGCTGATTGGTAAGTTTTTAATGAACACAGTTAATCAGGATTAATTATTATGTTAACCATATTACGCAATACTGTATTTCTCACTTTATTAGCGTTTGCTGGATTAAGTGTTGCTGCTACAGATGCCCGTACCGTGGTCGAGCAAACCACCCAAGAGTTGCTGGGTGATCTAGCCGCCAACAAAGAACTGTACCGTAAAGATCCAGCAGCTTTTTATACTGCTATGGATAATATTTTAGGCGATGTTGTGGATGCCGATGGCATTTCTAGAAGTGTCATGACCGTGCGTTACTCACGTCGCGCCACCCCCGAACAAATGCAGCGTTTCCAAGAAAACTTTAAGCGCAGTTTGATGCAGTTTTATGGCAATGCGTTGCTTGAGTACGACAATCAGGGTATTCGGGTACTGCCTGACGTAAGAATGCAGGGCAATGATCGCAGTGAAGTGCGCATGGAAGTGACTGACCTAAAAGGGGTGATTTACCCGGTCTCGTACACTATGGTTAAAATTGATAATCAGTGGCGGATGCGCAATGTGATTATCAATGGCATTAACCTAGGGAAGTTATTCCGTGACCAGTTCTCTGAAGCCATGCAACGCAATGCGCAAGACCTTGATCGTGTGATTAATAATTGGGTCGATACAGTGGCGAAAACACGTGCCGCTCAGGAGGGCATGTGAGTCAGGCTAGTGTCAGCATCGATGATTTAGGTGTGATGCAGCTTAGCGGCGTGTTGGATCACAGTAATGGCGGGCAACTGCGTGATCAAGGCCAAGCCCTCATTCGTAACAGCAGTGCCAGTACACTGGAGCTAAACTGTGCCGGTGTAGAAAAATCCAGCAGTGTCGGTTTGGCCTTGCTTTTGGCTTTTATGCGTGACGGGCAGAGCGCTGGTAAAGCAGTTACCCTGAGTCAATTGCCTGAAGATATGCGCAAAATTGCTCAAGTGTGTGGCTTGACCGAGATTCTTGGTCTTGAGCCAAGTCGTTTTGAATAAAGCAAAAACTGAATAAATACTAATCTTGCGGCTGATCCATATTGGCCGTTGTTGATGAGGTTAATTATGCAATCTGTAGCAGTAAAGCAACTGTTAGAAGAAAAACTAGCGAACACCCAAGTTGAAGTTGAGGGTGAAGGCTGTAATTTTCAGCTCAATATTATCAGTGATGAGTTAGCAGCCTTAGGCGCTGTTAAACGTCAGCAGCAAATTTACGCGGTATTAAACCCATGGATTGCTGATGGCAGCATCCACGCGGTAACGATGAAGTTTTATACTCGCACGGCTTGGGCCGAACGCTCTTAAAGCAACCAAACGAGACTCTAATGGATAAGCTAATTATTAGCGGAGGACACCGTTTAGACGGTGAAATTCGTATTTCAGGCGCAAAGAACTCTGCGCTGCCGATTCTTGCGGCAACCTTGTTGGCCAGTGCGCCTGTAACAGTGTGCAATTTACCGCACCTGCACGACATTACCACCATGATTGAGTTGTTTGGTCGCATGGGCATTGAGCCCGTAATTGATGAAAAGCTGAGTGTGGAAATCGACCCGCGCACCATCAAAACATTGGTCGCTCCCTATGATTTAGTAAAAACCATGCGCGCTTCAATTTTGGTGCTGGGCCCAATGGTTGCGCATTTTGGTCAGGCTGAAGTGGCTTTACCTGGTGGCTGTGCCATTGGCTCACGCCCAGTAGATTTACACATTCGTGGCTTAGAAGCCTTGGGTGCAGAAATCACCGTGGAAGCAGGTTACATTAAAGCCAAAGCGCCAGAGGGCGGTTTGCGCGGTGGTAACTTCTTTTTTGATGTGGTCAGCGTAACTGGCACGGAAAATATTTTGATGGCGGCAACCTTAGCCAAAGGCCGCACTGTGCTAGAGAACGCTGCCCGCGAACCTGAAATTGTCGATTTAGCCAATTGCTTAATTGCTATGGGCGCTAAGATTGAAGGTGCGGGTACTGATACCATTACCATTGAGGGTGTCGAGAAACTTGGCGGTGCACGCTATGACGTGATGCCTGACCGGATTGAAACCGGCACCTATTTGGTGGCTGCTGCAGCTACGGGTGGTCGGGTTAAACTGAAAGATACCGATCCAACCATTCTTGAAGCAGTGTTGGTTAAGCTGAAAGAAGCCGGTGCAGAAATCACCACTGGTGCAGACTGGATTGAACTAAATATGCATGGCAAACGGCCAAAAGCGGTTAACGTTCGAACCGCACCGTACCCGGCTTTTCCAACCGATATGCAAGCGCAGTTTATTGCTTTAAACGCCATTGCAGAAGGCACCGGTACTGTGATTGAGACCATCTTTGAAAACCGCTTTATGCATGTGCTGGAAATGCAGCGCATGGGTGCGAAAATTCAAATTGAAGGCAATACCGCGATTGTCACTGGCATCCCCCAGCTGACTGCTGCGCCAGTGATGGCAACTGATTTACGTGCATCGGCCAGTTTGGTGATTGCTGCCTTAATGGCAGACGGTGACACTCTGATTGATCGCATTTATCACATTGATCGCGGTTACGAATGTATCGAGGAGAAAATGCAACTCCTTGGTGCGAAAATCCGTCGGGTACCAGGCTAGTCTTATGTTAACTATTGCACTCTCTAAGGGTCGAATCCTTGACGACACCTTGCCGCTCTTGCAAGCAGCAGGTATCGCACCGACAGAAGATCCAGAAAAAAGCCGTAAATTGATTATTCCAACCACTCGGGACGATGTGCGGCTACTGATCGTCCGTGCCACTGATGTGCCCACCTATGTTGAGCTCGGCGCTGCAGACTTAGGCGTTGCCGGTAAAGACGTGCTGCTTGAGTACGGCGGGCAAGGTTTGTATGAGCCGCTTGATCTAAAGATTGCTAAATGCAAACTGATGACCGCAGGTCCAGTCAATACCCCTGAGCCAACCGGTCGTTTACGGGTGGCGACTAAATTCGTCAATATTGCTAAACGCTACTATGCCGAGCAAGGCCGTCAAGTGGATATCATTAAGCTGTACGGCTCCATGGAGTTGGCACCTTTGGTGGGTTTGGCCGATAAAATCATTGACGTGGTGGATACCGGCAACACGCTGCGTGCCAATGGTTTGGAGCCGCAGGAACTGATTGATCACATCAGCTCACGGCTTATCGTTAACCGCGCCTCAATGAAAATGAAGCACACGGAAATTAAAACGCTGATTGATACATTAAGCGCAGCGGTAGACGCACAACAACACTGAAGTTAAGTGTTGTCGGTGTGTTGATACACACAGCCTATCTGCGTCATAGCCGAATTTGTCGGGTGCCCGCGTAGAAGGTTTGCTAGTCTAGCGGCGCCCGAATACGTTTGTTAATTATTGAGGCCCGCTATGACTGCAGCGACTGTTACTCGCCGTTTAAATGCCCAAGATACAGGATTTAATACCCAGCTTGATCAACTGTTAAGCTGGGAAAGTGTTTCGGATGCTGAGATTAACCAGCGCGTCCTGGATATCATTGCCAATGTACGCAGCCGCGGTGATGCCGCGTTAATTGATTACACTCGCCAGTTTGATGACTTAAATGTGGCGCAGATGAGTGATTTGATTCTGCCCCGTGAACGCCTTGAGTTGGCCCTAACGCGCATCACTGCTGAGCAGCGCCACGCCCTTGAGGTGGCTGCCCAACGGGTGCGCAGTTACCACGAAAAACAAGTGCAAGAGTCGTGGCGCTATACCGAAGCCGATGGCACTGTGTTGGGCCAACAAGTCACGCCACTGGACCGTGCTGGCCTGTATGTACCGGGTGGTAAAGCATCCTATCCATCGTCAGTGTTAATGAATGCGATTCCGGCGAAAGTCGCTGGTGTGCTTGAGGTGGTGATGGTGGTGCCCACCCCGCGCGGTGAAATTAATGAATTAGTACTGGCCGCCGCAGCCATCGCTGGGGTTGACCGAGTGTTTACCATCGGTGGCGCACAAGCAGTTGCGGCACTGGCGTACGGTACCGAAAGTGTGCCGCCAGTGGATAAAATTGTCGGTCCCGGCAATATCTATGTGGCCACTGCCAAGCGTCATGTGTTCGGCAAAGTTGGCATTGATATGATTGCCGGCCCGTCAGAGATCCTAGTGATTTGTGATGGTAAAACCGATCCAGACTGGATTGCCATGGATCTGTTTTCCCAAGCCGAGCATGATGAAGATGCGCAATCGATTTTACTCAGCCCCGATGCGGATTTTTTAGATCGGGTTGAAGCCAGCATCCAGCGTTTATTGCCCACTTTAGAGCGTGCAGAGATTATCCGCACCTCGTTGCGTGAGCGTGGAGCCTTGATTCAGGTGGCAGATATGGCTCAGGCTGTTGAAGTAGCTAACCGCATTGCCCCGGAACACTTAGAGTTGTCCGTAGACAATCCAGAAGAGCTCTTACCGCAGATCCGCCATGCGGGTGCTATCTTTATGGGGCGCTACACTGCAGAAGCCTTAGGTGATTACTGTGCAGGCCCCAACCATGTGTTACCCACCTCAGGCACAGCACGCTTTTCATCACCGCTGGGGGTGTATGATTTCCAAAAGCGCTCATCGATTATTTACTGCAGCCCCGCAGGTGCATCTGAGTTGGGTAAAACCGCATCAGTATTGGCCCGCGGAGAGTCACTAACCGCCCATGCGCGTTCAGCTGAGTACCGCATCAAAGCGGATTAGAACGTTAGAATAATTGCCGGATATGGCGATTGTGGAGCATTAAAATCGTTGCGCGAGGCGTGACGATTGTTCAAATAAGGAGCGCACAGCGTGAGTAAGTTTTGGAGTCCATTTGTTAAGGACTTGGTACCTTATGTACCAGGTGAGCAGCCGAAGATTGAGCGCTTAATTAAGCTAAATACCAATGAGAACCCTTATGGGCCATCGCCTAAAGCACTGGCCGCGATGCAAGCGCAGATCAATGATAATCTGCGTTTATACCCGGACCCTAACTGTGATCTGCTCAAGCAAGCTGTGGCGGACTACTATTCTGTGGGGCCGCAGTATGTATTTGTCGGTAATGGCTCCGATGAAGTATTGGCACATGCCTTTCATGGTCTCTTTCAGCACGGTAAGCCGTTGTTATTCCCCGATATCAGTTACAGCTTTTATCCAGTCTATTGCGGCTTATATGGTATTGAGCAAAAACCTGTAGCCTTAGATGACGACTTCCAAATTTGCGTTGCCGACTACCAGCAGCCCAATGGTGGGATTATTTTCCCCAATCCCAATGCACCAACCGGTTGTTTATTAGAACTGGATAAAATTGAGCAGATCTTACAGGCCAACCCTGATTCAGTGGTGTTGGTGGATGAAGCCTATATTGACTTTGGCGGCGAATCGGCAATCAGTCTGGTTAAAAAATACGACAATCTACTGGTGACGCAAACCTTATCAAAATCACGTGCCCTAGCAGGTTTACGTGTGGGAATTGCAGTGGGCCATCCAGATCTCACTGAAGGCTTGGAGCGAATTAAAAATAGCTTTAACTCCTACCCACTGGATCGGGCTGCCATTGCTGGTGCCGCGGCAGCTTTTGCTGATGCCGAATACTTCCACAGCACCCGCAATAAAGTTATTGCCAGTCGTGAATGGGTGATAGAAGAGTTGATGGGCTTGGGTTTCGAAGTGTTGCCCTCTGCCGCTAACTTTGTTTTTGCCCGTCACGTTGAGCGGGAGGGTGCAGAGTTAGCTGCGCAACTGCGTGAGCAAGGAGTCTTAGTGCGCCACTTTAAGCAAGCGCGCATTGACCAGTTCCTGCGCATCACCATCGGCACCGAAGAGCAAAATCAAATATTAATTGATGTCTTAAAACGCAGCATTTAACGGCTGCGTTTTCTTACACCTATACGCTTTATAACTTTGAGGTGAGCCATGTACAGTGAACAAAATTTAATTTGGATCGACCTGGAAATGACCGGGCTGGATACCGATAATGACCTGATCATTGAAATGGCTACCATTGTTACTGATAGCCAGCTCAATATTCTGGCAGAAGGCCCAGTGCTGGCGATTCATCAGTCGGATGAGGTGTTGGCCGGTATGGATGAGTGGAATACCCGGCAGCACGGTGGCAGCGGTTTAACCCAGCGGGTGCGCGAGAGCCGTATTACTGAGGCTGAAGCTGAAGCACAGACATTGGCTTTTTTAGAAAAGTGGGTGCCAGCCAATGCTTCACCCATTTGCGGTAACAGTATTTGTCAGGATCGGCGTTTTTTATACCGTCATATGCCCAAGCTGGAAGCTTATTTCCACTACCGCAATCTGGACGTATCGACGATTAAAGAGTTGGCCGCACGTTGGGCGCCAGAAATCCGTGATGGCTTTAAGAAGGGCGAGGTGCATTTAGCTTTAGCAGATATTCAAGACTCAATTGCTGAGCTGCAGTACTACCGCAAACACTTTATCCGCGGCTAGTTGACCGAAGTCACACAGGGCGCGCAAAAGTTCAATTAATTATGTCCATTATAAGACCTTTGGCTAGGTTTTATGTAGTATAGGTTTCTAAGTGTGCGGCAAGAGCTTCACTACAAAGACTTGTGAGTGCTTATGCAAAACGGTTCGCAGCAGGTTGTAAAACTGATATGACTGCCTGAATGGCCGATGAATAATAAGCACCGCACTACTAAAAATAAAAGAGACAGGATTCTTATAATGGCTGCTTATGAAATACTGATTGCAGATGACCACCCGCTGTTCCGGAGTGCCTTACGGCAAGCATTGACTTTAAGCTTGGGCAGCGCTGTGCGTTTGGTTGAAGCAGAAAACATTGCTGAGCTCGAAGGCTGTTTGAAAGAAAAATCCGATTGGGACTTAGTTCTCTTAGATTTAAATATGCCAGGAGCCCATGGGTTTTCTGGGTTAGTGCTGTTGCGTGGGCAATACCCCCACGTCCCTGTGGTAATGATTTCTGCGCAAGAAGAAGCCAATATCATGGCCCGTGCCCGTGAGTTTGGCGCCAGTGGTTTTATTCCAAAATCCAGCCCGCTGGAAGATATTCAAGCAGCGGTGCAAATGGTTCTCGATGGTGAGGTGTGGTGGCCTGCGCAAACTGCGGCTAGCGCAGCGGTGACAGCAGAAGAAAAAGCTGCCAGTGCCGGTGTGGCCAGCTTAACTCCACAACAGTTCCGTGTTTTAACCATGGTATGTGATGGTTTGCTCAATAAACAAATCGCCTATGACTTAAATGTGTCAGAAGCTACAGTTAAAGCACACGTTACGGCAATTTTCCGTAAACTCAATGTACGTACTCGTACTCAAGCTGCATTACTTCTGCAGCAAATGGGTTCTATCCCACAAGGCGAATAATATATTACTAGTCAGCAGTATTGCCCTAAACCAAGGGCTTTGCTGCTTATGTGTTGGCTGAAAAGGACTGCATAATTAAAGTGCCGACTTCCCCATTTAAAGGCCAGTCTGGTCTACGCCGAGTGATCAAGGCGACCGGTTATTCATGGGCCGGTTTGCGTGCAGCCTTTATTGGCGAAGCTGCATTTCGTCAGTTGTTATTGCTCAATGCAATTTTAATCCCCATTAGTTTTTTGCTGAATGTATCTCCGGCTGAGCGCGCTTTAATGGTCGCAGTGTGTTTATTATCGTTAATTATTGAGCTGTTTAACTCAGCCATTGAAGCGGCGATTGATCGTATTTCCTTAGAGCGACATCCCTTGTCGAAAAATGCTAAGGATATGGGCAGCGCCGCGCAAATGGTTGGTATGAGCATGATTGCTGCGGTTTGGGTGATTATCTTACTCGGTTAAGCCGATCGCTTGAGTTTTACTCCTTCACCGCGCTGACCCCAGCCAAAGTGCTAAACGAGGTGTCTTTCGCCGTCAGTAAAAAATCCTGCATAAAAGCTGCGTCGAGCATATCGGTGCGCACTGCCGCATACAGAGTAGAAAACAAACCCTCTTCGCCTAAACGTCGAGCGCTGACATAGCCCTTGGAGGTGTACTCGTGCATGGCCCAGTTCGGCAAACAGCACACACCACGGCCACTGGCCACCAATTGCATCATCATTACTGTCAGCTCAGCAGTGCGCAGGTGCGCTGGCTCAACATCGGCAGGCTCTAAAAAGTGGTTGAAAATATCTAAGCGATCACGCTCCACAGGGTAGGTGATCAGCACCTCAGAACTAAGGTCTTCCGGCTCCACATAGGCTTTTTGTGCCAGTGGATGCTGCTTGGCCACAGCCAGTAGAGCCTCATAGGCAAACAGTGGAATATAGCTGATGCCGCTGAGTTCAATGGGATCGGCCGTCACCACCAAATCTAAATCACCCCGAGCCAACGCCGGCAATGGAGCAAATGCAAAGCCTGAGGCCAAGTCCAGTTCCACTTCAGGCCATGCATCACGGAACTGATCAATGGTCGGCATCAACCACTGAAAGCAACTATGACATTCAATCGCCATATGCAAACGGCCAGCCGAACCACCTTGTAAACGGGCCACATCACGCTCGGCACTGCGCATCAACGGCAGTACTTCATCGGCCAGTCTAAGCAGGCGTAATCCCGCGCTGGTAAAACGTACTGGTTTGGTTTTGCGTACAAACAACTGCATCTCTAAGCGGTCTTCCATCTCTTTAAACTGATGGGATAAAGCCGACTGAGTTAAATGCAAGCGTTCTGCTGCATCAACTAAGCTGCCAGCATCCCGTAGCGCACAGAGGGTTTTTAAATGACGAATATCCAGCATACGAACTCCTTAACCAGCAACATGAGTAAAACTATTGATGATCAATAATATATTTAGTTTGTCTCATTAGAGCCCAAGAGTCGAGAATAACCGCATTAACTTAACAGGAGAATTCTCGTGGCCGTAGCACATAACTTAGGTTTCCCCCGTATTGGTGGTGATCGTGAACTGAAGAAAGCCGTTGAAGCCTACTGGAAAGGCGACATCACTGAAGATAACTTGCGCCAAGTGGGTCGCGAACTGCGCGCGAAACACTGGCAGCTGCAGAAAGATGCCGGCATTGATTTAGTGCCTGTGGGTGATTTTGCTTGGTACGACCAAGTCCTGGCGCACTCATTAACTTTTGGTGTGATACCCGAGCGTTTTGCTACGTCCGGTGAGAAACCCAGCTTAGATACTTTATTTGCCATGGCCCGTGGTGTGGTAGAAAGCAGCTGCTGTGGTGGTGCCCATGCGCAAGAAATGACTAAGTGGTTTGATACTAACTACCACTACTTGGTACCCGAGTTGACTGCTGATCTTGAGTTCTCTATGAGCTGGGAACAGTTGTTTGAAGAAGTTGATGAAGCCTTGGCACTGGGGCACAAGGTCAAACCCGTGCTGATAGGGCCACTGACTTGGCTGTGGTTAGGCAAAGTTAAAGGCGACGACTTTAATAAACTGGATTTATTAGAAAAACTGTTGCCCGTCTATGGGCAGATTTTCCAGCGTCTAGCGGCGCAAGGTGTGGAGTGGGTGCAAATTGATGAGCCGATTCTAGGCCTCGATTTGCCGCAAGAGTGGAAAAATGCTTTTGAACGCGCCTATAACTTGCTGCAAGCCGAGCCGGTTAAAAAATTGGTGGCCACTTATTTCTCTGGTCTTGAAGAGAACCTTGGCTTAGTCGCTGGTCTACCGGTGGATGGTTTGCACCTTGATTTGGTCCGTGCTCCAGAGCAGTACCCAACCATTCTTGATCGTTTGCCCGCCTACAAAGTGTTATCACTGGGCGTGGTTAATGGCCGTAATATCTGGCGTTGTGACCTGGAGAAGGTTTTAAAAACACTTCAGCATGCGCATGAGCGCTTAGGTGATCGTTTATGGGTCGCGCCATCTTGCTCATTGCTGCACAGCCCGATGGATTTGGAGCGTGAAGATCAGCTGGATGCAGAGCTGAAAAGCTGGCTGGCTTTTGCCGTACAGAAAACCGCAGAAGTGGCCATTTTAACTGAAGCGCTAAATAACCCTGACAGCGCTAGAGTGAAAGCAGCATTGGCACAGAGTCGTACAGTACAAGCAAGTCGCGCCAACTCACGGCGTATTCACAAACCCGAAGTGCAGGCCCGTTTAACAGCAGTCACCCCTGCGGACAGCCAGCGTCAATCCGTCTTCGCTGAGCGCATTAAATTGCAGCGTGAGCGTTTAGATTTACCGCTGTTCCCAACCACCACCATTGGCTCGTTCCCACAGACGCAAGACATTCGCGCAGCGCGTTCAGCCTTTCGTCAGGGCAAACTGAACCAAGCCGACTACAAACAAGCCATGCAAGAAGAAATCAAGCATGCAGTACAAGTGCAGGAAGAGTTGGACTTAGATGTACTGGTCCACGGTGAAGCTGAGCGCAACGACATGGTTGAGTACTTTGCCGAACAACTGGACGGTTATTTGTTCACCCGTTTTGGTTGGGTGCAGAGTTACGGCACCCGCTGTGTTAAGCCCGCAGTAATTTACGGCGACATTACCCGCCCACAGGCGATGACGGTGGAATGGATTAAATACGCTCAGCAGCAGACCGATAAAATCATGAAGGGTATGCTGACCGGTCCGGTGACCATGCTGATGTGGTCCTTCCCGCGTGAGGATGTGTCCCGTGAAGAGCAGGCACGGCAACTGGCATTAGCCATTCGCGATGAGGTGGTGGATTTGGAAGCTGCGGGTATTAAAATTATTCAGATTGACGAAGCGGCCTTCCGTGAAGGTTTACCGCTACGCCGCGCCAACTGGCAAGAATATCTGGCTTGGGCCACTGAAGCCTTTCGCCTCACAGCCAGCGGTGTGCGTGATGCAACCCAGATTCACACCCATATGTGTTACAGCGAATTTAATGATGTGATTGACTCCATCGCCGCCATGGATGCCGATGTCATCACCATTGAAACCTCGCGCTCACAAATGGAGTTGCTGGACGCTTTCGAGACTTTCCATTACCCCAACGATATTGGTCCAGGAGTCTACGATATTCACTCACCACGGGTGCCGGACAGCGAGGAAATGGCCAACCTGCTGCGCAAGGCCGCCCAGCGCCTACCGGTAGAACAGCTGTGGGCGAATCCCGACTGCGGCCTAAAAACCCGCGCCTGGCCAGAAACCAAAGCGGCATTGGGGCATATGGTTAAAGCGGCTCAGCAGCTGCGAAAAGAGTATAAAGCGAAAACGGTTGCTTAGGTTGGATAACTGATTCGCTCAGTTAAGTAAGAATGACAACAAGACGCGCAGATTCGCAAGGTGCTGCGCGTTTTTAATGTTTATTAATTAAGTCGATGCAAGTTGTTTGTAGGAATGGTTGCGTTAGCAATGTGTTGAGCTAACGCATACAGATAAATTTGTGCGGTTTTCACAGCGTTATGCTCGAGTAGCTCATACCCAGTGCAAATATTATCTCCAGCTTGTAAGAGGTGCGTAGCAAATAAGGGGGGCAAAGTAAGGCGCTTATTGTGGATGCTTGCTTTTTGCACTGCTGCTTTTAATGCTTTTCTGGCTCCGCTATTGTGCGCATGATGTCGGCAGAATTTGCCATGCTCGGTGATTGCAGAGTGTGCTGGAGGTCAAAATAAACAACCATGCAGATTGCTGCTAAGGACTGGCTTAAGCGACAAGCCGCTACTGTATCAGTTGTTAATGTGCTGCTAGCAATCAATAAATAATGTAAAACTGTTTTACCGCTCGATAATCTCTGCGTTGGGTTTGGGAGAAGTATGATGTTGCCTTTCTATACCATTGGTCATTCCACCCGCACAATCGAAGAGTTTGTACAGTTGTTGCAGGCTGCCGAAGTAACCTTGGTTGTCGATATACGCACAATACCAAAGTCTCGAACCAATCCTCAGTACAACAAAGATGTGTTGCCGGAGCATCTAGCGCCGTTCAATATCGACTATCTGCAGCTTAAGGAGCTTGGCGGCTTACGCAGCAAAAGTAAGGATGTTGAGCCTAAGGTAAATGGCTTTTGGCATAATCAAAGTTTTCATAACTATGCCGATTACGCTCTGAGTCAAGCATTTCAGCAGGGCTTGACGCGACTGATGGCGCTGGGGCGACAACAGCGCTGCGCCATAATGTGCTCTGAGGCTGTGTGGTGGCGTTGCCATCGGCGCATTGTTGCCGATCATCTTCTGGCCCGTGGCGAGAAGGTCTTTCATTTAATGGGGCAGGATAAAATTACGTCAGCAGAGTTGACCAAAGGTGTACAGGTTCATAAAAATGGAGTACTGACTTATCCTGTGGTGGCGTTAAAAGAATAACAGCCAGTGGTCGCGGCTAACTTCTAAATACCCCATTCCTGACAGCCAGTCTAGGATTGCTGAGCAGTCGTCGCTTAACTGAGGTTGTGGGGGTGTGGAATGTCTTGCTAAGCAGCTCAACCCTCGACATTATGTAGAATCAACTACCCGCCACGAGGTAAAGGTCATGTCAAATGAAGGTTACCATGAGCCGATCGAAGAACTTTCCAGCGCCACCAGAGATATGCACAGAGCCATTACGTCACTGATGGAAGAGCTTGAAGCCGTTGATTGGTATAACCAGCGTATTGATGCGTGTAAAGATGAAGAGTTAAAGGCCATTCTTACCCACAATCGCGATGAAGAAAAAGAGCATGCTGCAATGGTGTTGGAGTGGATTCGCAGAAGAGATCCAGTCTTAGATAAAGAGCTGAGAGAAACGCTGTTTACTGATACGCCTATTGCGCACAAATAAAACGTCTTGCGCGGTTAAGCTATTGTGCCTTGGATGGGTTTGCGTATAACAAAGCCATTGTTGCGCAAACACATCAGTCTCAATTTATCGTTGCGGGTAACATTGGTTTTTAACAGATCTTCGGCATATTCTTGAGTATGAACCCAGCACTGAAAGTCTTGGTGTCTAGGTCAGTGCTGCTGGCTATTTACGTTTTACTCGGATAAATAAGAACTATTGATGGGGTTTAGCGCTCTACCGAGAACGGTTCGCAGATAAAGTCATGCATTGCTGCGCAAAGAGACTGTGGAATAACTGAAACCTCAGTAAAGCATGCGGAAGACATTGATCGAGGATTGCAAAGTTATGGCAAAAAAATACTCTTTCAAATTTGTAGTTAGCATCGTCATTCTGGCATTAGCCCTGCTTGGATTGCGGTTGGCTTTGCCGTATCTGGTTAAAAATTATCTTAATGAGCAGCTTGCAGATATGGGGGATTATCAAGGCTCTATTGCAGCTGTGGATATCGCTCTATGGCGTGGTGCTTATGTCATTCATGGTCTGGACATTGTTAAAATCAAAGAAACTGTACCGGTGTCTTTTTTCGAAGCGCAGAGCATTGATCTATCTGTCAGTTGGCGCGCGTTACTGGTAGGTAAAGTGGTTGCAGAAGTCGAGTTTATAGTTCCTGAGTTGCACTTTGTGGATGGTGAAGGACAGGGCTCTCAGTCTGGTGCTGGGACAGATTGGCGGGCAACGTTGCAGCAGTTGGTACCAATAGAAATCGACCGGCTGGCTATCAATAATGGCATTTTGCACTTTCATAATTTTAAATCAGAACCGAATGTGCACTTGTTATTAACTGAGCTCAATGGCGCGTTTACTAATCTAAGTAATGCCGATCGCAGCAGCGATACGGTGCCTGCAGACTTCAATCTTGAAGGACTGTTATTTGAGCATACACGGGCAAAAGTACAGGGAAAACTGGATCCTTTAGGGGATTTTCATGACTTTGTGATCAGTGTAAAAGTCACTGATATCCCCTTGCAGCATATCAATGATCTGACCGAAGCGTATGGGAATTTTAATTTTAAATCGGGTACAGGCGACTTTATTATGGAGTTGAAAGCGCAAGGCGGACAGCTGACGGGCTATGCTAAACCAGTGCTGGATAATGTTGTTATTTTTGATCTGCAGCAGGATTTGGAGCAAGGTGCTTTTAGTGCTGCTTGGCAAGCCGTGGTCGGTGCTTTTGGCCGCATTTTCCGTAACCAACCGAAAGATAGAATCGCTGCACAAATTGAAATTAGCGGCAGTCTAGAGCAAAAAAACGTCAGTGCTTGGCAAGCATTTACGTCTATATTGCGCAACGCTTTTGTAGAAGCTTATGAGGCTAACTTCGGTCGCGAATAAAATGAGCCGTTAAATTGCAGTGTTGAGTAATGCTCCTATTTAGATCATTGAGACTGCATACACTTTGCAATGCTGCTGCTGGCTGTATAAATATCGCATTCCACAAAAGGCGCTTTACCATCAAACGCCTATTGCAACAATGCAAGAGTGACAAGGAAAGCATCCAGGTTAATTTTACAAGAGTGTTGCGAATCATAGGGATCCGGCACCGCTCTGGTGCCAGATCATGAGTCGAACCCAAATCCTCATAGTTGTTCAGCGGAAAATTCGATCATCTTCTTTGATCGAGAGCATTGGTTTCCGCAGGCTTTATTATTCCGCATCCTTTTTAGCTGGGCGCTTGCGAGCACGGGTAGCAGTGACCTCATCACCAGAAGCGGTGAGATCTGGTCGTGGCGGCCCTTTGGGTTGGATTCGCCCGGGCGTCAGAGTGCGGCGCACGTCTTCGGCACTTACCACTTCACCCTCCTCGGCGATATCAACATACCAAGCAGTCAGTTTTGGGTCGGTGCTGTCGATCCCACCACCTGCGCCTTCGTCAACAGCTACCTCGCTGGTGCCAAAAACGAAATCATCGCCGTGTTCGGAAATACCCAGCCGTATACCTTGTGCGATAGCCGCATCAGCATAGCGGCTGCGCAACATATAAGGGTCGGTGCGCAAATCCTTGGCCCAAGAGACCATCATGGCCATGACCACAAAGGAAAAGGGCAGTGAGGACACCACCATAATCGACTGCAGCCCGGATAATGCATTTTCTCCCCCTGCTAGCAGTAGCGAAATCGCCGTTAAGCTAAGTAGAAGACCCCAGGTTATGGTTATCGACGCCGAGGGTTCAGGCATCCCTTTTTGGGTCAATGAGCTCATAACAATGGAAGCAGAGTCGGCTGAGGTTACGAAAAAGATCAGAATTGAGAGCATGGCGATGATTGGCGTTATCGTCGCAAAGGGTAAATTCCCTAACACGCTGAACAACATCGACTGGGGTGAGTTACCGGGATCGCTTAAGCCCAGACCATTCATGTCCATATGTATGGCTGTGCCACCAAAGATCACAAACCAGGTGATGCAAACCAACGATGGAATAATTACAACCACGGTGACGAATTCGCGCAGAGTTCGTCCGCGGGAAATCTTGGCGATGAACATGCCAACGAAAGGGGCCCAAGAAATCCACCAAGCCCAGTAGTAGGTGGTCCAGCTGGCCATAAAGCTTGCTGCGGCTTCACCCTGATTGGGGTTGCGGATCAGCATAGTGCCAAGATTCTGAAAAAAGGACAGGATCGATGCCGGGTAAAAGTTGAGCAGAAACAGGGTCGGACCTGCAATAAGTACGAATATCGCTAAGCCCCCCGCAGCTATCATATTCGCATTGGATAAAATACGAATGCCGCGCTTTACACCTGAGACTGCGGAAATAATAAATGCAGCAGTCAATAAAAGCATGGCGCTAACAATGAAGGTTTTGCCAAAAGGGCCGGCGCCAGTGACAATCTCCATACCTTTGCCGATCTGCAAAGCACCGATTCCCAGAGAAATTGCGGTGCCGAAGAGTGTCACTATAATGGCGAAAATATCGAACGCAGCGCCTATCGCTCCGCGAGTGTATTTGCCGAAGATGGGCTCCAACATTGCCGAGATCAGCGCTGGGCGGCCACGTCGATAAGCGTTGTAGGCGATCATCCCGCCAACCAAAGCATAAAACGACCAAGCAATCGGTCCCCAGTGCAGAGCGGTCTGCGCAAGTGCTGTTTCTGCAGCTTTGACGGTCAGTGGTTCAACGGCAAAGCCTGAGGGTGGGTTGGCATAATAAGTGAGCGGTTCATAGGGACCATAGAACAGCAGACCGATACCCATTCCTGCCGAGAACAGCATAGCGACCCAAGAAAATGTCGAAAACTCGGGTTGTTCATCATCTGCACCCAGCCGCACACCGCCTGTACGACCATAACCAAGCACAATCATAAAAGAGAATATTGCCAGAGCAAGAACACCGTACAGCCAGCCAAACCGGCTGGTTACCCAAGACAAAGCAGCACCGCCAGACACCGAGATGCTATTTGGTGCAACAATGGCCCAAGCAATGACAGCAATAATCAATATTCCAGAAACGGCGAAGACAGCGGGGTTGGTGCCGAAAACAAAGTGTGTTCGCTCGATACCGATGCCGGGAATCAAAGCGGGATGGACAAGCCCCGGCCCGGGTTTGGATGCTTTTCTAAGCACTTCACGGGCCGAATCGCGGACCCGGCTTCTTCTACTTTTTTCACTTGCGTCTGGCTTGTCGGTCATTTTTGGGCGTCCTTTTAGTTTTTATCGCGAGGCACAGACTGCCTACATAGTGCTTATGGCGGCGCTCGAAAACGCGGAGTCAGTGGTACGTAGTTTGACCTTGAGATATGCACATGCAATCCGGATGGTTTCGAGACGCTCGTTCACAATCCACCTATCGAGAGTAGGGTCATACCATGAAACTGTCCAGTTTCTGTAACAAATAAACCAGTCTAAACAAAGCCGCATTGTTTGAGACAGTTAAGCAACTAAAGGATGTTCTATTGCAAAAAACTAGCCAGCCGCCAGTCTTAATCTCGCGGAGTTAGCGAAAAAAGCCCAATCGTCGCACACAAACATCCACATCAAACTCCTCACCAATGGCCACCACAGCAACGCTTCTGATCTCTGTAGGTTGCAGTTCAGCGTCGGTGCGGTGCGCCTGCAGTTGTGCGTAAGGCACAATAAAACGCGTCCATTGCGGCTCCACTGCTAAGGTGCAGCGAAAGGATTGCCAAGGCCTTGTCAGCTGATTAGTTTTTACATGCAGATTATAATCGTGCGCGGTGCCATACAGCTCGATGAATACGCCTCGGTAGTCAGCGCGCAACCAATCCGGCTCGATATCAAGCCTCATCTGCACAAAACCGCCATTATTATCCAGGCTGGTGCGGCCGACTAAACAGCTACAGCTCGAATTATGACGCTGGTCTTGGCGCAGTGCCGCAGTGGATACGCCACCCATCACTTGATCGCTGATCACCAGCCAAGATGAAGGCTGATCCTCAACGGATCGATAGACATCAATCAGTTGCTCTTCAGCGATGGTGGGGCCTTGGGTCTTTAAGTTTTCATTCATAAGCTTGAAGCGCTCCTGAGAAATATACAGACATTGCGGTCATTTAAGTCACCTCAATAGCCGGATCAGATTGATTGACAGGCTAGCAGGTCAGAGTATTTGTTAGTATGACTGTTTTAATCCTAACCACCTTAAGCACGGTAAAATGAATACGCCTTTTAAACTGCGGCCTTACCAGCAGGAAGCCGTGGATGCCACTTTAAAACACTTTCGCAAATCCGATCAGTCGGCGGTGATTGTCTTGCCCACCGGTGCCGGTAAAAGTCTGGTGATTGCCGAGCTGGCCCGTTTGGCGCGGCGTAAAATTCTGGTGGTCACTCACGTCAAAGAGCTGGTTGAGCAAAACCATGCCAAATACCAGAGCTATGGGGTGGTGGGCGGTGTTTTCTCTGCCGGATTAAAGCGTAAGGAAAACCGTTATCAGGTGACCTTTGCCAGTGTGCAGTCGGTGGCGGCGAATCTTGAACAGTTTAAAGATGAATACTCTTTGATCATTATTGATGAATGCCATCGGGTCAGTGGGGAGGAGGACAGTCAGTATCAGCGGATTATTGAGCAACTGCGGCAACAAAATAAAGGCCTGAAAGTGCTGGGGTTGACCGCCACACCCTATCGTTTAGGCATGGGCTGGATCTATCGCTATCACTACCGAGGCTTTGTCCGCAGCGAAGAGGATAAGCCTTTTGTGCATTGCATTTATGAGCTGCCGCTGATTTATATGATCAGTCGCGGTTATCTGACCAAGCCTGAGTTGGTTGATGCAGCAGTGGCGCAATACGATTTCTCCGCGCTGGCGCAGAACCGCTTTGGTGAGTACGCAGAAAAGCATGTGAATGAGCTGCTGGGTAAACATCAAAGGGTCACCCGCGCCATAATTGAGCAGGTGATAGAGCTAGCGGTTAAACGTCAGGCAGTGATGATCTTTGCCGCAACCGTGGAGCATGCTAAGGAGATCACCGGTTATCTGCCGCAAGAGCAGACCGCCTTGATTACCGGTGCCACTGATCAGCGCGAGCGGGATCAGCTGATTCAGCGTTTTAAACAACGGCAATTAAAGTATCTGGTCAATGTGTCGGTGCTCACCACTGGTTTTGATGCGCCCCATGTGGACTTTATCGCTATTTTGCGGCCGACTCAGTCGGTCAGTTTGTATCAACAAATTGTCGGCCGTGGCTTGCGTCTGGACCAAGGTAAAAAGGATTGCTTGGTGATTGATTACACCGGCAATAATGTCAATTTGTATCATCCTGAAGTGGGGGAGAAAAAGCCCAACTCCGACAGTGAGCCGGTACAAGTGCTGTGTCCAGGCTGTGGTTTTGCCAATATCTTTTGGGGCAAAACAGACGGTGCAGGGCAGGTCACTGAGCATTACGGCCGCCGTTGTCATGGGCTGCTGGGGTGGGATGCAGAGGATGAGCCAGTGCAATTCTTTGAACAGTGTGATTACCGTTTTCGCTTCAAAGAGTGCCCGCACTGCAGCAGCGAAAATGATATCGCCGCCCGTAACTGTCACCAGTGTAAAAAAGCCATTATTGACCCCGATGATCAGCTGCGCGATGCGCTGAAACTCAAAGATGCCATGGTGATCCGTTGCGCGGGAATCACCCTCAGTGCCAATCACAGCAATAATGCCCGCAAGCTGAAAATCACCTATCACGCTGAGGATGGGGAGGAGCTCAGTGAGTCCTTTGATTTCAGTAAACCGGCGCAGCGCCAGGTTTTCAACAAGCTGTTTGGCCGGCGTTTAGCCAATGGTCAAGCGCCGCAGGAATTCAGCACGCTTGATCAAGTGCTGAAGATGCAAACCTTATTGTCCGCTCCGGATTTTGTCATTGCGCGCAAGAACAAACACTACTGGCAGGTGCAAGAGCGGATTTTTGATTACCAAGGCAGCTACCGTAAGGCCTATGAAATATAAAAGGGGCTGGGTAATAAGACGCGCAGATTTCAGCCGAATCCTCCGTGAGCCATGGAGCTTCTACTGCCGAACTATTGCTGCGCGAGGAGGATAAACAGCAACGGTTAACTGATCAACTGGCCAATACTCATACTGATTCGTAGGGTCTGGTTAAAGCCATAGAAAGCCAACTGAGGGTGGCGAATGCGCTCTGTTGGCTGTACCCTTTCTTTTGTATATTGACAAATCTCAATAATAACTTAGATAGATTTAGACGCGATCAGCGCAGCGGCGCGGCCTCATTCTAAGCAGTATTAACGGCCGTCTGCATACAGGGGGAATACATGGACGACTCGGATAAAACCGACGGCAGCCAAGGAGAGCTTAAGCACAATGCCTTTCTTGCGGTGCTTGATTCAATCGATCAGGGGCTCGGTTGGATTGAGCGCACGACCATTGCTAGTTGCGTGCTGCTAATGGCATTTCTTATGAGTGCCCACGTGGTCGGTAATCTTCTGTTCAATCGCGGCATTCCCGGCACCTACGAAATTACCGAAATGCTGATTGTGATTATCACCTTCGTTGGCGTCGGTTACGCTGCTCGCCACGCACGACATATCCGCATGTCGGCGGTGTATGACCTTCTCAGTGGACGCTTGCGCAAAGCACTGCTTATCACTATCAGTGTCGGTACTGCGGCCTTGATGTTTTACTTTGCTTACAAATCAGCGCAATACGATCTTGCCCTTTATGCGCGCGGGCGCACCAGTTCTGCGCTGAGTATTCCGATGTGGGTTATCAATCTGGCGCTACCCGTGGGCTTCAGCTTGGCGGGTATTCAATACAGCTTGACCGTCATACGTAATCTGCTCAGTGATGATATCTACCGCTCCTTTCGTGAAAAAGAAGAGTATGCAGATATACCGCTCGATAACACTGATGAACACCACTGCCCAAAGGGCATCTCGGTCCATAACAAAAAACCAACAATCGACTGACCGGAGCGAAATATGCTGATCCTATTGTGCGTAATTATGCTGGTGCTGCTCTTGCTTGGGTTTCCGATGATGGTGCCCTTAGCCGTGGGTACACTCTTTATGATGTTCACGGATATGACTTTTTTTGGTCCGGATCAGGCCATCAGCTGGATGGCCAATGGTGTGAGCAGCTGGGTACTGGCTGCCGTGCCGATGTTTATTTTTGCCGCCGACATCCTGACCAAGGGCCATACCGCAAATCGGCTGCTTGACTTGGTTGATTCTTTTACCCGCCATATTCGCGGTGGACTGCCGATCACCACCGCCATTTCTTGCGCCCTGTTTGGGGCCGTCTCAGGCTCAACCCAAGCAACTGTGGTCGCTATGGGCGGGCCAATGCGTCCGCGCCTGCTGGCTAAGGGTTACCCAGACTCCTTTACCTTAGCGTTGATCATTAATGCCAGTGATGTTGCGCTACTGATTCCCCCGAGCATCGGCTTCATCATCTATGGGGTGGTGATGAAAACCTCGATCGGCGATCTGTTTTTGGCGGGGATTTTGCCGGGACTGATGATTATGCTGATGTTTTCGGCCTATTGTTATTTATGGGCACGCATCAAAGGGATGTCCTCAGATCCGAAAGCGGCGTGGTCGGAGCGTTTCAGAGCTTTGCGCAAAGCCATTTTGCCGATGGGCTTCCCAGTTATTGTGGTCGGCGGAATATACGGTGGTTATTTCAGTGCCGTTGAAGCCTCAGCGGTTGCGGTGGCTTATGCATTGTTGCTCGAGGTAGTGATTTACAGAAAGGTTTCTATTCGCGACCTTGGCAGTTTGGCGCTGTCGACCGGTATGATTACCGCAGTGGTATTTATTTTAGTGGCCATCGGTGCAGCATTTTCCCAAGCGCTGGGCACCGCAGGCATCCCAGAGCAACTGCTTGGTCCGACTATAGAGCGGGTTGGCGACAACCAGACCCTCGCACTGTTGCTGATTGCCGTCGCATTTTTCATCGGTTGTATGTTTGTCGATCCGATTGTGGTCATTCTTATTTTGGTGCCTATTTTTAAACCCTTGATCCAGTCCACAGGCCTGGACCCAATTCATGTGGGTGTCATTGTTACGCTACAGGCGGCGATAGGTTCGGCAACACCGCCGTTTGGTTGCGATATCTTCACGGCAATTGCGGTGTTTCGTCGACCGTATATGGATGTTATTCGCGGCACGCCACCCTTTGTCTTTATTTTACTGCTGGCCACAGTTATTTTGATTTTGTTTCCACAGATCTCGCTGTTCTTGCCATCGTTGGGCGGCAATTGAAGGCTTGCTGAGCAGCAACAAAAAAGCCGGTGCGCTGGTTATACATCGGCGCCACCGGCTTTAGGTTCAGGCATCAGGTGCTGCTAGCGCACCTGTGCTGCTGAGTTTGTATTAAGAGTCGGACATGCCGTACTCACGTAATAAAATATCCAGTGACTGCTTACCGCGCTCGCCAACCTCATCAATAAAGACTTGACGCACGGGCTCAGCCAGCTTGCGGAATGCGTCCTGCTGCTCGTCATTGAGCTCGATAATATTAATATCACTTTTCGACTTGATGGTATCCAAACGCTCTTGGTTAAACTTGCTCTGGATGTCGTGACCGGTCTGCACCAGCTGGCTGGTCACATCCTTGAGCATGGCTTGCTCTTTATCGGAAAGCCCTTCATACCAGTCCAGATTGCCCATCAGTGTGGCGACAAACTGCGCTTGGCCGGCGAAGATCATGTTTTTCTGCACTTCGTAGAAACCCATTTCTTCATGGGCAAACACCGGCTGAATATTGCCTTCGGCCTGTCCTTGCTGCAGTGCACTGTAGAGCTCGCCATAGGCAATGGTGATCGGCGATGCGCCGTAGGCATTGTAGGTGGAGCGCAATAGGCTATTGTCCATCACTCGGATCGCCAGGTTGTTCATATCAGCAGGGCTCTCAATGGCTTTATTGGAGGTCCATACTTGATAACCTTCTGCTAGTTCAGCTAAAGGTACCAGTCCCCGTTGGCGGAAAGACTGCTGCCAAGGTTCGCTGTCAAGAAACTCTGGCGAGTTGAGTACTTTAACGGTTTCAAGCTGATCGTTGGGCATAACGAAGTTCAGGCTGAGCAACTGACTCTCGGGTACAGTGCCGCCCAAAGCACCCGAGCCAAAGCCGATCTGGATAGCACCCCCTTGGATGGCATCGTACAGCTCAGAATAGCTGGAACCCCATTTACCATAAGGCAGCAATTGCACGGTGATATCACCGCCACTTTTTTCTTCTATGAGTTCCTTAAACGCCTCTGCATATTTTGCTTGGACGCTGCCCTCGATTTCCTCGAGACCAAAGCGCCATGTTTCTGCACTTGCCACGCCAGTCGCGGTGACAAGAGCAAAGACTGCAGCAGCGCACAGTTTTTTATAGAAGTTCATAATTTCTCCTTCAGAATTTTCGATTTTGTTTTTTATTGCATTGAATCTGTCGGTTCGTTTTATCGCTTATATAGTGCTATAGCTGGCTGTTGTGTGTTTATTAGTATCTCCCTTTACTTACATTGATGGGTATTTTGCACAGTTGGGTCCTGTTCGCTCAAGCTGCGGTTCGGCGACCCATACAAGATTACATTTAGCGTAACCATGGCAAACATATGTATTGATGGCAAGAAAACAGCAGTGATTGTTCTTCTTTACCGAATGTGGGGGTGGCCAAGTTTAGATAACTTCACAGCGAGCTTTTTACTCTTGCGCAACCTTTCGTCTCCTAGACTCATAATAAGTCCTGGTTAATTCTGACACTTTGTATGGTAAAAAAGATGAACAAGCATAAGGGGTTCGCTATAAGTAAAGACTGGCGTTGAGGCAAGTAAAAATGTTTTGCCATTCTGGGCCAGGCACAGAACAAACTAAGTCAGTCGAGTACTTTTGGTCGGCTGCTTGATGCGTTAGACGACGAGGGGTACGCAGGACAATGGAAGAATTAAAAAACCATCCAATCTCATTGCGCGAAGTTTTTAAGGCAAGAAAAATAGTCGCGCAGTATTTAAAGCCATCTTCGCTGCGCAAGTATGCAGGCTTGTCTAAATTGCTAGGCTTTGATGCCTATATTAAACATGAGAACCAAAACATCACCGGCAGCTTCAAAATCCGTGGTGGTATTAATGTTATGGCCCATATTAAAAAAGCAGGAATTAAAGGCGTGGTAACTTTCTCCACCGGCAATCATGGCGTATCGGTGGCAACTTCAGCCAGACTTTTTGAACTTCCCGCAATAGTGGTGGTTCCAGAAGGCACCAACCCTGTGAAGATTAATCTTATCCAGGAAGCTGGGGTAGAAGTGGTGGAGGCCGGTCGGAACTTTGATGAATCATCCTTAGTTGTAGCTGAAATTAGTCAAACACAAGGTTACTACTCTGTTCATCCGGCCAATGAGCCCCATCTGATTAATGGAGTAGGCACTGAATTTTTAGAAATCATGGATGAATTACCCGAGGTTGAGGCGCTCATCCTACCATTGGGGGCTGGCAGTGAAGTGGCATCTGCGGTAACAGTATTGAAGACGATTGCACCAGCAGTTGATATTTACGCTGTGCAAGCAGAACGATCATCGGCAGCCTATTACTCATGGAAGCACGGCGAGATACTAGAACGCCCTAATGAAACCTTTGCCGGTGGATTTGCTACAGGTACGGCGTATCCAACAACCTTTGCTATCTATAAAGATGCTCTTAGAGACTTTATCCTGCTTTCTGAGCAGGAGATTTTACAAGGCATAGCGTTAGCGGCACACCATACAAGAAACCTCGTTGAGGGGGCTGGCAGCTCAACGGTTATGGCTGCATGGAAACTGAGAGAGCAATTAGCAGGGAAGAAGGTGGTCCTGCAGTTCAGTGGTGCAAATGCTTCACCTGAAGAGCTAAAAAAGGCTTATGAACTTAAAGAATTTAGCGATGGGAAAATAATTTAATTCGTTAATCAACAAAGACAAAGTAGAGCTGGCTCGCTCGCTACGTTTGTATTTTAGCTATCTGTACTTTTTCTTTTTAAGGCGTTATAGAAAATATTAGGAGATCATCATGGCCACACATCACGCATCCCCAGCTGAAGTTGTTGACTTGGATACTTGGGCACAAGATATGCCCAATGAAAAAACCAAAGTCATTGTGAAAACAGATGAAATGGAATTGGCTCGTCTAGTTATTCCAGCTGGTAAAGACATTCCAGAGCACAAAGTGACAGGACCCATTATTGTGCATTGCATAAATGGTAAAATTGAGTGTACTGCAATGAGTAAAACACAAGTTTTGCTGCCGAACCAGCTGTTGTATTTAATGCCTGATGAGCCGCATTTAGTTAAAGCAGTTGAAGACTCAGTGGTTTTGCTCACAATAATTTTTAAGGATTAACGGCTTAATATTCTAGTTAACCAGTGGCTCAACGTGCAGCGGCGTAATAGGTATGCAGAATTGTGAGTCCAGACGTTAAATGACTATGCTCAGGCTTATTATGTGTTCGTCCACTCAGTTACATTTATAGCATCAGGGCATAATCAAGGGTTCAACGCGGGTCACAGCGCTAGTTCACGCAATAATGGGCAGTAAAAAATGTATCAGCATGTCAGTTAGATTGAGCTCATCTATTCGCAAATATCTCCAACGAACTAAAGCCTTGGCGACATATTCTGCTAATATCGTGCGCTCAAAATAACGTTGGAGACTACAATGCGAATCAAAAAATGGCTGTTACTCAGTGCTGCTTGTTTAGCTTTTAGCGCTACATCTACTTTTGCTGAAGAAACCCGTGAGTTTTCTGTTTCCACCGTATTATCTGAAGCTTTCCCTTGGGGGCAAGCGGCGACTAAATGGGCTGAGCTGGTAGAGGAACGTTCTGAAGGTCGCATTACGCTAAAAATTTACCCAAATGCGCAGCTGGTCTCCGGCGACCAAACTCGCGAGTTTTCTGCGATGCGCAGTGGTTTGATTGATATGGCGGTAGGTTCCACCATTAACTGGTCGACCCAAGTGCCGGAAGTCAATCTGTTCTCCTTACCGTTTTTAATGCCGGATAACGCCGCAGTCGATGCGATTACCCAAGGTGAGACCGGAGAAATGGTATTTGCTGCCATTGAAAAACGAGGTGTGGTGCCTTTGGCTTGGGGTGAAAATGGTTTCCGTGAAATTTCTAACTCCCGCGGTGTATTGAACGAGCCCGCCGACCTGAAAGGTTTAAAAGTACGGGTGGTGGGTTCACCGTTATTTTTGGATACCTTTAATGCCTTAGGCGCCAACCCCACCCAAATGAGTTGGACCGATGCGTTGCCAGCACTCACCACCGGCGCAGTTGATGGTCAAGAAAACCCGCTGGCGGTGTTTGATGTGGCCCGTGCTGATCGTGCCAATCAGAATTACTTGACACTGTGGCACTACATGAATGATCCGTTGATTTTCGGTGTAAGTAAGCGTGTGTGGTCAACGCTGTCTGCAGATGATCAGGCACTGCTTAAACAAGCGGCGATTGATGCCGGTGCTTGGGAAATCGAAAAGTCCCGCTCTGAGTTAGCTGACACTTTGCAAGCAATTCGTGAGCGTGGTGTCGAAGTCACTGAGCTCACACCCGAGCAGCATCAGGCGTTTGTTGATGCAACGCAGAAAGTCTATGAAAAATGGACACCGCGTATCGGTAAAAAACTGGTTGATAGCGCACAAGACGCCATTAAAAACCGCTAATTTACACTTACTCTAAAACCCAGTCCCGGTACCTCTAATCGGCGCTGGGTTTTAGCTTCTCTGGTTGCAGTTATTTATGTCAAAGAAACCAATCTCCCTCGAATCGTGGCTGGGCATTATCGCTTTGGCTGGGATTAGTATGATTAGCTTGGCCAACGTTGTGGTGCGCTATACCACTAACGCATCTTTTGCGTTTACTGAAGAATTTTCCGTTTTTTTAATGGTGGTATTGGCCTTTGCTGGTGCAGCAGTTGCGGCACGCAGCAATGAACATATTCGTATCACCCTGTTAGAAAACTATTTGGGCTTAGCTGGACGTCGGGTCGTGTATATCTTGCAGTGGCTCGGCACCGTGGTGGTACTGGGCTTGGTGGTTTGGTATGGCGGATTGCTCACTTATGAAGAATACTCGTGGGAATCTCTGTCACCGGGTTTGGGCTATCCAACTTGGATTTACTTAATTTGGCTACCGGTATTAGCCTGTGCCATTATCGTGCGCTGCACACAAAACCTGTTTGATCGTTTACGCGATGGCGATCCCCAGATAGGGGACGAGCAATGAACCCTGACTTATGGATGCTGTTAATTTTCGGTCTCTGTTTAGTGATAGGTATGCCGGTCGCCTTTGCCTTAGGTTTGGGTGGTGCAGCCGCTATTGTCACTGGTCTATCACCGGATATGTTGGCGACGCTGGGTACCAACACCTATAACAGTATTGCCAAATACCCATTGATTGCGATTCCGCTGTTTATTTTGACCGGGATTATTTTTGAGCGGGCAGGGGTGGCGGCCAGTCTGGTTAATTTTGCTCAATCTTTGATTGGTCGCAGGCATGGCGGCTTAGCGCTGGTGGCAGTACTGGTTTGTTTGATTATGGGCGGTATGAGTGGCTCAGGCCCTGCCGATGCTGCCGCGGTGGCGATGGTGATGTTGCCCAGCATGACTAAAGCCGGCTACCCGCGTCCGTTTTCGGCCTCTTTAATTGCCGCAGCCTCGTCTACGGCGATTCTTATTCCGCCGTCCATTGCGCTGATTTTGTACTCAGTGATGATGCCGGGTTTGGATTTGCGCGCCTTATTTGCCGCAGGTTTGTTTCCAGGTTTATTAGCCGGTGCATCGTTGCTGGTGCCGGCGTACTTCTTGGCTAAGCGTAACGGTTGGGAAACGGCGAAAAGCTCTGATGAAGAGTTGCCATCGATTCGAGCCAGTTTTGTTAAAGCCATTCCGGCTTTATTAGCGCCGGTGATTATTTTAGGTGGCTTACGCTCTGGTCTGTTTACTCCGACTGAAGCCGCGGTGGTGGCTGTGACCTATGGCTTATTGATTGGTGCTTTCGTGTACCGGCAGCTTAATTGGACTGGTTTGCTTGAGATGTTTAATGATGCCGTGAAAATCTCTGGCATCGTATTAATCATAATTTCATTAGCCGGTATTTTTGCTTGGGCAGGCACCACGCTAGGCACCTTTACCCGCTTAGCGGACGTTATTCTTTCCATCTCTGATAGCTCACTGGTTTTGCTGTTACTAGTGATGCTACTGGTGTTGTTGGCGGGCATGTTGTTGGATGCCATTTCCATCTATTTGATTTTAACGCCCATTCTGGTGCCATTAATCCAATACTTTGAATGGAATCCGGTTTGGTTTGGTATTTTATTGGCGATGAATATTGCCATCGGCCAGTTCACCCCGCCAGTGGCGATCAATCTGATGGTCACCACCAAGGTCGCCAATATCCGCCTCGAAGAAACCTTTGGCTGGGCGATGTTGTTTATGGTCACCATGTTTAGTGCGTTATTGCTGGTGTTGTTCTTCCCGCAAATTGCCCTCTGGTTGCCGGAGTACTTGGGTTACTCAACCACCTAAATTCATACCCTGCCGATTGGATTACACAGCCGAGTCGGTGGGGTGATTGTTTGCCTTTATTGAGCCTTACAAAAAGTCAGTTCAACTTTTTGGGGTCAGTTCACTTTAGTTGGTTTAAAGTGAAGTGTTTGCGCTATCAGCACTCCATAGTAAACATCGCTAGCAGGGCTCTAAGTTTGCCGTATTGTTATGGTTTTTGAGCCACCGTTACAAGCACAAGGTGTCACTATGTCATCGCCAACTCTGTACCTTGCAGCAGCAGATGCACTTTTATTGACCCATAGTTTATTTGTGGCGTTTGTTACTGTGGGGCTGTTGCTCATTCTTGTTGGCAGGTATTTAGCATGGTCATGGGTAAGAAACCCTTGGTTTCGAATACTCCACCTAGCGGCAATTGTGTTTGTTGTTTTGCAATCATGGTTAGGCATGATCTGCCCACTCACTTTATGGGAAATGGAACTGCGCGCAAAAGCAGGTGATGCTGTCTATGCGGGTTCTTTTATCGCGCATTGGTTAGAGCAACTGTTGTACTTTGCAGCGCCGGACTGGGTGTTTATAGTGAGCTATAGCGTATTTGGTTTATTGGTGCTTTTAAGCTGGTTCTGGGTGCACCCTTTGCCATTTACCAAGAAAGAAAAGACTGACAAAGCTTAACGCATTGTGCTCATGTGTCTGGAGTCTGCAGCCGACAGTGAGCGTTCTACCTTTTCGAGTTTAAGGTTTTTCTTCAGCTGCCTACAGTGCCTGGTAACTTCTCAGTAAGTCTCTCCAGCCCCTATCAATGCTTATGTCACTATAAAACGAACGGTCTAATCAGGGATTAAATGTATTAACTCTCAACAAGTGTTGCCGCTTGTGGCTTGATCTCTATTTTTGCCCTTCCTGTTAGGCATGGTGAGCGTTGACTGCTGATCGGAAAAGCTCACCAGTAGAGCGCTACAGAGCACGCTTTAAGAGGCTAGTGCTATGCGATAAGGCGTATTAATAGCGCAGGCTAACTCTCGTCGCGGCAGTATGTTTTTATAAAATAGCCTAGCGCAATTACAACCACAGTTATTTTGCAGTGCTTCACGACTAAAACACTCGTAATGAAAGCTTGCACAAGACCACAGAAAATGTAAAAAAGATGTATGACTCTAGCTAAAAATAAGCGAACGGAGTGCAACTGCTTATATTCAGAAAATCATATTGCACGAAGAGAGTGAGTTTCAAAAGGCTTTTGATCGGTTAAATCAAGGCAATAGGTCAATGCAGAACAGAGTTAGGTAACGTTATTCCACTTGCTGCGCTCGACCTTGGTGACAGCGTAGAGTCGTTGCGAGCGGAGTTGATTGTTTTGGTAAAGTATCACTCCGGATGTGAGCAGCCTATGGAAAAGCTAAACAGCGATGAACTCGTTAAGCAACTTGTGGCACGGCTTGATGAAACGGCCAAACGTATCGACCGTCTTGAGCAAGATATTAGCTCACTAAAACAACCTAAACCTCCTTGGTATAAGCCGCAGACTTTCCAAGAATTTAGCACTTTAATAGGAATTCCAGCAGCTTTTTTAGCTGTGCTTTTTGCATTTTATGACGGTGTGTGGCTCAAGTTGCAGCGACTTGATGCAGCAACAGTTAGCACAGCGCAAAATAGACTCGAAGAGCTGCAAGACCTCCGTAAAGAGCTGTTTATAATGCAAGCGCGTGGGGAAGATTCCGAGATTGCTGCGTTGGTGGAAGCAAAGCAGGGCCGTAGGGATCGACTGGTGCAAGAAAGCTTTCACTATTGGCAACAGCAGCCTGCTTATTTCACCAAAAAGGAAACCATTCTACTGGCCGAAGAACTGCAGTTGCAGCAGCGGCAAAACGATGCGATCGCAGTACTTGAGAATGTAAAGGCCGCAGGTCCAATCGAAAGCTCTGATCTCGACCGCTTTCGAGCCAGTTTGTATGGGGCCGCAGGGCCTAAGCAAAACCTCAAAAAGGCCCGCGAGCTGTTTAAAAGCGCTTTAAAACACGCCAGCGCACTAGAGTCCGAGGCGGGCAAGCAACAGCTTTGGGCTAAGGTCGCTTTTCACTGGTTGTTTGTAGAGATGTCCAACAGAACGGGCTGTCCGGCGGCCCAACTACCGGCAGAAGCTCTGCATGAACTCTTGGCCAATGATCCGCAGGGGTACAACCTCGGTGTACTTGATGGCAGCGCACGAACATTAATGGCGACCTATGAAGATCGCTGCGCCGCCGATCAGTCGGTAGAATGAGCTACTGTAGTCGGCGTCATCACAGAGGTCGACTCAGTGACGCTTTTACCAATCACAAGTATACCTACACGCTTGGCGGCCATCCTTTGTTCTGACACCCATGCTAAAGCACTCCCTGTAAAAGTGCATGATTCCCTTTAATCTAGAGATAAATAGCTGCTCTTTTAGTGTCGAAATATCAACGTGACCGTGTTTTTAGCCCTCTTAAACTCGTACAAGGTTTGCCCATGCATTTTATAACTAGACTCCATTTGATTGTACTTATGCTCTTGTCCCTTTTTAGCATGGGCGCAAGTGCTGAAGTATCGCCCAAAGCTGCTTTGCTGGCGCAGGGCTTGAACCAGCCCTGGGGTATGGCGCAGGTATCGGATCAGCATCTATTGATTACGCAGAAGGGTGGATCGTTGCTGCTGTTTGATATGGAGTCGGGGGCGCAAACACCTGTGAGTGGGGCGCCGCAGGTGGTGGTTATGGGGCAGGGCGGTTTATTGGATGTCGCTGTGCCGCCGGATTATAAACCAGGTGATCAACAGGCGGGTTGGATTTACTTTACCTATGTGGCACCGGTTGCAAAGGGCGGCAAGAAAGGTTTAGGCGCAACGGCGTTAGGCCGAGCAAAATTGAATGCATCTTTATCGGCTTTGCAGGATTGGCAAACCTTGTTGGTCAGCCAGTCTGCCAGTACTGACGGCCAACATTTTGGCAGCCGTATTGCCTTTATGGGTGATTATGTATTTTTCGGTGTGGGTGATCGTGGTCATCGAGCCAACGGTCAAGACCTCACGACTCATGCGGGAACTATTATGCGGCTGCACCGTGATGGCCGTGTGCCGCACGATAACCCTTTTGTTGGTCGCAATGATGCGTTGCCAGAAATATGGAGTTACGGTCACCGTAATCCACAAGGCTTGGCGGTGCGCCAAAGACAGTTGTGGGCAAGCGAGCATGGACCGCGTGGCGGCGATGAATTGAATCTGATCGAGAAGGGCGGCAATTACGGCTGGCCTGAGGTGTCTTTGGGCAAAGAGTATTGGGGGCCGGTGGCTGTAGGCGTGAACTCTAAACCCGGGATGATTGACCCTAAGAAAGTATATATTCCGTCCATTGCGCCTGGCAGTTTGCTGGCCGTTAAGCACAGTCGCTATGGGTGGCAAGGTGATTTTTTACTGGGTGCGCTGAAACTGCAGCACCTTAATCGTTTGCTGATGGATGGTGAGCAGGTGACGCAAGAAAAACGCTATTTAGAGCATGAGAAAGAACGCTTGCGCGCCTTGCTCGAAGATTCGCAAGGCCGCATTTGGATTGCCACTGATTCAGGTCAGTTGTGGCAGTTGCAGTAGCAGAACACTTTTCTGAGAGCGTGTATTCAGCGCTAGAGAAATTGCAGAAAGCTCTGGACGTGTGGAGAAAATATTACAACAATGATCGAGCCCATAAAAGCAAAGTTGGTGAGGGGCGAATTCCAAAAACTTTGCATGAAAGGTAAACAGTTTATTCGGAAAAGGGTCTCGCTAAAATCCAAGCAGATGACTCACTGGAAACGGCCAGCTTTCCGATTAAATGATGAGTTATTCCAGACTCATCAGGCAGAAATAAACTAGCAAAACACTGATTTTAAACAGGGAGATTTAGCGACTTAAAATCTATTTAGGAACATTTCTAAACCCAGCCAGTGCAGCGCACAAACCTGGCACAGGAGATAGACGATGAGTAAGCCGTATGTTCGCTTAGATAAAAATGATGCAGCCGTACTCTTGGTTGATCATCAAACCGGACTGTTATCGCTGGTTCGTGATATCGATCCAGATAAATTTAAAACCAACGTGTTAGCTCTTGCCGACTGTGCTGAGTATTTTGAGCTACCCACTATATTAACCACGAGCTTTGAGCAGGGGCCCAACGGTCCTTTAGTGCCTGAACTCAAGGAGATGTTCGCTGGTTCACCTTATATTGCGCGCCCTGGTCAAATCAATGCTTGGGACAATGAAGACTTTGTTCAAGCAGTTAAGGCAACGGGTAAAAAGCAATTAATTATTGCCGGTGTGGTGACTGAGGTGTGTGTAGCATTTCCAGCACTATCGGCAATTGAGGAGGGGTTTGAAGTCTTTGTGGTGACAGACGCTTCGGGCACCTTTAATGCGTTAACTCGGGATGCTGCTTGGGACCGCATGTCAGCCGCAGGAGTGCAATTGATGACGTGGTTTGGTCTTGCCTGTGAGCTTCATCGTGACTGGCGTAATGATGTGGAGGGACTGGGTAACTTGTTTTCAAAGCATATTCCTGATTATCGAAACCTGATGAATAGTTATAGTGCTGTGCAATCAGAGCAATAAGTTTTCTGAGGCGTACTGTTGCTCACCATTAAGCTTCCAGCTTTTGGTGAGCGCCTCCCCAGATCTAAACAAAATCCGTTATAGTCAGTGCTGCCTTTAATTTAGCTAGGAAGCACGTTATGCCTGTCTCTTTGCCTCGTTTGTACTCTTTTCGTCGTTGTCCTTATGCCATGCGCGCACGTCTTGGGATTGTGTTTGCCGAACTGCAGGTTGAGTTGCGGGAGATTGTATTGAGAAACAAGCCCGCACAGATGTTAGCGATCAGCCCTAAGGGCACTGTACCTGTGTTGCAGCTGGCTGGCAGCGATGAGCGAGTGATCGAAGAAAGTCGCGAAATTCTGGAGTGGGCGCTGGCGCAGAATGATCCTCATGGCTTGTTAAATACCGATGTAGCTCACGCTAATGCACTGATCGAGCAGAACGATTATAAGTTTAAACACTGGCTGGATCGCTATAAATATGCCGACCGCCATCCAGAGTGTACTCAGCTTGAGTACCGCGAAAAGGGCGAAGTGTTTTTGCAGGTATTGGAAGAGTTGCTCGGCAAAAATACCTATCTGCTGGGTGATAAGATCAGTATGGCTGATATCGGCATCATGCCCTTTGTTCGTCAGTTTGCTCATGTCGATCGAGAGGTGTTTTATAATCTGCCGTATCCGCATCTACAGCAGTGGCTTACGGGCTGGCTGGAGCATCCAGCGTTCTTGCTGATTATGTTTAAGTATCAGCCTTGGCAGGCAGGTGATGAGTTGGTGGTGTTTCCACAAAACAGCCATTGATGCTGCTTAAATTAAGCAGTAGTGAGCTGTTAAAAATCACGCATAATTAACGCAGCACAGCGCGGCGATAGATTTAATTTAAGCCAGCTCGTGCACCGTTGTCTTTTATGTTTAGATTGGCTGCCAGTGATGAGCAGCAAGCGCTGTTGGTTATAAGCTGGTGTGCAATTTTTAGCTCAGCAAAGCCTTGATTGAGGAAATCTAATGTCGAAAAAAGTCGTGATGTTTGAGTACGAAAAAGAAACCAAAAACAGTGTCCGTTACAAGGAAGTGCCTACTGAAGGTACAGCACCTGTAGTGGGAACTTTGTATGTGCAGAAATGGTTTGCCGGAGCGAGTAAAATAATTGAAATAACTATCGATAAAAAAGACTAGTAGTCGAGGTAACACCTAAGCCTAGCGCTTGGGGTATAGCCTAGCAGGAGCTGCGTACGGGCTATAGCTCGGTTGCTAGACTGCACTCGGCGGCAATTTTATTGTGCTTCATTGCCAGCGCCGAGTGCAGTGCTTATATTATTGGATTTCCAACAGCTCCACGTCAAAAATAAGTAAAGAGTCCGGTTTTATTGTCCCTGCTGCACTGTCGCCATAGGCTAAATCAGCGGGAATGAAAAACTTAAAGGTGTCACCAACCACCATTAATTGCACACCTTCAGTCCAGCCTTTTATCACTCGATTTAACGGGAAACTGATGGGTTCATTACGCTCTACTGAGCTATCAAACACAGTACCGTCCAACAAAGAGCCATGGTAGTGCACTTTAACGGTTGAGTTGGCAGTTGGGTGAACACTGCCTTGGCCCTTTTTCAATATTTTATATTGCAAGCCTGAAGCTGTTTCCAGTACATCTTCGTTGGCTTTATTGGTTGCTAAAAAGGCTTGACCGATCTCGATATTTTCCAGCGCTGCCTTCTTACTGTTTGAGCTCTTAACAAAGTAAAAGGCGGCGAGTGCAATGGCGACAGCTAAAATAACAAATTTCATTATTTGTCCTAGTGGTGTGGGGAAGTTTGTAGTCTAGCACTGGGGTGTTTTTTAGGTAAAACTAGATGTGTTGTCGCTTCTAATCAAACAGCTTAGAACTGTAGACCGCCAAGTTGCAGAACGGTAACTGATGTTTGCTAAGACGGTTGTTATAGGGTGATTTGTGCAGACCGGTGCGTTATTTTTGCGATAACCTGTTAAGTTAAATGCTAGAGCCCTAATCTAAAATAAAAGGTGATCTTGATGAAGATAAATATCCAGATGGAAATGACCCCAGAAGAAGTCAGAAAAGTGATGGGCCTGCCAGATGTCGAACCCATGCAAAAAGAAATGATGGGTAAAATGCAGGATAAAATGAATACTTACATTGAGGAAATGAGCGATCCTGAATTGTTTATGAAACGCATTATGCCCATGGGTATACAGGGTATGGATCAGGTACAGGAGTTCTTTTCTCGTTTTGCTAATATGGCCGCAGAGAAAAAAGAGGATAAAACTAAGGGTGGCAAAGACAGCTAAAGTGAAAAGTCGCCATCGGGCCACTGAGAGTCAGGCGCGAGATCATTGTCTTACCCATTACTAGGGTGGTAAAGGAGGCCAACAGTGCTGTCTTTGCCACCTGCACCCAGCTTAATTACTGACCTACAGTTCGTCCACACTTATCAAATTATGCTGCTTGATCCGCCTATAATGTATCGTCTTTTCTGGTTTAAGGCTCAGGCATTGAATAACAGGGGCCCGCTCTATGACAGAACTCAAACAAATAACCGGTTTTGCCGCGGATCAACTGCTCAACATTGAACAGCATCTAGATCGCAGTTATATCCAGCCCGGAAAATTTCCTGGCGCACTGACATTGGTGGCCCGGCGCGGAGAAATTGCCTACGTTAAAGCCCAAGGGCTGATGGATGTAGAACGCAATAAGGCAGTGCAACGGGATACTATTTTCCGCATTTACTCCATGACCAAGCCCATCACCTCTATCGCAATGATGCAGTTGTATGAACAAGGACGGTTTTTGCTGGATGATCCAGTCCACAAGTATATTCCGGCTTGGAAAAATCAGCGGGTGTATCAAAGTGGTATCTATCCGAACTTCCTCACCACTCCTGCCGCCAGCACCATGACCATTCGTGACTTGTTCACGCATATGTCAGGTTTGACCTACGGATTTATGCACCGCACCAACGTTGATGCAGCTTACCGAGAGTTAGGCTTTGATGGCAGTCAGAGCCTGACGCTGGAAGAAATGGTCAATCAGCTGGCAAAATTACCATTGGAGTTCTCACCAGGTAGCGCCTGGAACTATTCCGTCAGCACGGATGTGTTGGGGTACTTGGTGCAGTTGCTGGCCGATCAACCACTGGATGAGTATCTGCGTGAGCATATCTTTACCCCACTGGATATGCCGGATACCGGTTTTCAGGTCAGTGACGCGCAACTGGATCGTTTTTCTGCCTGTTATCAGTACCGGCCGGAAGATCAGTTCACGCTGCTTGATGATCCGCAGTTGTCACCTTATCGAAACAAAAGTGAGTTTCTCTCGGGCGGCGGTGGTTTGGTGTCGACCATTGATGACTATTACCATTTTGCCCAAGCCCTTTGCCAGGGCGGTGAATTTAGAGGACAGCGGATTATTGGTCGCAAAACGTTAGAGTTTATGCGCAGCAACCACTTGCCAGGTAATCAGGATTTGCCCGGCCTATCGGTGGGCTCGTTCAGCGAGACACCCTATGCTGGAACTGGTTTTGGCTTGGGTTTTTCGGTTAAAACTGATGTGGCCAAGTCGCAAGTCAACGGTTCTGTGGGGGAGTACGGTTGGGGCGGTATGGCGAGCACTAACTTTTACATTGATCCGGTTGAGGAGCTGGTGATGATCTTTATGACACAATTGGTTCCTTCGTCCTCCTATCCAATCCGTCAGGAGTTACGGGCCATTGTTAATGGCGCACTACTGTAATTTAAAGAAGCTCATAGCATTTTCCTAGGGTTAATAAGTGCAACTGAGCGCACGTGAGTTAATACATAAAGAGGTAGCTGCAAGATGTGGGACCAGCGATATCAAGAAGAAGGATTTGCTTACGGCACTGAGCCAAATGATTTTCTGCAGTCAGAGTATTCTAGAATTCCCAAAGGAGGCAAAGTCCTTTGTTTAGCAGAGGGTGAAGGTCGCAATGCGGTTTTTTTGGCTCAGCAGGGCTATGTCGCCACTGCAGTGGATCAATCAGCAGTGGGCTTAGAAAAAGCACAGGAATTTGCGGCTAAGAATGGTGTAGAAATCACTACGGTGGTGGCTGACTTGGCTGATTATGATGTGGCTGCTGAGGCTTGGGATGGCATTGTGTCTATAGCAGCCCATGTGCCAGCGCAGTTACGTAAAGACCTGCACAAGCAGGTGGTAAAGGCTTTAAACAAGGGCGGCGTGTTTATTTTAGAGGCTTACACAGAGCGTCAAATTGAAACCGCTGGAGTGGGTGGTCCGCCCGCGTCACAAAAGCAATTGTTTATGTCCCTTGATGAGTTAGAATCTGAACTTAACGGCTTGGACTTTGTAGTGGGTGCTGAAGTAGAGCGACATATCTCTGAAGGTAAGTACCATCAAGGTGAAAGTGCAGTCGTTCAGGTTGTTGCCTGCAAAACCAGTTAAGATTAATACTCTTCTGTACGCAGAAAGATCATGCGTTGCGCTCACAGTTCATCGCTGAGCAAAGCGTTATGATTCACTACTACTCTAAATGAGAGGTAATAAAATGACTGAGATAAATATTGGTATTAACAAAGAAGACAGATTAGCAGTAGCCGATGGCTTAAAGCGTCTTTTAGCTGATTCATACACGCTTTATTTACAAACCCATAACTTTCACTGGAACGTAACTGGGCTGCAGTTTCGTGAACTGCATTTAATGTTTGAGGAGCATTACACTGAGCTAGCGGTTGCGGTTGATGATATCGCTGAACGTATCCGTACGCTGGGTGTTGCTGCGCCGGGAACCTATAAAGAGTTCGCCAAGCTGAGTTCAGTTAAAGAAGTCGATGGCGTGCCTAACTCATTGGAAATGGTTGATTTGCTAACTCAAGGACACGAGCAGGTGGTAAGAACTGCCCGTGAGGTTTTGAAAGTAGCACAGCAAGCAGATGATGAGTCGACGGCGGCCTTGGTTTCCGACCGTATGCGTATCCATGAGAAAACCGCATGGATGCTGCGGGTAACGCGTAAGTAAGTTATAAAGTCATAGCGCTTGCTAAGTGGAAAGTCACAGTTGGCCATTGCTAGATAAATATAGCCAACATAAACCCCCGCTTAGCAGGCTGTTATGCATTTATTCAGGAGCTATTGGTGCTGAAAATTACTGCATTACCTATGGCTGCGAAGCATAATCATCATCACAAGCAGAGCTTAGTAACTCTTCTAGACTAAAGGGTGCAGTAAGCGCTGCAATAATTTATCTACAGTGCAACTCTTTGGCCACAAGGCAAACTCAGGTGCTGTTTTAGCTGCAGAGCTGCAAGCCGTCATTATAGCCTTCAACACAGATAGCGTACCCATCCATCAAGCTGGACCTTAACCTAAACGGTGGCGTATCGTCGCGCGCGCTAAGACAGTGGCTGCGATGCCGTGATGCAGCTGGTGCTTAGACATATCACTCGCTATGGACCTTTTTGCTGGAAAATGACACTAAGCTTAAGCGCCCCATGGGTCAGAATGTTGCTAAGACAAGATAGATCGGTTTTAAAGTGAGGCGTATATTGCTCCGTCGCGCTGGTTTTTAGAATCATTTACTTAAGAATTTTTCAGGTTATTTGTAATGCAGGAAGTCTTATCATGACAGCCCACAACTACGGTTTTAAAATATTTTTTGCAGCAAGCTTACTTTCTGCTTCGTTAACAGCTTTGGCGCAAAACCCTACCTTGCAGCCCATCAGCACCCGCTCAGCACAAACTCAGATTGATATCAGTGCAGAGCTTACAGCGCATAGTTTTAATGATGTTGAACTGGGTGAGGCCGATGGTTTTGATGGTTATAGTGCAGCATTTGAACTTACTGCGCCCTTTGCCACAGATAAGCAAATTCGATTTTCAGTGCCCTTTTACACCAAGGGTGACGCTTATTGGAAAGAAGACGGGCGGCCGATTGATATTGATGGCTATGGCGGGGTGTTTGATTACGCAACCCTGCAGTTTGAACAACAAACACATTTTGCTGAAGAATCGGGCTTCAACCTGGCCTATGCCGTAGGTGGCGGAATGCGCACAGCTGTGTTGGATACCACCGTCAACGATTATTACAACCACACCGGTAAGATTTTTTTGCTGGGTATTAAAATGGACAAGGATATCCATGAGGGTGAGACACAGTTACTGTTAAATGCGGGGCTCCGTTATTATTTTGACGCGGATGATCTGCACCCGCGCGACATCGATGTCTGGGCGTGGGCAGATATCAAAGGAGCGGTTGTGTTCAAACCTTGGGGGCAATATGTGCGTCCGGCCCTTGAGCTCACCTACTTAGGCGGCTTTAATGACCATAACGCAGTGACTTTAATGCCAGAGCTGATTATTCAACTGGCTGAAAACGCTTCTTTAAAAGTGGGTGGCATTTTAGGACTCACCAGCGATGGCAATCAGCGCGGGGTCACCAGCCAGCTCTCGGTGAGTTTCTAAGTGACGTATTTAACTGTCAGCTGTTAGCTGCAGTGCACCGCTCATTTTTTCTAGTCTTCCGCGTTCAAGCTGTAAGCGTTATTCTTGCTAGCTTCTGGGCGCAAACAACTTTACAGTTGCGCCATCAAAACATCTAACCACGACGAGATCAAATGAAGCCATTACACAAGCTTGCGCTAGCCATTATTCCCAACAATGGCGGAGAGTTAACTCTATTTCGTCGTGAAGATGAGTTTTCTATTCGACTGTCTGGGGTGCGCGGAGAGTTAATGAATAGCCGTATGTATAATTCCGAACAGGAGTTGGCGAGGCTCGGTTGTGCGCATCTGCACAATAAAGACCATGTACAGGTTTTAGTCGGTGGTTTGGGCATGGGGTATACCTTGGCCGCAGCACTTGCGTGTGTCACGGAAAACTCGCAAGTGACTGTAGCAGAGCTTATTCCAGAGGTGGTGGAGTGGAACCAAGGCCCGCTTGGTGATTGTGCTGGCAATCCCTTAGCAGATCAGCGCTGCCAAGTACGTCTAGGTGATATTGCAGAGCTCATAAAAATGCAGCAACCAAGTTTTGATGCCATTTTACTGGATGTTGATAATGGTCCGGAAGGGATTACCCATAGCAACAATAATTGGCTGTATTCCAGCAGCGGCCTAACGGCTCTATATAACAGTTTACGTCCTGAGGGAATGTTGGCGGTATGGTCTGCTGGCGCAGATTCATTATTTCCGATTCAACTCAAAAAAGCTGGCTTCGCCGTGACAGTGCGTACCGTGAGAGCGAGGCCGGGTAAGGGCAGTCGCCATACAATTTTCTTGGCGCAAAAGCCGTGGAGTTAAGGTTTAATAGCACTCGGACTTTATGCAAAAGCGCGCAGGCCATAAGAAGTAGCGCGTTTTTATTGATTATAGGTAAGTCCACCATCAAAGCGTTACTTCTAGCGTAAAGTTATGCAGGTTGTCGCCATTTCTCAGGCATATGACTCGTTGCACTCTATAGGATTTAAGCTGGCGTGGAGTATTTCTTAAGTTTTGGACTGGTTATGGGGCTCGCTGCGGGGTTGTCACCTGGGCCCTTATTAACCTTAGTGATTGCGCAGTCTTTACAGTATGGCGTTGCAGCAGGGGTCAAAGTGGCCTTAGCACCAATAGCGTCTGATGCCCCTATTATTCTATTGATGCTTGTGCTGGTGGGGCAGTTAGCGGGGTTTAATAATATTGTTGGGCTGCTGTCATTGCTAGGCAGCGGTTATATTTTTTATCTGGCTTATGACACTGCCAGATTAAAACAACCGAGCAGCCAGTGTGGGGACGAAAAACCGCAGTCTCTAACGAAAGGCGTGTTGACCAATGTGTTGAGCCCACATCCTTATTTGTTCTGGCTGACCGTTGGGGCACCGACGATTATAAAAGCAGCGGCTGTGAATACCTTCGCGCCACTGCTGTTTATCCTAGGTTTTTATCTACCATTAGTCGGTGCAAAAATATTAATGGCAATTTTACTCGGCAAGTATCGTGCTTTATTGAGCGGTAGGGCCTATATATATGTCATGAGGTTTTTGGCAGCGCTGCTGGCTATCTTTGCAGTTACGCTGTTTTTGGATGGTTTTGAACTATTAGAAGTTTTTTAGCCTGTTGAGAAAAGCTCATCTGCGTTTTGCACGAGTCTAGAATGCTGTAGCGCTTTGCTGGAGATCTTTTTAAACATTAGGTGTTGCTCACTAAAGTCACTCGAGTAGGATTTAGGGTGGTATAGTCTGAGCGCAGGTCAGTTCATGTTTTCTGGCTATTAAATGTTTAACCAAGCGTCTGTGGTACTTAGGTTTGGACACATACATAAAGGAGCTCACACAATGAACACGATTAAAATTCTTGGACTTGTTTTGATTATTGCCGGTGGATTAGGTCTTGCCTATGGTGGTTTTAGCTATACAAAAGACACCACCGTGGTTAAGTTGGGCTCTGTTGAGCTGACGGCAAAAGAAAAAGAAAACGTTAACATTCCATTGTGGGCTGGAGTTGTTGCCATTTTTGCCGGTGGCTTACTGTTGGTAGCCGGCGGTAGAAAGTAATACTGCTGATGGATGCTCGGGCTATAGCATATGCTTAACAGGGGCGTTGATGCGCCCCAACTTTAAACCGTGTTGAAGTAAACCGCTAGACAGGCTTCGACAAGCTCTATAGACTTGGCGGCAGCTAGAAAGCAGTATCTGATTTACATCCTACATGTTCGTTGTATTATTCGTAATCCCGTCTTGCAGTATCTAAGTTCAAATCTATATTTTTTATGCTATTCAAGCCTTCATTGAAGGCGATTTTATATATAAAATTCAGGATATTATTATGTCTAATACAACTACCGGCACGGTAAAATGGTTTAACGAAGCGAAAGGCTTTGGTTTTATCGAGCAAGAATCTGGTCCAGATGTTTTCGCTCACTTCAGTGCAATTATTAGCGATGGCTTTAAAACGCTAACAGATGGTCAGCGCGTACAGTTTGTTGTGACTGAAGGCCAAAAAGGTCTTCAGGCTGAAAGTATTGTAGCTATTTAAGCAATAGTTAGCTTTACTCAAAGGGCAAGTCTTACGAGGCTTGCCCTTTTTTTGTCTTTAAAATTAATTTTATGCGACACGGTGCCGAGGGTCGAGTATGACATCATTCATTGCCACTGGGCTGCAGATGCTAGCTAAGAGGGTGACAGGAGAATCAGATAAACTGGCGCCTCGACCGACCATTGGCTTAGCATTGGGCTCCGGCGGGGCTAATGGCTTGGCGCATATCGCTATCCTCCAAGTGTTCGATGAGCTGGGTATTGTGCCAGACCGTATCACAGGCACCAGTATCGGCGCAGTGATTGGCGGACTCTATGCTGCAGGGCTTTCTGCGCAACAGATCCAGGGCATCTTTGCCGCTGTGGCTGGCTCACCGCTGGATGCGTTCTCTGGTTTAGCTAAATCAGATTTGAAGCTGGCAACACTGCTGCGTTTCTGGCGTAACGGAGGAGGCTTGCTCGACTCCGGCAGCTTTATGCATCTGCTGGCCGCGCATACAGAGACTCGAACCTTTGAGCAGTTGCGTATTCCCCTCACTGTGGTGGCGACCGATTATTGGACAGCGGATAGCGTAGCTATCAGTGAGGGTGAGCTATTTCCAGCAATTGAGGCAAGTATGGCGGTGCCTGGACTGTTTATGCCAGTCCGTCGTGGTGAACATCTGTTGATCGACGGTGGTACTTCTAATCCATTGCCTTTTGATTTGTTGCAAGGAGAGGTTGATCTAGTTATTGCTGTGGATGTTTCGGGTAATCACCAGCCCAACAATGGGCAAGAATTGGGACTGAGCGATATGCTGTTTAACAGTTTCAAAATTATGCAGCAATCGATTACCCGTCAAGCGCTGCGCCACCAGCCGCCTGATATTCTTCTCAAGCCTGAAGCACCGAGTGTGCGACTGCCACATTTTCATCGCATCAATGAGATATTGACTCAAGCTGAGCCCACTGCGGCGACGCTACGTGAATTGCTGCAGGCTTGGCTGGCCAAGGCTCATAACAACGCATCGCGCTCAACTGAAACTGCACAGTAGTCGTAGAGATGATGCTTTGTGAAGAGTGATTAAGGCCTGTTTTAGCTTCAACAGCAAGCACGGAGATGCTCAACTACCAGTTACTTTTAAACGCTGGGCCCAGGCTCTAACGAGGCTTTTTATCGCCTCCTTAGAACCATGGGTTCTTACAAACTTTGTGCGCTATAATCTATGACATTTTTAACGGTATCTTGCTGCTCAGTACTTGTACAGTGGGCTATTACCGTCCATTTACCTGCATCTGTTGCCGTGCGGGTATGCTCAATCATAGGATCATGATCGGGGCGTAATGATACGGCACCGCCAAGCAGTAGACCTAGCATAGCAAACAGGAAACCCAGTGCCATAAAGGTCATAAGGGGGCTTGACTGTGTGGCTTCAGGACCCACTGCTACCAGTATGGCGGCTAACACCAAACCCGCCACCAATCCGCCGAGTCCTAAGGTTACGTGTGCTCTGGCTAAGGAGCGGCCAATCCCTTTGGTTTCCGGCTCAATTTTACGTGCCATATTTGGATCATGTGGCTGGACTACGGTAATTTGCGCTGACGGTAGTCCAGCTTGATCAATCAATGTTTTCACTGCATTGTCGGCTTCGATTTGGCTAGCAAATTCTGCAGTGACCTTGTGTGAATAGTTTTCACCGGATATTGCATCTTCAATTGGCATAATAGATACCTCTGCGATCTATTTAAGCATTCGGCTCTCTTACTTATATTGATTTGCCGGTTGCGCTCTCAATATAAAACCTTGATGCCCTCAGCAAACTACGGATAACAGGTGGTCTGACTACACTCTCGCACCGACTCCAACCCACAGGGCAGGCATCACATATACGCTTAATATACAACAGTTGTGACCGATTAGTCACAAGTTGTTTGAGCTTACTTTAGCACGTACAGATAAGAGTGTTTTTACCTGAGTGGGTTCCATTGCAGCCAGCAAGGAGCTTGACAAATATCATGTGTCTCTAAGGTCATGATCATTCTCTAATCCTGCTAGTCAATACTGTGGCGCTGATTGATTGTGACCAATGTGCCTTTCTCATCAGTTTCTAAACGCCGCTGACGGCCAGCTAGCAATCCCATTGCTGCGGCAAAAGCCAGCACCGTTAGTAAGACCCAAGTGATCCCTTGAATGCTTATCTCGGCATCAATCATCAGGCCAACAACCAAGGGTCCCATGGCTGCGAGGGTATAACCGCCGCCTTGCACCAATGCGGACAGTTCACCTGCTATTTGAGAGTTACCGCTGCGCAGCACAATTAAGGTCAGCGCCAAGCTAAATGAGCCGCCTTGACCTAGACCGAGCAAAATTGCGCCCGGCCAACGCAATGATGCAGGGCCGAGCAATAAGATAAACAAGCCCAGACCAACCAGGCTGAGGGCGAAGATAATGGCAGGCCGTTGGTCTTTACCCATACGTGCTAGCCAAGGTGCAGTAATGGCGGAAATCAGTTGCACCATAATGGAGGCAGCCATCAGCCAACCGGCTTCATGCTCGTTGTAACCTTGCTTCACCAATAGTGTCGGGAGCCAGCCAAAAACAATATAAGCCAGTGAGGACTGACTGCCCATCAACAACATTACTTGCCAAGCTAAAGGCTGTTTTAGCAGCACCCGAGCGTAGCCTGTAGTGCTTTTATGCTGGGGGTCGGGTGCTGGCTGCGGCATAAGCCACCACCAAGCCAGCAGTGCGGTGAGCGCAAAGCTTGCCCACGACATCAAGCTGAGCGGCCAACTGCCCAGCGCATCGGCTAATGGAATACTCAGGCCAGCTCCAAGAGCACCCCCTAAGCAGAGTGCCATGGTATACACACCGGTCATTAAGTCAGCGCTATCGGCCAGTTCACGTTTAACCAGTGCGGGTAGTAACGTGCCAAGAATACCGATGGCCGCTCCCAGAAAAAGTGTCCCGAGGTACAGTGTAGGTATGCTGACAATGCCACGTAGTGCTAGGCCGGTACTGAGGATAATAAGCGATAAGGCTAGACTGCGCTCCATCCCTAAGCGTCGTGCCAGCCAAGGTGCTAGCGGGGCAAATAGCCCAAGGCAAAGCACTGGCAGGGTGGTCAATAATGACAGGGTCAGTACCGAAAGTTGGCCTTCACTTTCAATCCGCGGTAGCAGCGGCGCCAGCGATGACAAAGCAGGACGCAAATTAAGTCCAACCAGGATCATTAACAGAATAAATGTAAGACGATTGGGGTCTTTGCGGCTGTGAGTGATGGGTAACATACTGATTTGTTTGCGCCTTATAGTGTTGAAACAATGTGACAGTAGACCACGCATGGGTCACGAAAAACTAGAGGATGGCGGCAATAAGGGGGTACTGCAGTAAGGTTGCACAGTGGCGGATATGCTTAGCTTAACAGTGACCGCTGCTGTTTTAGAGTCGCTTTAAAAGTCGACTTTGCCACGCAAGGCTTTAGTCTGGCCGCGCTGCTTTTTTTGCTCCACACGTTTGCGTCGTGCATTTCTGCTGGGCTTGGTGGGTCTACGGGTTTTATTCACCTGGGTGGCTTGCACTATAAATTGTTGTAAACGCTCGAACGCATCAATTCTGTTTTTTTCTTGGGTGCGAAATTGCTGCGCTTTAATAATCAGCACCCCTTCTTTAGTGATGCGTCTGTCTTTGTTCGCCAATAAGCGCTGCTTATTAATCTCGCTGAGGCTGGAAGCTTTGATATCAAAGCGTAGATGAATGGCGGAGGAAACTTTGTTTACGTTTTGCCCACCTGCGCCTTGCGAACGAATCGCGCTAATCTCTACTTCGTGGTCATCAAGACTGATGCTGTCGCTGATAAAAATCATGGAAGGTCTTTAAGTAAAAGAATGTATAGGTCCGGTCATCATAGGCTATTACCCATAGAACTGTTAGCGTGCTATCGAATGCCAAACTCACAAGCAGCAGTATTTTCGTTCATTCTATCTAAGCTTTTAATAGGTGCTGGGCATTTTTAGCTGCGAGCTATTGTGAGTTAACTAATAGGTTTTTGCTGGCCGAGTGGGCGATCTGCACCAGTAGAGTAATAACAGGGCAGTGATGCATGGGATAGTTGCTGCGAGCTGTTGCAAAACTACTTTTGTGCAGGTTCGGCATAGCGCAAATATGCGGGTAAACAAATTCAAGAGTATCCGTTTTTCTCTACGTACTGAGGCTTAGCTCTGCTTGGACTCTCACTGGACATCACTATGAGGTTGGGTTGTCTGTTTAAATCCTTAAAGGGTTTCATAAAGCTGACCAGTAGGTCATTATTAGTTGAAGGCTGGTGAAAGCTTGCCAGTGGGTTCAGTGAGACTGCGCTCAAATGGCTGGATTGGTTTAAGGTTTGCTTGGTGCACTGGCCTGTATTGAAATAAATAAGAGGGGGTGTGTTATGCCGATCTATACAGTCAAATTACAAAGAAAAGAAGACATCGCCGATGGCACCATGGCGTTTTACTTTGAAAAGCCACAGGGGTTTACCCATAAAGCAGGCCAATACGCTGACCTGACTTTAATTAACCCTGAAGAAACCGACGCCGAGGGCAATATACGGACCTTTACTTTGGCCAATGCGCCTTATGAAGAGTCGTTAATGTTTGCTACTCGCATGCGTGATAGCGCTTTTAAACGGGTGTTAAAAAACATGCCGATTGGCACTGAGATTACCTTGGATGCGCCACACGGCTCGTTCACGCTGCACAATAACAAGAGCACTCCTGCGGTTTTTCTGACCGGAGGCATCGGCCTGACGCCTGCTAGAAGCATTATTCTTCAGGCCACTCACGACCAGCTCCCGCATAAGATTTTCTTGTTCGACTCTAATAAGAGGCCGGAAGATGCGGTGTTTTTGGATGAGTTGATGGCTGCTCAGCAGCACAATCCGAATTACACCTTTATTGGCACCATGACGCAGATGGATAAGTCCAAGCAAGATTGGGATGGCGAGACGGGTTTTATCGATGAAGATATGCTATTGAAATACATTGATGATCTAACCGTCCCCATTTACTACCTGGCTGGTCCCAGGGATATGGTCTATGCAATGGTTGAAATGTTGATCACCGCTGGTGTCGATGAGGATAATATCCGCACCGAAGAGTTTTCTGGTTACTGAGGTTGGGGGTGGGAGGTGAAGATCAAAATAAAGCGCGTCTATGCAGAGCCCAGTGATAAGGATGGTAAGCGCATCCTTATCGACCGGCTTTGGCCGCGAGGTTTAACCAAGGAAAAAGCCCAGGTTGATCTGTGGCTGAAAGATATTGCGCCCAGCACTGAGCTGCGCAAATGGTTTGCTCACGATCCAGACAAGTGGAGTGAGTTCAAAAAGCGTTATCTTGAGGAGCTTAAAGACAATAGCGCAGCAATTCAGAGCTTAAAAGACGAGCTGAGCAAAGGCAAAGTAACGCTGGTCTATGGCGCCAAGGATGAAGAGCATAACGATGCGGTTGTTATCCAAGAAAATAGCGCATTATTTAGCTAGCTGAGCTGGTGCAATGATGCGGATAAAGCGCACGAAAGGCGCTGTTGTTTCTACAATCAGCACCTTTCAAAAACTCAATGACATCCAGCACTGCTGCGTTACGGCAATCCCTATGATTATTGATACAACAGCTCTGTCGCGTGTTTTCGCAGGACTGAAAGCTGCGTGTTAATTTTAGTACCTTACATTTATAGAGGTTAATATGACTCCTAAGCTCAAGCAAAATGAAGTTGATACAGCGCTCAAACAGCTCAATAAAGACTCTGAGGAATTGTGGCGTATTCAAGCGGAAAAATTGCACAGAACGTTTAAATTTCCTAACTTTGTAGCCGCTTTTGCTTTTATGACTCAAGTGGCCATGCTGGCGGAAAAAGCCAACCATCACCCCGAGTGGTGCAATGTTTACAACAAGGTGATTATCGATTTAACCACCCACGATGCCGGCGGTATATCGCAGAAGGATTTTGACTTGGCTCACGGCATATCAAAGTTGATGTAATGCGTAAGTTTTTAGCTGAGATATAAGATTGACCGTTGACTGAAAAGCTTCCACTGCACTGCAAATATGTAGATTTGGTTGCTAAGCACTGCGGTCGTGTATTGTAATTGAAACCTGAGATGCAGGTCAGTGTCTAGCGGTTTTTAGAGGGTGTGCAGTTGCAAATGTATCCATTTAAAAAATACTCAACCAAAGTGCCGGCCGACTGGGTTGATTTTAATGGGCATATGAATACCAAGTATTATGGTTTGGTTATTTATGATGCGCATATTGAGTTTACTGAGCATCTTGATCTCGGTGAGCGCTACAGGTATGCCAATAATTGCAGTAAAGCGCTGGTTGAGACCCACTGTGTTTTTGAGCGAGAGCTGTGCGAGGGGGATGAAATTGAGGTTGTGTCTTGGCTTTTGGCGGTGGATGAAAAACGCTTGCACACCTTCCATGAGATTTATTGTACCAATAAAGGCTATCGAGCCGCTGCCGGTGAGCACCTTGATGTGCACATCGATCTAGCAACCCGTCGCGTTTCACCCTTTCCCGAAGATGTTCTGCAGCGTTTGCAGGCCATTGAGCAAGAATACGCTAAATTTCCAAGACCGGATAAAGTGGGTAGCACCATTAAGGCGCCAATTAAGTAAGTAAAATTGCTAATGCTTTACAGGTTTTTAAGCATCTGCTTTTTGGATAAAATCATCCCGAAACAGCAGATGCTTACTTTATTATTGACCCGTCATTAACTGCCAGCCATCCAAGGCACACCATTTATATGGCTGCCGCCGTCGGCAAACAGGGTGTTGCCTGTGAGGTAGCGGGCATCGTCGCTGGCTAAAAAAGCGGCGACTCCACCAATATCAGACTCGGGATCACCCATGCGGCCCATAGGGTTGAGTTTAAGCAGTTCGGCGGCGTTATCCGGTTGCGCGGTAGCGAATTTTTCGTAGGCTTCGGTTTTGGCTGCAGGGCAGATAATATTGCAGCAGATTTGATACTGCGCCCATTCGCGAGCGGCGGTGCGGGTCAGTGCGCGCAGGGCTTCTTTGGCCGAATTGTAGTCAACGGTATAGGGGTGGGCATTAACGCCATTGAGTGAGGCAATATTAATAATTCTGCCCCAGCGTTGCTCACGCATATAAGGAAAAGCTGCCTGCATCGTCCATAAGCAAGCCATATAACCGATTTTAAAGGCATGATCAAAATCCTCATCGGTCTTGCTTTCTACCGGTGAAAATGGCGCCGCTGGGCGGCGTGCCCAAGCATTATTCACCAGAATATCCACAGTGCCAAAGGTGCTCACTGTCTTCTCAACCATGGCCTGAACCTGGGCTTTGTCACACATATCAACTTGCAAGGCCAATGCCGTTACACCGAAGTCCTGCTCGATTGCCTTAGCAACGGCCTGGCCGGTATCCGGATTCAACTCAGCAACTATGACGCTTGCGCCGTCTGCAGCTAAACGCCGAGCAATGCCTTTGCCAATCCCAGCGCCGGCACCGGTGACGATAGCGATTTTATTTTCCAGTTTTGTCATAAAGATTCCTTATTGTTATGGGTGACCCACTAGTTGAGTGTTGAGTTTTTATTCAATAGAGCGCGTATCGTTTGAGCTGGTTTTCCAGTGGTATGGCTAGGCGCTCACTGATGTGAATAGCACAAAACATAGCATGCCCTGTGGAAGCAGTAATGCTTGTATTTGCGCTACCTGCTTAAGTAAGCCGCTAAAGCAGTAAAATTAAAACTTTTAACACTGGTGGGAAATGCTTAGTATCGTGCCATAATTTCTGGCGCCATCTGCAGCCAAGTCAATGGATACTATGAGCAATATTATTGTTAAAGACAGCATGGCAGCAGGGATCAGTTGCACTCATTGCCGTGCCTGCTGCTGTCGTTTAGAAGTGATGATTATCAGCGACACAGGGGTGCCTGAGGAGCATATTAGTGTGGATCAATGGGGCGGTGAAACCATGCGGCGGTTAGAGGATGGTTGGTGCTCAGCCATCGACCGTGCAACCTTTATGTGTACGATCTATGAAAACCGTCCGTGGATTTGTCGCGAGTTTGAGATGGGCTCCTATGAGTGCCGTGAAGAAAGAGCAGCTATGCACATAGTGTCGAGTTGATGGTCTGCAGCATTTAAAAATACCTGTTTTAGCCACAACCTCGTGTGCTTTAGCCCTACGCTGTTCGATGTCTGTGACCCTTGAGTATGCTTAGTTCTTGTTTGCGTCTATAGTTGACTAAACTACTGCACTATTGGAGGCGATATGATTAAAAAAGACGACACAGGTAGAAAATACTCGGCTATTTTGGTTGATGGTATTCAAAAAGCGCCTGCCCGCTCGATGTTGCGCGCAGTGGGCTTTGATGATGCGGACTTTAAGCGCCCACAAGTGGGTGTTGTCTCCACTGGCAGCCAAGTCACGCCCTGCAATATGCACATTGATGGTTTAGCCGATGAAGTGGCTAAAGGCGTGTATGCAGCTGATGCTAAACCGATTATTTTCAATACCATTACCATTTCTGACGGTATTGCCAATGGTTATCAAGGCATGAAGTACTCTTTGGTCTCCCGTGAAGTGATTGCTGACTCCATTGAAACCGTCACCGGTTGCCAAGGTCATGATGCGGTGATTGCGATTGGTGGTTGTGATAAAAATATGCCCGGCTGCTTGATTGCCATGGCGCGCTTAAATCGTCCCGCACTGTTTGTTTACGGTGGCACCATTCAGCCAGGTAAAAATCATACGGATATTGTCTCTGTGTTTGAGGCGGTGGGGGCCAATGCCCGTGGTGATATCAGTGAAGCCGAAGTGATTGCCATTGAAAAGTCCGCCATTCCAGGACCCGGTTCCTGTGGCGGAATGTACACCGCCAATACCATGGCCACGGCGATTGAAGCCCTAGGTATGAGTTTGCCCGGAAGTTCTGCACAAGAAGCCATTTCCCCAGAAAAACGGGCTGATTGCCTGCATGCAGGCCAAGCCATTCGCTGGTTGTTGGATAATGATATTAAACCCAGCGATATTATGACCCGCAAAGCCTTTGAAAATGCCATTACTGTCGTGATTGCCTTTGGTGGTTCAACCAATGCCGTGCTGCACTTGCTGGCTATGGCTGATGCGATTGGCGTGGAACTGAATATTGATGACTTCACCGAAATTGGCAAGCGTGTTCCGGTGCTGGCTGACTTGCGTCCCTCCGGTAAATACCTGATGTCTGATCTAATTAAGATTGGTGGTATTGCACCCTTGATGAAGCGCTTATTAGATAAGGGTTTGCTGCACGGTGATTGCTTAACCGTGAATGGTAAAACTCTTGCAGAAAATTTGGCCGATGTAGCAGACTACCCCGTTGGCCAAGATATTATTATGCCATTCGATAAACCGCTGAAGGCTGACAGCCATTTGCGTGTTTTACGTGGCAGCATCGCTCCAGAAGGCGCCGTGGCGAAAATCAGCGGGCAAGAAGGGACTAAGTTCACCGGTCAAGCACGGGTGTTTGACTCGGAAGAAGAGTCCATGACGGCTATCTTGGACGGCACAGTGGTAGCCGGTGATGTACTGGTGATTCGTTACGAAGGTCCAAAAGGTGGTCCAGGCATGCGGGAAATGCTGTCACCCACCTCAGCCATTATGGGGCGCGGTCTGGGCAATGCAGTGGCGTTAATTACCGATGGCCGCTTCTCCGGTGGCAGTCATGGTTTTGTAGTGGGGCATATCACCCCAGAAGCGATGGTGGGTGGGCCGTTGGCCATTATTGAAGACGGTGACACCATCACCATTGATGCGGAAAACAATGAAATTAATCTAGGGGTTTCGGACGCAGAAATTCAACAACGTTTGAGCAGATGGGTCGCACCCAAGCCCAATGTTACCCGCGGTGTTTTAGCCAAGTACGCTAAAACTGTTGGTTCGGCATCTGCAGGGGCAATCACCGATAAGTTTTAACCAGCTTAGGGCTTAGCTGGCTCGGCGAGGGATGCTGCTATCAGCGCTCGCTGAGCATAAGGCCATCAGTAACAAGCGCAGCACCCGCAAGGGCTGCGTTTGTTGTGTTTAAAGACGAGCTACTAAAGATCTGAATAGCGTTGTTTTTTTATGACCTGCAGGAGTCACAGTGCTATGTTGCATTAATAATGTTGGAGGTCTGTCCGCTGCAGTTCTGTTTTAACTGGCGCACTTAAGAGGTGAATTAAAAGGCTATGACGTTATTAACCGAAGAAACAGTCAGTTGCCCATATTGTGGTGAAGCCATTGCAGTTTTGCTTGATCCTCAGGAGGCAGGGCAGCACTATATTGAAGATTGCCAGGTCTGTTGTAAGCCCATTTTGTTCCACGTAACGGTCGACTCACTGGGCCACTTGTCAGTGACGGTGCGTGATGAAAATGAAACCTATTAGTCGCTGCTGGCGTCGGTGTGATTTGGAAGCTATATGAAGAAAACAGCTCAGTTAGATGGCTCCGTGGATGATGAGAGCATCGTTTTAGCGGTGCGTAAATGGGTTGAAACCTTGGTGGTGGAGATGAATCTCTGTCCTTTTGCCAAGCGTGAACTGGTCAAAAACCGTGTGCGTTTTGTGAGTACAGCTGCAACCACGCCAGAACAGTTGCTGCTGGTGCTACAAGCTGAGTTAGAGCTGCTCAATGCAGACCCAGTAGTGGCAACGACGCTATTGATTCATCCTCAGGTGCTGCAGGATTTTTACGATTTTAATGATTTTTTGAACTTGGCTGATAGCTTGCTGTTGGGTATGCAGCTGGAAGGTGTCTATCAAATTGCCAGCTTTCATCCAAATTATCAGTTTGGCGGCACTCAGCCAGACGACGCTGAGAACTATACCAATCGTTCACCTTATCCAGTCTTGCACCTATTGCGCGAAGACAGCCTTGAGCAAGTGATTGCTGATTACCCGAATGTTGATGATATTCCAGAGCGCAATATTGAGTTAATGAATAGGTTGGGGCAGAAGCGGCTGCAAGCGTTGCTGCAGGACTGTTTTAAACTGTAAATCTTATGAGACGGTTAGGAGCATAAGCTGCCAGTCGCGGCACCCTAGGTACCCTATTCAGCTTAGGCCAGTGGACTGAAATTACTTTGCTTCGCCCAGCTTCCTGTACAGCCCCGTCTTTGACAGTTCGGCAACGGCCAAGAGCGCTGTTGGTTAAAACAATTCCGCATAAACTCTAGGTTTGGCGCATAATAGCGGCTTTTTAAACCGCTCAATACGCTGCACAGCGCGCAGATCAGCAGCGAAACTAGGGGGATGTGTGAAGAGCAGTGCCTTTGGAAGCACCTTTATTGTCGCTGGAACTGCCTTAGGGGCAGGGATGCTAGCAATGCCTTTAGCTACGACTGGAATTGGTTTTACCACCGCTCTGCTGCTGTTGTTGGGCCTATGGTTTATTATGAGTTATACCGCGTTGCTCTTGGTCGAGGTCTATCAACACAACGATGCCAGCATGGGCCTTAGTTCTCTGGCCTGTAAGTACTTAGGCAATTCTGGACGCTTGGTGATTAGCCTCGCTTTGCCTTTTTTACTCTACTCGTTGATCGCCGCCTACTTAGCTGGGGGCGGCGAGATTATTAGCGAATCCATTAGCAGTCTGCTGGGCTTGCAGCTACCCAGTTATGTTGGAGTATTGCTGTTTGCCGTTATTGGCGGCGGGGTGGTGTGTTTTGGCACGCACTCGGTGGATCTTATTAACCGTTGCTTATTTGCGACTAAAATCTTCTTTTTGGCCGCCATGCTGATTCTGTTGTTGCCCCATGTGCAGGAAGTGAACTTATTGAGTATGCCAGTTAAGCAGGCCTTATTACTGTCGGCAGTTCCCATAGTTTTTACCTCTTTTGGCTTTCATGGTAGCGTGCCCAGTATTGTTAATTATCTGGGCGGTGACACTGCTAAGTTGCGCAAAGTTTTTATTATTGGCAGTGCTATTCCGCTGCTGGTGTACATTTTGTGGCAGGTGGCAACGATCGGCACCATTAATTCGGACACATTTATTGGTATTTTGGCGGCTGAAAGTGGCTTAAATGGTTTGTTAGAAGCAGTCAAAGCGGTGGTAGGTACAGCGCGGGTCGAAATGGCGGTGCGCTTGTTTGCAGCCTTAGCTTTGGCTACCTCATTTTTAGGTGTCGCCTTGGGTCTGTTTGATTTTTTAGCGGATTTTTTCCAGCTTAAAGATACGCTCAATGGCCGCCTACAAACAGGCGCTGTGACTTTTTTCCCGCCGCTGCTGTTTGCGTTGTTTTATCCCAAAGGTTTTGTTATCGCCTTGGGTTTTGCCGCCATTGCCTTATCAGTATTGTCTTTATTACTGCCAGCTTTATTGGTGCGCCAAACCCGCAAGCAGCATGTTGGCGGTTACCGCGTAGCTGGTGGGCAGTTGGGTTTGTTGCTGGTGTTTAGCTTGGGCATTGCCATTATTGTGATTCAGTTAAGCATTGTCAGTGGCTACTTGCCCAATGTGGGTTAGCTTGACGCATCATGACCCAACTCGGTGTGGCTAAAATCACTGGCGTTGCCACTGTGGTAAAACCGAAGCGCTCATAAAGCTCTACATTGCTTTGTTTGTCGGTTTCTAGATAAAGGTCGCCAGCAGTGCATTGGCTAAAGGCGAATTCAATCATGTGCGTGCCAACCCCTTGGTATTGCCACTGCGGAGCAATTGCCAGCGGACCTAGGTGCCAGTGGGGCGTGCTCGGGTCGATCTTGGCCCAAGTACCCAGCCAGATGGCTAAGCGCAAGATACCCAGTGGGCTATTTGCACTGAGCATTCTGGGCAGCATGCGCAGAATATCAACCAGTGACGGCTGGCATGTTTTAGGTGGCAACATCCCCAGCACGCCAATCAACTGGTTATTAATGAAGGTGCCGAATAAGCTGCCTTTGCGGTAAACAAAGTCCAGTAGCGCCGGAAATAAACGTTTGAGGCGACGTTCACGCAATTTAGGCTCAGCGCCGAATACTTTGATATGGATTGGGTTGTCGTTCATGGCAGCCGCGCAAATACTTGCAGCAGCCCTTAAATGGCGTTTTTTCAACGGCTGGATGCTGTAGTTTTTCTGCTTCATTGCATTAATCCTTGCTTAGAAATGAAATGCTGCACCTGTTACCTTATCTGAGTCTAATGCTAAAGTGCTGTCCGGCAATAGATATTTAGCGTGGTGTTGTAGTGCTTAGGCTGGTTGTCGAGCCCCTTAGCAAAACTAGCCGTGCAAGTGATCACTGCGGCACGCTTGCTTAATAGATGCTGAGCAAGACTGCTCGCTGACATAGAAACAATTCGATGTTGAGTAGAGATCTCAGCTGATTTTATTTTTTAACTGAGGTGCAGTAGTTGTGACATTGATGAAAGTGTTGTTTTTCATCCCTGCCTGTTTTGCGTTAAATATGTCGCCGGGTCCAAATAATCTCCTCTCGATGAGCAATGGGCAGCGCTATGGTTATAGAGTTGCTTGTTATGCGGGGGTGGGTCGTCTGTTTGCCTTTGCTGGGATGATTGCTCTGGCAGCAGTTGGGCTGGCGACGATTTTATATACCTCGGCAAAGTTGTTTTTTATTATCAAAGTCATTGGTGGCCTGTATCTGCTATGGCTGGCGCTGCAGCTGTGGGGCGCTAAACCCAACGGAGCTGAGCACACCTTGGTAGGCAGTCGAGGGCTGCTGCAGTTGAGCCGGCAAGAGTTTGTCTTAGCTGCTGGAAACCCCAAGGCTATTTTGATTTTTACTGCTTTTTTGCCTCAGTTTGTGGATCCAGCCGGTGATGTGATCAAGCAGTTTATGCTCTATGGCAGCCTGTTTTTAATTTTAGAGTGGGTGGCTATTAGTGGCTATGCACTATTTGGCAAGGCGCTTGGGCATTGGTTTGCTCGGCCCGAAAAGCAGCGCTGGTTTAACCGGGTTTGTGCGCTCCTGCTGGGCAGTGCCGGAGTGGGCTTGTTGTTTATGAGTCGCGAATAAATACGAGAGTGCTGAGTATAGTAAAGTGATTGGCTGTAAGAATCGAAAACGTTGTGCTGCCTGCAAACAAGCAACTCCTCGGCGCACCATTGCGCTCGGTGAGAGCGCAAGACTTAGTCGAGCAGCTTTACTTTAATAATATGCAGCGGTCGTTCAGAGCGCGGCACGTCTACTACAGAAATTGCCGTGGGCGAGACGGTGATACTTTGTTGGCGCATTTGCTCACGACTTCCGCTCAGTAACGGGTGCCAATCTGGAAGTTCTTCGCCGCGATAGACGCAACGATAGGCGCAGGACTCAGGCAGCCAGTTAAACTGCGGGACATTTTCTGGGGTGAGTTGACTGCAGTAGGGCACTTTGCTGAGGCGATTAGCATAATCACTGCAGCGACTTTGCTCAATATCTAAAAGTTCGCAGGCAATATTAAACACAGTGACTCGACTGGGCGAGACTTCACGGACCAAGCAGCATTGACCACAACCATCACATAGCGCTTCCCATTCTTCGCTGGTTAACTCATTTAACTGGTAATGTTTCCAAAATTCTTTGCGCACAGTTCACACCCAACAGCGGATAAACAATTATTCATTAGACGGCAAACGACGTAGTTAAGCTATTTTAAAGTGTTTTGTCGGTTTTTAGAGTGACTGGCACAGCTCACTGGCAATAGCTTAAATGGCTTTGGTTTTAATAATATGCTGCTTTCTACGACGCCGTGGAACATCAGTGACTGGGACTGCGGTTGCGCAGACAGTAATGCCTTTGCGCCGCATTTTCTGCTGTGTGCCAGTCAGTAAAGGGTGCCATTTTGGTAGTGACTCGCCTCGGTGAATACGGCGATAGGTGCAGGACTCAGGCAGCCAATTGTATTTGGGGATATTCTCCGGGGTCAGCTGATGACAGTAAGGCACTTTGTTAAAGCGGTTGGCATAATCGCTGCAACGGCTTTGCTCAATATCTAAAAGCTCACAAGCAATATTAAACACCGTAACCTGATTGTTGTCGACTTCGCGCACCAAACAGCATTGTCCGCAACCATCACAGAGTGCTTCCCATTCTTTGGCGTTCATCTCGCCAAGGGAATAGTGCTCCCAAAACTTCTCTCGCATACCGTCTCCTGTTAATCTAGTGAAGACTACTATTAGACGATAATCGAAGCATTTAGTCTATTTTATGGCTGTTTTGTCCTTTATTCACGTTTGTTGCTTACTCTAACCAACGGTACAGAGTGCGCCGAGTGATACCTAAGATATCTGCTGCACGACGTTTATTGCCTTCAGTGGCGGCCAGCACTTGGTGAATATACTGGCGCTGCACTGTTTCTAAAGAAGGCAGTGTATCAGCGTCGATTGGCTGGCTGGGCGCGATTGCTACAGAAGCAGTGCTTACGGGTAGTTCAAGACGGTCAGAATGTTCGCGAATACGCTGGGGTAGGTGTTGCGCGTCGATCAGTGATGTTTCGCAAAAAGTCGCCGCCCGTTCTACCGCGTTTTCCAGTTCGCGAACATTACCTGGGAAGCTGTACTGTTGCAGCATGGTTAATGCGGCGTCATTAAAGCCTTTGATGCTGTGTTTTTGTCGCGCATTAAAACGGGTTAAAAAGAATTCGGCCAACCGTTGAATATCCTCACCGCGGGCGCGCAACGGTGGTACGTGCAAGGCAAAGGTTTCCAGTCGATAAAAGAGGTCTTCACGAAAACTGCCGTCGGCAACAGCTTCAGTGAGGTTGCGATTGGTGGCGGCAATAATCCGCACATCCAGCTGGATTTCATGATCACTGCCCACCGGGCGCACTTTGCCATCCTGCAGCACGCGCAACAGTTTGGCTTGCAAAGCGAGAGGCATCTCACCCAGTTCATCTAACAGTAAGCTGCCACCATTGGCCTGTTGAAATAAGCCCGCTCGTTGCTTGCGCGCACCAGTAAAGGCACCGGCTGCATGGCCGAAAAACTCGCTTTCCATCAGCTCGCTGGGAATACCGCCGCAATTGACCACCATATAAGGACCATCGTGCCGACTGCTTTTGTCGTGTAAGGCCCGCGCGACAAGTTCCTTGCCGGTACCACTTTCCCCTTGCACTAGCACCGGACCCTCAGCTGCAGCAATTTGCCGGATCTGGTGGAATAGATGCTGCATCGCGGGGCTTTGGCCAATAATGCCGTTGAATTGCTCCACGGCGAGTAAACTTCTGTAATGCTGTACTTCGTTACGTAATTTTCTATTGTCGAGTAAGCGGCTGACCGTGAGTAAGAAGTGGTCCATCTCCAGCGGTTTGGTTAAAAAGTCATCGGCACCGGCTTGCAAGGCTTTGACCGCTTGTTGCACCGAGCCAAAAGCCGTAATAATCAGCACGGCAGGCGGTAAGTCTGAGGTTGTGAGGTGGGTTAGCAAGCTTAAACCGTCTGCACCTGGCAACCGTAAATCACTGATCAGTAAATCCGGAGGCCATGACATTAATAGCGCTTTACCTTGCTCAGCGTCGCCGCACGCGGTGACGTGGTAGCCTTCGGCCTCAAGTTCTTCTTGCAAAAGTTCGCGTAAACCTGAGTCATCTTCGACCAATAATATTCTTTCCATTTGGCTCATGGCTGCTTGTCCTCTGTACTGCTTATCAGGGGTAACGTTAAATGCACCTCACATCCAGCTTGGGCGCCATTGTTAAAACTGAGCTGGCCGTTATGTTCTTCAGTCACGGAGCGAACAATGGCTAAGCCCAGTCCGGTACCTTCGCCAGGTGATTTAGTGGTAAAAAATGGCTCCAGTAATGTCTCCACTGATAGCTCTGATGGTAAGCCCAGGCCATCGTCGCTGATCTTGATAGTTAATTGCTGATTATCGGCGCTCACCGATATGCCCACTTCACTGGCAGCGGCCTGTAAGGCGTTACGCACTAAGTTGAGTAGGGCCTGCTCAAGCCGATCAGCGTCGCCATGCATAGTGCTTAACTGCGCTTGGATATCAATGTTGAGTTTGATTTGGCCTGCTTCCAGCTCCGGCTCAATGGCGGCAATCACATCAGTAATCAGTTGCTCTGGAGAGAACTCTCTTGGCTGGCTTGCTGTGGGGCGACAATAATCGAGCAATTGCCGCACAGTGCGAGTGAGACGCTTAACTTGGCTGCGAATACCGCTGACATTGCGTAAGGCTTGCTGGTCCAATTGGCGTGAGCGTTCAAGTCTTCGAGCGCGGCCATCAATGACGCTGAGTGGAGCGCCAAGCTCGTGGGCAATGCCTTGCGCCATACTGCCGATGGCAACCATTTTCTCATTGTCTTTTAATTGTGCAACCAGAGCTGTCTCTGCCGCGCGATGAGCATCGAGTTCTGCATTGGCCTGCTCAATGCTATCGAGCATTTGGTTTAAGCCTTGAGCGATGCTGGCCACTTCGCTAGGCCCTTCCAAGACTGCACGGTAGGTTAAGTCTCCTTCCGCCACGCGCTGCATATGAGTTAATATTTTATCCACATAGCGACCAATACCACCGTAATGACCGAGTAAGACCGCGGCCAAAATGGCCAAGCTAAAGATGCCCCAGACAAACCAAGCAATCATGGTGAGTTGCTGCAGTGCGCGGCCAAAATCACTGGCTTTTCGAGTAATTTGAATCAGCCCTCGAATCTGCCCTGTGGCATCAAACAAGGGTAAAAAGTGAGAAAATAAACTGCGCCCCTTAACCCGACTAAAAGCTTCTTGGCCTTCACCGGTACTGCGAATACGGGCTGGAATAGTGCTGTCACTTAAATCAGATTCAGTCACTCCCGCTGATGCAATACGGTTGCCACCCACATCAAACACTGAAGCGCCATAGACTTCGCCGAGCACAAACACAGAGTCGAGGGCGAGGTTCACCGCCTCCAAATCTTGATTGTTCAGTGCGCTGCCTACGGGCAAGCTAATGGCGCGGCCAATGAGTTCCAAATCGTTTTTTAAGCGCTGGTTTTGAAACTGATTGGCTTGATCTAAACCAAAGCGAATCCCTAAGGCGGTTAGCAGGACTAAAGGCAACACAACAAATAGCAGTAAGGTGCGCTGCAGGCTACTGAGTCCTGTAAAGGACCAGAAAGAAGTGTGTGTGTTGTTTTTGAACGTATACTTTTTGCTCATGTGTAATATTTATACATGTTGGCGGCTCAAGGTAAAAGACCAAGAGTGTTCAAATAATTTTAAAATTTAATTATTCTCTTTTAAAAACAATAACTTGCGAAAAAAAATAAAACTTGGCATGGAATATGCTTTGTATTAAGTACAATACATACAGGAGAATATGAATGAGTCATCTTAAAAAGCTAGTCGCAGCAGTATCAGTTGTCACTTTGGGTTTAGGCGCGTCTGTTGCTATGGCACAAAATACTGCACCGGCTCAACCAACCGCAGCACCTGTTCAGCAACAAGATCAGGCGCCGGTTAGCGATACTGAGCTTAGACAGTTTGTGACCGCAAGTGTCGAGATTTCGAAGGTCCGTGAGGATTACACGCAAAGGCTCAATAACGCTAAAGATCAACCCATTGCACAGCAGTTGCAGCAAGAAGCACAAGATAAAATGATCAGCGCGGTTGAGACGGCAGGTTTAGATGCTGACTCTTATAACCAGCTGGCAGAGCGTATCCAGGCAAGCCCAGAGTTGCAGGAGCGCTTACAAACACTGCAGTAAAGTCTCTTAAGCTTGGATAAAAACTCCAGCCTATTTAAGTCTTAGCCTGATCATCTAAGCAAATGATATTCCGGAATGGGCTCAGTGCTTTCATTCCGGAACGCCCCTTCAATTTGCTCAGTCGTATGGCAGCGTCACCTGGTTCAATCTAAGGAGGCGCGGCACTCCCTTAAAATTTCTTAAATCTATGCTGCCATCGAGCTGTTGCGTACGGGTCGTGAGCCAGACCTTAGTTAGCCTCTAGTTGCTATTGCCAAGCCAACCGTCTTAGTTTACTACTGAGGTATCTGGATTGGTCGGAGTGCAATGGTTATGAGCAGTGTAGTGCAAGCCCCTTATTATCCAATTATTTATGTGCGCGGCTTTGCAGCGACCATGTCAGAGATTGACGAGGCCACCGCTGATCCTTATATGGGCTTTAATCGCGGCTCCAGCGTGCTGCGCCAAGACCATCAGCGCAAGCCGGTGTCCTTTATCTTTGAGTCACCTTTGCTGCGCTTAATTAAAGATCATCAGTATATTGATGCGTTTCAAGGTGGCGGCTATTTGGATGATCGAGGCAAGGTTCCTGCTAAGTCAGTGTGGGTGTTTCGTTATTATGAGCAAGCTTCAAATCTGCTCGGCAGCGGTGAGCGGGTGAGTATGGAGCAGTTTGCCTTGGACCTGCGACGATTTATTCTGCGTGTCCGTGATGCGGTTTGTGGCGATGATCCGCAGCATCAAGCTGACTTTAAAGTGCACTTAGTGGCCCACTCCATGGGCGGTTTGGTCAGTCGTTGTTATTTGCAAAATATCTGCCGCCATGGCGCGCCTGCCGGCTTTGATGATACTGGCTTAGAGCTTAATTCAGGTGCTGCGAGCCCGCATTATGTGGATAAACTGTTTACCTATGGTACACCGCATAACGGGATTGATGTGTTGGGTATTAATGTGCCTGATCTAGGCCCGATTGATAAGTTTCATCTCGCTAATTTTGCGCAAAAACGCATGCGCGACTATTTAAAAATCAGTAAGAAATCTGTTGCGGTGAATTCATTGGATGGCGCGCTGGATCCACAGAAGTGCTTCTGTTTTATCGGTTCAGACTACAAAAGTTATGATGCATTTTTTAAACTGTCTAAACAGGTCACAGGCCCTGCCAGCGATGGTTTAGTGATGATGGCCAACGCTTATATTGAAGATGCCCCGCGCGCGGTATCCTATCGCAGTCACTCGGGGCATTTTGGTTTAGTCAACTCTGAAGCAGGCTATCAAAACCTGCGGCGATTCTTATTTGGTTCATTGCGGGTCACCGCGATGCTGCAGGTGAACCGGGTGGATTTACCGCCTGGGGTACAGGAGAAATACGACAACAATGCCGAGGTTCGTGGCTCCTACTATTTTGATACCGTAACCCGAGTCCGTGCTGGAGCAAACTATGTGTTAAATGAACGACGTTATGAGCACAATTCAGCGTTGCTGTGCACCTATGATGAGTTGATTAAGGGTCAGAAATCAGTCTATTTATTCACCGGTTATCTGACTGAAATGGCCCGGGATGCTTCTGACTATGCGTTGATGTTCAACATTGATCTGGGAGTGCGCATTCCGCTGTTTGAAATCAACCGTAAATTTTGGTTTAACGAGCACTTTGAAGGCTTTATGTATCAAGAGCAAATCACCCTAGCGATACGCGATAAGACCATTCGCTACGGGCTTTCTCTTAAAGATGGATTTGGCAATGCGCCTCACTCAGCTGAGATTATCGAGGAAAATGGGCAGCGGCGCATTGGTATAGAATTGGGCACGTCAGTTAATGCGCGCCCAGGGTTTCAAGGGCAGTTGGAGTTGATCGTCGATGACTGGGGCTAACAAGGCTCCAGCAGTTGAGTCGTCTAGAAAAATGAGTGGCAGTATCGGTGCAGCGCTTAATTTCTGCATTGCACCGATACTGCCATGTCTTTAGCTGGTTCAGCTAGCCTTTAAGCACCGCCAAAGGCTGTAATTCAATCTGTATTTCAACCAAGTCTTTTTGGTTGTTCATTACTTCATCGATATCTTTATAGGAGCCAGGGGCTTCATCTAAATCTTTGCGGCCACGAATGGCGTGCAAAACGCCGAGCTCTTTAAGGGCTTTAACTTCTTCTTTTACATCAAGCTGTTTGCGTGCTTGCGCACGGCTCATAATGCGTCCGGCACCATGGGCGCAGGATTCAAAGGATTGCGCTTCACCTTTACCTTTGACTAGAAAAGAAGATGTGCCTTGCGAACCGGGAATCATGCCCCATTCACCTTTGCGGGCGCGGGTTGCACCTTTGCGATGGACCATAACCGTTTCGCCGAAATGCTCTTCTTCAGCGGCGAAGTTATGCGGCTTGTTAATAAAATCGGCAAACTCGACTGTTGGCACGACCTGTCTAAATGCTGCTTTAACCCGCTCCATCATCAGGGTGCGATTGGCGAGAGCAAACTCAAGGCAGTAATCCATTTCATTTTTGTACAACTCATAGTATTCGGATGATTCCGGTAAGTAAGCTAAATCTTTCGAAATATCTTCGCCGGCAGCCTTATTAAGCTTTTTGGCGATGTCATGATAATGGTTAGCGACAGTGAAACCGATATTACGTGAGCCAGAGTGAACCATAATCCAAATATAACCATCTGAGCCTTTTTGGATCTCGATAAAATGGTTACCACCACCCAGTGTACCAATCTGATACAGCGCGCTGTCATACTCTTGCCGAACGATGGGGAGGTTGCCGCGCACTTCCGGCATCCAAGCTGGGTCTTGTGGGGTTGTATGGCGGTTGAAACCCACCGGAATCGTCTCGCGAATGATTTTTAAAATTTCTTTTAAATCATCTGTATCGATATCGGTTAGCTCAGTGCGCAAAGAACACATGCCGCATCCAATATCCACGCCCACTGCGTTGGGGATTATCACCCCTTTGGTAGCAAGAATGGCGCCAATCGGCATGCCGTAGCCTTGGTGGGTATCAGGCATAATGGCGATGTGTTTAAAGGCAAAGGGCAGATTGGCTAGGTTGCGCGCTTGTTGCAACGCACCTTCTTCCATTTGCTCCTCATTGAGCCATAGTTTAATGGGTATTTTTTCTGTATTAATGATCGCTTTTCCGTTCGTGCGCATGTAAATCTCCCTGTAATACTGTGTGAGTCAAAACAGCCATGATGACCTATTGGGTCACAACTTTAATTGCGGCCTAGGCCAGTCTTTATCTAAGCTGAATTGTGCCACCATCGGCCATTAATGTTTGTCCGGTTATATAGCGGCTGTCTTCACTGAGTAAAAAAGCGACCACGGGGGCAATATCCTGTTGTGGATCGCCAAATCGTTGCAGCGGAATATTGTTGGCAGATATAGCGTATTGATCGGGGTGTTTGGCTTTCCACTGCCGCACACCTTCAGTTAACGCCTTCGGTGAAACCACATTGACCCGAATATTATCTTGAGCCCATTCATTAGCCGCAACGCGGCTGAGTCCGCGAATGGCCTCTTTTGCAGCGGCATAACAGGCTTGCATTGGGTGGCCATTGAGGGCCGCTCCTGAGCCGAAATTAACAATGGAGCCGCCAGATTTTACCAGCTCTGGGTAGGCTGCTTTCATAAAAAATAAGGTTGCATTAAAACCGGTGCCAAACGATTGCGCCCAATCGGTTTCGCTCAACTCCATCAATGGTTTTTGCGTTGCTGCATGGGCATTGTTGACCAGCCCGGTGAGCGTTCCAAATGAGCTGACAGCCAGCGCAACGGCTTGTTTGGCCACCGCTTCACTGGAGACATCGCCCGCTAAAAAAACAATTTTTTCTGGGTGGCTTAACGCCAGTGCCTTGCCTGCTTCCTGATTCAGGTCAACGGCAACCACTGAGGCGCCGCGTTGGGCTAGCACAGTGCTGATTGCAGCGCCAATGCCTGCTGCACCACCGGTAACTATAACGACTTGGTTGTCTAGATTATTTGGTTTCATAGTTCTTCTTATCGACCTGTATAGGGAGAGGGCGCAAGCAATCGTTCGCGACGGACTTGGCAGGTAAAACAGCGCTTGGCGGTAGGGTAGGCATCCAGTCGTTTGTAACGAATAGGTTCCTCGCAGTCGGTGCATAGGCCGTAGTTTCCGGCGGCAATGCGCTCTTCAGCGGCAACAATATCGCGCACCTCACCTATATCACGAATAACCTCGGCTTCGGTGATGTCGCGGAGCAGGGAAGCTGTCGCGGTATCGCCAGAGTCACCGGCCCCACCGATAAGGTCGACATAGTACTCATTCCGAGAACGAGCCAATACCTGACGAATTTCATCCAGTAAAAGATTCTTACGTATGTCGATGCGCTGGGCAAAGTGAGTGACTTGTTCTTTAGTGAGAGAGTTTTCAGGAGTAGTCATAATGTCATCCTTCGCAAGGTACAGAAGTGGGCATGATAATGTGCCTAAGTATGGGTTGGCAGACGCGGCTGAGCTGTTGAACTGTCCTTCAAACATAGCGTTTGCAAGGTTTTAAGGCAAGGGAGGCGGTGCGAGTTATATCTGCTAAAGTTATCGTCGTGCACTTGCATTCTGTGTATATCAGCCTCTAAACAATGACCAGCTTGCAGCATTTAACATTGCATTGATTAATTGTTGGGTAAGCCAGCATTAGACGTTGGACTTGGTTAAGGAAGCTGTCTATGCTCTTAAGTGTGCTTAGAGGGTTAAGTTGCAGTTGTTACTTGACGATAGATAAGGTTGATAGTTGTCAGCTGCCTTCTAAGTGTTGGTCGGACTGATGCACTGTCTTTAGCTGCGTCGACGCTTTTCACAAGAGGTGAATTATGCAGATACCTTTGGAAATTACTTTTAGAAATGCTGAACGTTCTGAGCCAGTAGAAGAGGCAATACGTGAGCGTGTTGATAAGTTAAATCGTTACTTCGAGCATATTATATCCTGCCGAGTGACTGTGGAGGTGCCCAACCGAACGCCACAGTATGATGTGCTTAACCACCGAGTAAGTGTTGATATCAGCGTTCCAGGTGAAGAATTGGTTGTTTCCCGCGAGCCCAATGAGAACGATAATTTTAATGATATGTATGTCACTATTCGTGATGCATTTGATGCGGCAGAGCAACAATTACGTACCTATGCGGGACGATTGCAGGAAACCCGTGTAGTGCATGAAGATACGCCTTATGCAGTAGTTGAAAAGATGTTTACCGAGAAGGGTTATGGTTTTTTATTGACCGCAGATGGGCGTGAGATTTACTTTCATGAAAACAGCGTCTCAGCGCCAGGTTTTGATCGACTCAATTTGGGAGATAAAGTGCGCTTTGTTGAATCACGTGGCGATGAGGGCCCGCAAGCCAGCTTGGTGAAAAGTTTGAGTCGCGACACAGCTCATGCCTAATGCTTAGCGAGACTGGAGCTGCGCTAGAAATGCATATTAGTTAGCACCATTGTTTGATCTCCCAGCTTCTGGGCTTTAATGCCCAGGAGTTGGGCAGCCTGCCGAAGAACGCCTGCTTCACGCTACCCACCTCTCTTCGATAACACCACGTCCTCGAGTTAAACTCACAAATCTAACCGTCAATCCGTATTTTAGAATACTTTATTAAGTGCTACAGTTTTTGTAGACCATTACCCAATGAACTAAGCACCTTGCCCAACGGAGAAACAGCATGAATCGTGGAACTCAAATCAACCTTTGGTATGTTCTTATTGCTGTGTTGGGCGTGGTTCTTTTACGCGATATTTGGGTGCAGACGCAAACCGTTGAAGCAGTGCCCTACAGTCAGTTTGAGCAGTATCTTGAGCAGGGTGTGATCGATAGTGTGACTGTTGGTAGCACCACTATTAAAGGCACCTTTAAGTCAGCACAAAATGGCAAGACTGGCTTTGTTACCACCCCTGTAGCGCCTGAGTTGGCGGATCGTTTAAATGAAACCGGTGTGACTTACGCTGGGGCGGTTGAAAATACTTGGTTCACCTCTTTGCTGTCCTGGGTGCTACCAGCGCTAATTTTTGTAGCTATTTGGCTGTTTATTATTCGTCGCATGAGTGGCAAACAGGGTATGGGCGGGATGATGGCCATTGGTAAGAGCAGGGCTAAGGTGTATATCGAGACTGATACCAAGGTTACTTTTGCTGATGTTGCTGGGGTGGATGAAGCCAAAGCCGAGTTGCAGGAGGTGATTGATTTTCTGCAAAGCCCAAAAGAGTACGGCAGTTTGGGTGCGCGCATGCCCAAAGGTATTCTGTTGGTCGGGCCACCGGGTACCGGTAAAACCTTGCTGGCGCGAGCGGTGGCGGGTGAAGCCAAGGTGCCGTTCTTCTCAATTTCCGGCTCAGAATTTGTCGAGATGTTTGTCGGCGTGGGTGCTGCGCGGGTGCGGGATTTATTTGAGCAAGCCCGCAAAGCGGCACCGGCGATTATTTTTATTGATGAATTAGATGCCTTAGGCCGTGCCCGCGGTGCAGCGACAGCGCAGGGCGGCAATGAAGAGCGCGAACAGACTTTGAATCAGTTGTTGTCTGAACTGGATGGCTTTGATCCCGGTGAGGGCGTGGTGTTATTGGCAGCCACTAATCGCCCAGAAATTCTTGATCCAGCATTGCTGCGAGCTGGACGTTTCGATCGACAAGTGTTGGTGGACCGTCCCGACCGCGTTGGTAGAGTGCAGATCCTGAAAGTGCATATTAAAAAAATTGTGCTGGCGCCTGAGACAACCCTAGAAGATATTGCTGCGTTAACCACAGGTTTTTCTGGCGCCGATTTGGCTAACTTGGTCAATGAAGCTGCGCTGCTGGCCACCCGGCGCCGCGCTAAAGTGGTGAGCATGGAAGACTTTACCCATGCTATTGAGCGGATCGTCGCGGGCTTGGAAAAACGTAACCGTTTGATTAACCCTCGCGAGCGCAAGATCGTCGCGTATCATGAAATGGGCCATGCCTTAGTCAGCATGGCGCTGCCTGGGGTGGATAAAGTGCATAAAGTGTCGATAATTCCCCGCGGCATTGGCGCCTTGGGGTATACCATCCAGCGACCGACCGAAGATCGTTTTCTGATGACTGAGACGGAGTTGCGCGACAAAATTGCCGTTTTGATGGGCGGACGTGCGGCGGAGAAGCTGGTGTTTGATCATCTATCCACTGGGGCTGCTGATGATTTGGCTCGCGCCACTGATATAGCTCGCTCAATGGTCGCTCGCTATGGTATGGATGCCACCCTAGGTGGCGTCAGTTATGAAGCGCAGAGAAGTAATTTTTTAGGTGGCGACAATGCTCCAGTCTATTTTGAGCGCAACTACAGTGAAGCAACCGCTGAAGCTATGGATGCTGCAGTGCGCGAATTACTGCAGGAGGTATCGGCACAAGCGCTGGAGATACTCAGCAGTAATCGCGATATTCTAGAAAAGTCAGCCAGCCGTTTGCTGGAGATGGAAACACTGGATGAAAGTCAATTGTATGAACTTACTCAAGGTTTGCGTCCTGCGGCAGTGATGAGCACTGAGTCGCAAGTGCATGAGCAGTGACTTCTGCTTAGGATCGCTGAGTTAAATAATGTTTAAAATGTATGCTGTTTTTTAGCCGTTTTTATCGGCGGTTCAAGGCTAGAGCAGCAACCGTACAGGGTACAGAGTTCCCGATTAAAGTTAACAGTCGCAACTAGAGCTGGCAGACTGTGTATTCATTCTGTCATACGACGGCAGAGCTTGGCGTCATTGTGTGGAGGTTGCTTTGCTGGAGCGGTTGCAGCGTATCTTGGGCTTACAAACAATACCCGGAGTGTTTTTCACCTCAGCAGGCCTGGCCCTACTGTTTGTTATTCTTGCTATTCCCTATGACCAGCAGGTTGCTAAAACCTTCAGTGTTCTTACTGGCTGGGTCGCCCATCATCTGGGTTGGTTTTATATCTTTTCCATCAGTTCGCTACTGATATTTCTTCTCTGGTTGGCAGTCAGCCGTTACGGTTCGATACGGCTTGGTAGCGATAATTCGCGGCCGGATTACTCCAATCTCACTTGGTTCACCATGCTGTTTGCTGCGGGTATTGGCACGATTTTAATGTTCTGGGGGGTGGCAGAACCTATCTCTCATTTTGTTAAGCCACCTTTTACCGGGGTTGAATCTGCCAGTGAGCAAGCCGCCAGCGATGCTATGACCATCTCGCTGTATCATTTCGGTCTACATACGTGGACAATTTTCGCTTTGCCTGGGCTGGCAATTGCGTATTTTTCCTACCGCCATAACTTACCCATGCGCATCAGTAGTTTGTTTTACCCGATTCTAGGTGAACGCGCGTTTGGTCCTTTGGGCTGGACTGTGGATGTGATTGCAGTACTGGGTACTTTATTTGGTGTGGCCACCTCCTTGGGTTTGGGTGCGTTGCAGCTCAACAGTGGCTTGTCGTATTTATTTGATACGCCGGTGGCGGGCTGGGTGCAGGTCATTTTGATTGCGCTCATCACCAGTGTTGCTGCACTGTCGGTGGCACTGGGATTGGATAAGGGCGTGCGGCGTTTATCGCAAATCAATATTGTTCTGGCGATCGTATTGCTGCTGTTTGTATTTATCGTCGGACCCACAGTAATGATTGCTGAAGGAATGGTGCAAACTCTGGGCAGTTATATTGATGCTTTGCCGTGGCTAGCCTTTTGGACTGAAACGTTTAAAGAGTCAAGCTGGCAGCGGCAGTGGACCTTGTTTTACTGGGCTTGGACCATTACTTGGGCGCCTTATGTGGGCATTTTTATTGCGCGTATTTCTCGCGGACGAACGATTCGCGAATTTGTCGCCGGGGTGTTATTCGCCCCTAGCGCATTTACTCTAGTGTGGTTTGGTATTTTCGGGCTCTCAGCCATCAGCGTAGAAATGGAAGGGCAGGTTGCTTTAGCTGAGCATGTGCAACAAGATCCATCGGTAGCGATTTTTGCTTTCCTTGAGGCATTCCCATTAACCAAGCTTGCATCGTTGCTCAGTGTCATCATTATCATCGTATTCTTTACCACCTCTTCAGACTCTGCCTCACTGGTGATTGATATGCTGACCCGCCGTGAAGATCAGCCGTCATTAGTTCGGCAGCGGATTTTTTGGGCTGTTGCGCAAGGTGTGATTGCTGCGAGCATGTTGCTGGTCGGCGGTTTGCAGGCACTGCAGAATGTGATCACATCGATGGGCTTGCCGTTCTGTTTTTTATTGATGTTTATGGCAGTTGCCTTGTACCGTGCCCTTAGGGCTGATGAACAGGGTTATACGGTGAAAGAATTGGTCAAAGGGCGCGCCTATGCGCAAGTGGCGACCATGGCGCCGGCCACACAGGAGCAAAAAGATGTTCAATAATATACTGATCGCAATCCACCCCACCAAGGATGAAGAAGGCCGCCGAGCGTTGGCAGAAGGTGTTCGACTGCTGGCCGATGGTGGTAGCTTGCACTTAGTCAGTGTGTTTAACCCCAGCGGCGCGGGATTTTTTCCACATGTTGTGGAAGAGGAACCAGTGGCGAAAGAAAAAGAAATCCGCAAAAACTTAGAGTTGTTGAGTCGAAAATACTTGCCATTTGACTTGGCTGCCAAGGTGCATGTGCTCAGTGGAGCACCAGGCGAGCAGTTGATTGCCTTAGCAGCTGAGCTAAAGGTCGATCTAGTTATATTAACCTCCCGTGGAGCAGGCAGTCGTTGGTCTTTACGACGGGCCACAGTAGAGCATGTTACTGTGTGTGCACCTTGTACAGTTATGGTGCTGCAGGCTGGCGAGGAGGATTAAATTTTGCCTAATCATGATCGCGGCTCATTGCTTGAGCAGTAATCTAGACGACTGCTTATATTTACAACGGTTTCAAGCCATGTGTTCGATAAATTGACATCGGTTACTCAAGTCGCTTGCGCTGTGCACTTGATGGTGGGCGAACTGCAGGTTGATGGTGCTTTAGTTGCAAAAGGGTTATTAGTGCATTTTAACCAGTGACGCTACAAGCTCGCTGAGCATAATAATGGTTAAACAGTACTCTGCGAGTGTTGCGGTAAGCCTGGCTATGGATGCTTCATTGAGAGGTGAGTGGCGCTCGCAGAACGCTGCGAACACAAAATTACTTACAGGCTCATTTTGACACTCAAGTTTAAATCACGCGGTGTCGGACTTAGCGGAGCACGGAGTGCGACGGGATGAATATTTTTAAACATTATTTTGAACGCTATTTAGCCGCGCGTAAAAGCAAGCATTTATTTCGCCGCCGTAGTTTTCTTGAATCAATGCCGCGGGGCAAACGCAGTGAGCGTCCGTCAGACACTTTGAACCAACGCCTGTTGAATGAGGCGCGGGCTGACTTAGCGGAACTGCTGGCGCAACTGGGCACCTCCACCCTTGGATTGAGCGAGGCTGAAGCTGAGGAGCTGCGTGAACAGCATGGCTTTAATGAAGTTGAGCACGAAAGTGCAGTACGTTGGTGGCGGCATCTTTGGCTGAGTTACAACAACCCGTTTAACTTGCTGTTAACCCTGCTGGCGCTGGTATCAATATTCACTAAAGATCTGCAAGGCGCGGTGGTGATCAGCGTGATGGTGGTGTTGGCCACCTTGATGCGGTTTTTTCAGGAGCGCCGTTCCAATCGTGCTGCCGATGCCCTGAAAGAACGGGTGAGTAATACCGCCAGTGTTCGGCGGCGGGACAGTGATAACGTTGAAGTCAGTGCTCATCAGGGCTTGCAGAGTACGATAGAAATCCCCATGAAAGAGCTGGTGCCTGGGGATATTGTGCACTTGTCGGCCGGCGATATGATCCCGGCAGACTGTCGCCTGCTCACTGCAACCGATCTATTTTTAAGTCAGTCAGGTATGACTGGTGAATCGCTACCGGTAGAGAAATTTGTTGCGGTCAAGAGTGCAACAGAATCTGCCCTGGAGATGAATAATCTGGTCTTTATGGGCACCAACGTTATTTCCGGTACCGCCAGCGCAGTGGTACTGGCAACGGGTAATAGTACTTAC
>CAZEZR010000001.1:0-100198 GCA_964516465.1 uncultured Thiopseudomonas sp. | reverse complement strand
ACGCAGAACAGCAAGAGCAGTTACTGCAGGATGCGTTTGTAGTCTAAATCAGCGAAAAACCGCACTTAAAAGCAGTGCGGTTTTTACGTAACAACCGAATGTATAGGAACTAATTATTATGGCTATTGAAATTAAAGCCCCAGCTTTTCCCGAGTCGGTCGCTGATGGCACCGTTGCAACATGGCATAAGCAAGTTGGTGAAGCAGTTAAACGCGATGAGCTGATTGTTGATATTGAAACCGACAAAGTTGTCATGGAAGTTTTAGCCGAAGCAGACGGCGTGGTAACAGAAATTGTTGCTAACGAAGGCGATACCGTTTTAAGTGGTCAGTTGTTGGGCAAACTGGATACTAAAGCTGTAGCTTCAGCCCCTGCAGCTGCAGAGGCGCCAGCAGTAAGCGAAGCAGCACCAGCTGCAGGTGAGCCACTATTATCGCCAGCAGCACGTAAAATTGCTGAGGAAAACGCTTTAGATCCAGCTTCTATTAAAGGCACAGGTAAAGACGGCAGGGTCACTAAAGAAGATGCAATGGCTGCAGTGGCCAATAAACCAGCGGCAGCACCTAAAACTGCGGCAGCAAGTGCAGTTGAACCTCTGGCTGTAGCGGGTGATCGCGTTGAGAAGCGTGTGCCTATGACACGCTTGCGTACCCGAGTTGCTGAGCGTTTAGTTGAAGCGCAATCATCTATGGCGATGCTGACCACCTTTAATGAAGTCAACATGAAGCCAATTATGGACTTACGCAACAAGTACAAAGACTTGTTTGAAAAGACCCATAACGGTGTACGTTTAGGCTTTATGTCATTTTTTGTAAAAGCTGCAGTTGAAGCACTTAAGCGTCAGCCGGGCGTGAACGCTTCGATTGATGGTGGCGATATTGTTTATCATGGTTACCAAGATATCGGTGTTGCGGTGTCCAGTGAGCGTGGCTTAGTTGTGCCGGTGCTGCGTAATGCTGAGTTTATGAGTCTTGCAGAAGTTGAAGGCACGATTCGTGACCTAGGTCTTAAAGCGCGAGACGGTAAGCTCACTTTAGAAGAAATGACCGGTGGAACTTTCACTATTTCTAATGGCGGTGTGTTTGGCTCTTTACTGTCAACGCCTATTGTTAACCCACCGCAGACCGCAATTTTGGGCATGCATAAGATTCAAGAACGTCCAATGGCTGTGGATGGTGAAGTGGTTATTTTACCGATGATGTACTTGGCTTTATCCTATGACCACCGCTTAATTGATGGCAAAGAAGCAGTAACCTTCCTTGTCACCATGAAAGACTTGTTAGAAGACCCAGCGCGTCTATTGCTGGATATCTGATGAATTCTGCAGCCACTTATGCATTGTAAGTGGCTGCAGTGCGTGGCGTTCTCTGCCACATAACGAGGAAACCTTATGAGTCAGAAATTTGATGTAATTGTCATTGGTGCCGGTCCTGGAGGCTATGTTGCAGCGATTAAAGCAGCACAACTGGGTCTAAAGACTGCCTGCATCGAAAAATATAAAGACAAAGACGGCAAACTGGCATTGGGTGGAACCTGCTTGAACGTAGGTTGCATCCCATCAAAAGCATTGCTCGACAGCTCGTGGAAATTCCATGAAGCAAAAGAAAACTTTAAAGTCCATGGTATTGGTGTGTCCGATGTGACCATGGATGTTCCGGCAATGATTGATCGCAAGTCGACTATTATTAAAAACTTGACTGGCGGTATTGCCGGCTTGTTTAAAGCCAATGGCGTGACCAGTATTGAAGGTCACGGTAAGCTGCTGGCGAATAAACAGGTTGAAGTAACTGCCGCGGATGGCAGTGTAGAAGTGTACGCAGCGGAAAATATTATTATTGCTGCAGGTTCCTTACCGATTGAAATCCCCTCTGCGCCAGTTGATCAGGATGTTATTGTTGATTCAACAGGGGCATTAGAGTTCCAAGAAGTGCCGAAAAGACTTGGTGTGATTGGTGCTGGTGTGATTGGTCTTGAGCTGGGTTCTGTTTGGGCGCGCTTAGGTGCTGAAGTAACAGTGATTGAAGCGCAAGATAAGTTCTTGACTGCCGTTGATGAGCAAGTGGCTAAAGAAGCGTTGAAGATTTTTGCTAAGCAAAAATTGGATATTCGTTTAGGTGCGCGCTTAACCGCAACCGAGGTTAAAAATGACGAAGTCACTGTGAGCTTTACTGATAGCGATGGTGAGCAGCAAATGACTTTTGATAAGTTAATTGTTGCGGTTGGCCGTCGTCCAGTGACTCAGGGTCTATTGGCTGCAGACAGTGGTGTGACCATGGATGAGCGTGACTACATCTATGTTGATGATACCTGTGCAACCAGCGTACCTGGTGTCTATGCCGTTGGTGACGTGGTGCGTGGCCTGATGTTGGCCCATAAAGCTTCTGAAGAAGGTATTATGGTTGCAGAGCGTATTGCCGGCAATAAAGCACAAGTAAACTACGACTTGATCCCAAGTGTTATTTACACCCATCCAGAGGTTGCAGGTGTCGGCAAAACCGAACAGCAGTTAAAGGGTGAAGGTGTGGCAATCAATGTGGGTGTGTTCCCATTTGCCGCCAGTGGTCGTGCCATGGCCGCCAATGACACAGCAGGCTTTGTAAAAATCATTGCTGATGCTGAAACAGATCGTGTACTTGGTGTGCATGTGATTGGACCAAGTGCAGCAGAGTTAGTGCAGCAGGGTGCAATTGCCATGGAGTTTGGCTCCAGTGCAGAAGATTTAGGTCTGATGGTGTTCTCGCACCCAACCTTATCCGAAGCGCTCCACGAAGCGGCGCTCGCCGTCAATGGGCAAGCGATCCATATACCAAACCGCAAAAAGCGTTAATTGATAAGCCGCCCCTTATTAGGGGCGGTTTTCATTCTAGGCCAAGCCAGGGAGCCAATAGCCATTGGTGCTTGGTGGACTGTTTCAAGCAGTCAAAATAGCTGGTACATTCAGTCATCGGCGTATCCCATATAATCTGAACTCAATGGTAGGGCAGTATGAACCTTCATGAATACCAAGCTAAGCAGCTGTTTGCTGAATATGGCTTACCTGTGTCTGCAGGTTTTGCAGTTGAGACAGCAGAAGCTGCAGCACAAGCCTGTCACGATATCGGTGGTGAACGCTGGGTGGTTAAAACTCAAGTGCATGCCGGTGGACGAGGTAAAGCCGGCGGGGTTAAGTTAGTTACCAGCGCTGAAGATGCGCAAGTCTTTGCTGCGCAATGGCTGGGTAAACGCTTAGTAACTTATCAAACTGATGATAAAGGCCAGCCAGTCAATCGCATTTTGGTCGAAGCTTGCACTGACTTTTGTAAAGAGTTGTATTTAGGTGCGGTAGTGGATCGGGCCACGCGGCGTGTGGTGTTTATGGCCTCCACTGAAGGCGGCGTGGATATCGAGCAGGTTGCCAGTGCCACACCGGAAAAAATCTTACAGGTGATCATCGACCCAAGCATTGGTGCGCAACCTTTTCAAGGCCGCTATTTAGCGTATCAGCTGGGTCTAGTTAAGGATCAAGTGACACAGTTTACTATGATTTTTTTAAACTTAGCTAAGCTCTTTGTGGAGCATGATGTGGCGCTGCTTGAAGTCAATCCGCTGGTGATTAAAGATGACGGTAAGCTGCACTGTTTAGATGCCAAAATCACCATAGATAGTAATGCGTTATATCGCCAACCTAAATTGCGGGCGATGCAGGATCCTGGGCAAGATGATCCGCGCGAAGCCCATGCTGCTCAGTTCGAACTCAACTATGTGGCACTGGATGGTGACATTGGCTGCATGGTCAATGGTGCCGGATTAGCCATGGGGACTATGGATATTGTCAGTCACCACGGTGGTCGGCCCGCTAACTTTTTAGATGTGGGTGGTGGTGCAACCAAGGAGCGGGTGTCGGAAGCCTTTAAAATAATTTTATCCGATGACAATGTTAAAGCAGTTCTAATTAATATTTTTGGCGGTATTGTCCGTTGTGACATGATTGCTGAAGGGGTGATTGGTGCCGTTAAAGAGGTGGGGGTAAAAGTTCCGGTAGTGGTGCGCTTAGAAGGCAATAATGCCGCCCTCGGTAGTAAAGTGCTGGCTGGCAGTGGCCTTAATATTATTGCTGCTAACAGTTTAAGTGATGCCGCAATCCGTGTGGTTGCCGCAGCCAAGGGAGACGCCGCATGAGTATTCTAATTAATAAAGATACCAAGGTGATCTGTCAGGGCTTTACCGGCGCACAAGGCACCTTCCATTCAGAACAAGCCATCGCCTATGGTACACAAATGGTCGGTGGGGTTACTCCAGGTAAAGGGGGCACCACCCACCTTGGTTTGCCAGTGTTTAATACGGTGTTAGAAGCAGTGCAAGCAACTGGCGCAGATGCTTCGGTGATTTATGTGCCTGCAGCATTTTGTAAAGACTCGATCTTAGAAGCTGCTTTTGCTGGAATTAAGTTGATCGTTTGCATCACTGAAGGCATTCCCACCTTAGATATGTTGGATGTGAAAATTAAATGTGATGAGTTGGGAGTGCGCTTGATTGGCCCTAACTGCCCTGGAGTGATTACGCCTGGCGAGTGCAAAATTGGGATTCAACCCGGTTTTATCCACATGCCAGGTAAAGTTGGGGTGGTTTCGCGCTCAGGTACCCTGACCTATGAAGCCGTTAAGCAGACCACCGATGCTGGTTTTGGCCAGTCCACCTGTGTTGGTATTGGCGGTGATCCCATTCCAGGCTCAAGTTTTATTGATATTCTAAAACTGTTCCAAGCAGATCCGCAGACAGAAGCCATTGTAATGATTGGTGAGATTGGCGGCAGCGCTGAAGAGGAAGCTGCCTCCTTTATTAAAGCCCATGTGACTAAACCAGTGGTGTCCTATATTGCCGGCGTCACTGCGCCACCGGGCAAGCGTATGGGGCATGCCGGAGCCATTATTTCTGGTGGTAAAGGTACCGCTGAGGAAAAATATGCAGCCCTTGAAGATGCTGGCGTGAGAACTGTGCGCTCACTCGCTGATATTGGCACGGCATTAGCAGAAATTACCGGTTGGAAGCATAAGTAACTTATCGGGTAATTACACAAGCACCCATCGCGGTGGCTTGTTTCATATAAGCTTTGGACCATCGGGCTCCATTGCCGCAACTTGGCAACGCAGCTAAAAACAGCGTTTTATTAACTTATTTGCTGTCGTTACGCTTATCTGTGAAATTTTATCGAACTTAAAAAAGAAAGGCGCATTCCTGTAAAGGTTAGCGCCTTTTTTAGTGAAGTGGCCTATCAGTACGCCCAAACAATGAGCAGCAATAAAACCCAAGCCATAAAAGCAGCAGCGATAATGGTGTAGGTTGCTGACATGCTGACTACATCATCTGTTGAAGCATCGGTTAGAGCTTTACAGCCCTGGTAGACCAAGGCAATTGATACAGCTAAGGCTATGGCCACCACCAGCAGATTAAATAGCAACATGGGCACCAATAAGGCTAAAGAGGACAGCCATAAGGGTAAGGGGGCAATTGCTGCTACCAGATATGCATCATGGTAACTGACGTTAAACTTGTACCCTTCGAGAACTGAATGAATTAACCAGCCCATCACAAAGAAGGTCAGCAGTTCAGCTAAGAAAAGGGTAGTGGTTATAAAGCGCCAGTTTTTTTCGCTAAATCCTGGCAGAAAACTGTCGCCGTGATGAGTGCCGGCATAATACATCAGGATCGGCGGCAAAAAGGATAAAGGCACCACCAGTAACCAAGCAAGTAGAGGGATAGATAGATTTTTTTGTTGTAATTCAAACCACCCTTTAACAGAGAAAGGTAGTCCAAATATTATTGAAAGGCTCATGTTGACCTCCACATGTATCATGCTGTGATGTATCTGTTATAGTCTATTTTAAGAGGGCTTACAAGCAGAGTGGCAAAAGAAAAGGACGTTAAAATGACCCAGTTAAGCAAGCAAGACTTTAAAGATTTGTCAGATTTTCGTTTTCGTTTAAGGGCTTTTCAACGGCAAAGTGAAGATATTTGTAAAAACCAAGGGCTCACTTCACTGCAATACTTGCTGTTATTGCATATTAGAGGCTTCCCTAACCGGGAGTGGGCAACCATTAGTGAGTTATCGGAGCGCTTACAGTCCAAACATCATGCAACGGTGATGCTGGTTGATCGTTGTAGTGAACTTGGTTTGGTTGAGCGTCGCGAATCTGTGGAGGATAAGCGCTGTATAGAAATACACCTTCTAGCTAAAGGTGAAGAATTGGTTGAAATCATAGCTTGGCAGCATCGCCCAGAGTTAAATTATCTACAACAAGAGTTTCCTTTAGTGCAATAGAGCGTTGTGTATTAGAGAATTAAAGTGACAGTTCGGACCATCCACTCCATACCATGATTCTAAAAAGTTGCGTTGCAGTTTGCCATGGCTAAGTCTTGGGCTAGATTGTTCGACACCGACACTGCTCTAAATGTAGAACTTGCTTTATCGCCGAGTGCAACGTTTACCGCAGTATAGTGCTCATGCTGAACGCTCTTCTTTGTATGCCTTGCTGCACCAGTACTCAAGTATTTTATGTTCTGAGAGATCAGTGATGGTGATCGCCGGTATATTTACAAAATTATTAAGTATCAGGCTGCGTTGATTTTAATTTAAATAACTCTGGAAGACTTTGGCTAAATCTGCTAGTACATGATCAAGGTTTTTGTTTGTCTCTACAAAACCTCTGGTTATTAATTACTAGGAACTATTGGAGAGCCGTTATGAATAATATAATTAAATCGGTCATGCTGATATTCGTCTTGTCCATGCCAGCTATGCAGGCTGTATATGCCCAAGAGGATAAGGTTGTTGATGACTATATGCCGAGTCTGATCACTAAAACGCCTTTGGAAGGGCGTTTACTGGCGATTAAAATCGTTAGAAAAACCATAGGAGCGATTCAGCAAGATGCACAAATCAAACAAGCGGTTAGAGAAAAATACCAAGACGACCCACAGTTATTAATCTATTCTGCGGAACTGGTGGCGCTTGAGTTTAAAACCATTGCCATTGCAAATAACTATTGGCGCTAAATGACAGGGTAATTAAGCTCGGTAAAAGTGAGAGCTGAGTAGTGTTTAGCGGCTGGCTTATAGCAGCGCAATTGTGCTTTGAGCCAGTTGCTGCAATCACAGATTTAAAAGGATAAAAAATGAACTGGTATTTAGAAGTCTTAAAAAAGTATGCAGTATTTACTGGCCGAGCAAGACGTAAAGAATATTGGTATTTTCTTTTATTCAATATCATTATCAGTATTATTCTTTCCGCAGTTGACGGTATGACAGGGAGTTATAACCCTCAAACTGGCATGGGCTTACTGGGTACTATCTATGTCTTGGCTATATTGCTACCTGCTGTAGGTGTATCAATACGACGGTTGCATGATACTGGTCGCAGTGGCTGGTGGGTACTGCTTTCCCTTATACCTCTGCTTGGCACTATTGTGCTGTTGGTGTTTATGCTTCAAGACAGTAAACCTGGTTCGAATCAATACGGCGCGAATCCAAAAGAGGTTAATTGATAGTTAAGCACAGCAGCGGGTTTCGCCCCGCGCTGTAACTTGATTAAAAGCCAAGTAGAGGTGCTCCTAGACGAGTCAATGAATTCAATTGTATTAAAGTATAAAGCAAAAATAATTAACTATTTTAATACCAACACAGTTGGTTGTTGCAAAAGAAGACTGGTTGGGTTTGTCGTTGAGTAAGTTGATACGGTTATGCCGTACCCGCCGTTGGGGGGTTAACGTTGCTATTCGTTGCTGGTTTCCGCTAGATTAATCTTTACGAATATATCCATTAATCAGTGGTGTGTTATGTAATTATTAATAATTAATTATTGGAGTAATAAATGGGTATGGATGCACATTTAAAAGTAATCGAAGCCTTGGCCAACGGTGTCGACCCAACAACAGGAGAGGTGTTGGCGAATGAATCTCCTTATAATAATCCTGAGGTTATCAGAGCACTTTTTTCAGTAATCAAGCATTTGCATAAACCAATTAAAAAACAGTCTGAAGTCAAGACGACACCTGAGCAAAAGCAGGCGGAAAATATTAAAAATAATTTACCTAAAAATGCAGGGTTACCTTGGACGCAAGAACAGAAAAGCACCTTAGCGGAGTTCTTTACTATGGGTGAGTCCATTGCATTGCTTGCTGAAAAGTTTGGGCGCAGCCGAGGTGCGATTGCTTCTGAGCTGAAAAAACAAGGTTTGATCGGCGGGTAAAACAGTCGGCAATAAGCTCGTTAAGCGTGTCTGATAGTTGGGTTGTGTTTTTGAGTGTTACGCAGTGGGGGTTTCGCGTTTAATAAAATAGCATGTATAGATGTTGATAAGTTTTATTGGCGCTTAGTTTTAATGTGCGGGTTGAGCTTATAAGTTGCACTGTGATGTCGCATAAGAAACAACTCTCAGTAAACGCTAACCTGTTTTAATCAGAGGTTAAGTACCTGTGCAATAATTAAATATTAAAATCTTAACTGTGCTGTTGGATTGGTAAAGAGCAGCAACGCGAAGACAGGCAGCAGTAATGACTAGAGTTCTACAAGGTTATAAGTGCTTGTTGATAGGGTAGGCAATGACCTGGAGAGAGGTGGCAAATGAGTGAAGATGATTTGGTTGCGCGCCGTGAGGTGATGGTGGAGCAACAAATACGTGAGCGCGGTATTGATTCCACTCTGGTACTCGACGCCATGCGGCGAGTTGCCCGTGAGGCCTTTGTGCCGGAGGATTTGCGTCAGCTCGCCTACAATGATTCACCATTGCCTATTGCTGCCGGACAAACAATTTCGCAGCCTTTTATCGTCGCTATGATGGTCGATGCCTTAGCGCTAAAGGGTGGCGAGCGTGTTCTCGACGTCGGAACTGGCTCGGGCTATGCCGCTGCGGTGCTGGCTTGTATTGCCGCTAAGGTGTACTCCATTGAGCGCATAGATGAGCTGGCAATACAGGCGCAAAAAGCGTTACAGGCTGAAGGCTTTACTAATGTTGAGGTGCGCGTGGGTGATGGCTCATTGGGTTGGCCAGAGGCAGCGCCCTTTGATGCAATCAATGTCGCCGCAGGCGCACCAGTGGTGCCGGAGGAGTTGAGGCAGCAGTTAGCCATTGGTGGACGTTTGGTGCTGCCCGTAGGCTCTAAGCAGACTGGGCAGCAACTGTTGCGCGTCACACGTATCGCCGAGGATGCGTTCGAGACTGAGAGCCTTGCCGCTGTTCGTTTTGTACCGCTGATTGGCGCAGCTGGCTGGGAAGGGGCCAAGCCGCACGCTAAGGGCCGCTTTGATGCAGATTCCATGTCCCTAGAGGATCAGCATCTGGTCGAACGGCTCGCTAAAGTGGTCGAGCCATTCGATTCGGTCGATAATCTACCGCTGGATGGGCTGTTGCAGCGGATTGGTGACAGCCGTTTGGTGCTGATGGGTGAAGCTTCCCATGGTACGTCTGAGTTTTATCGGGCACGACAGCGAATCACCCGTGCTTTGATTGAAGAGAAAGGCTTTGATTTTGTAGCGATTGAGGGTGATTGGCCGGATGTTGCTCAGATTAATCATTATGTCCAGCATGCAGCGTCGCCACAGTCGGAGTGGATCGCCTTCGCGCGCTTTCCGACTTGGATGTGGCGCAATGAAGAGGCGCTGAGCTTTATCGATTGGCTGCGTCAGCACAATGCTAATCTTCAGCCAAGCGAGCGTGTTGCCATGCATGGGCTCGATCTTTACAGTCCTTACCAGTCCATTGACGCTGTGCTTGCCTACCTTGCTGATGTGGATCCAAAATTGGCAATCTTTGCTCGCGAGCGTTATGACTGTTTAGCGCCTTTTAAGCCTGAAGCCGCTAATTACGGCCGGTGGGCGGGAAGTCACGGCGTTGCCCACTGCGAGGCATCAGTGGTTGAAGTGCTCCGCGCTTTGCAGGCTCGAGAGAGTGATTACCTCAAGCATGGCCGTGAACGTTTTTTAGATGCAGTGCAGAATGCCCGCTTAGTGGTCAGCGCCGAGGCTTACTATCGCCTTATGTACGACGATTCTTATAGCACTTGGAATCTACGTGATACCTATATGTTTGCAACCCTTGAGGCGTTGCTTGCTCATTACGGTGAAGACAGCCGCGGGGTGGTTTGGGCGCATAACTCACATATTGGCGATGCGCGAGCCACTGACAGATTGCAGCGTGGCGAACTCAATATAGGTCAATTGTGTCGCGAGCGTTTTGCTGATGCGGCTTATTTGATCGGTTTCGGGACTAACAGTGGTACGGTCGCTGCTGCTTCCGACTGGGCGGCACCGATGGAGATTAAAACCCTGAAGCAAGTGCTAACTGAAAGTTATGAACACCTGTGTCACGCAACAGGTCATGCTGGATTTCTGCTGCCGTTAGGGCGGGGTGGAGACCCAGAAGTTCGTCAAGGCTTGATGAAGTCGCGTCTTGCTCGAGCGATCGGCGTAATCTACCGGCCGGAGACTGAGCGCGTCAGCCATTATTATGCAGCTCAGCTACCCCGTCAGTTCGATGAATATATTTGGGTGGATCATAGCGGAGCGGTGACTCGGTTGGACAGTAATGAGCTTGAAGGGATGCCCGACACCTATCCATTCGGCCTGTAATATTGACGAAAACCAGCAGCAATGATCAATAGGTCATTCTATCGCTGAGTATTATCCCGAAGTGATTGATGCTAGTAGCGGGAGTGTTTGTGCTTGTGCCTGTAATAATTTTGTTGATTCTCGCGATTTGCTGCGGGAGATAGTTTTAATATTATTTTCTAGTAAATCTATAATTAACTTATGCAGGTGTTAAGCCAGCTAGTATTAATATTAAGCTAAAAAGCCCTTTGAATAGTCCGAATGATAGTTGTGCGATAGCTTGTATATATGTCCGTTTGTTTCTGTGGGTATGATACATATTAACTTTTGCCATTGTGTGAATTTATGCTAGTTTACGAACTCACTTAATATTGTTCTGGAGCTAAAATAATAATGTCTAATTACGCAGTTGACCCTGAAGGGTTATTTAAGTTTGACGGTTTCCATCAGGTCATGGTGAGTACTGGGACTAAAACTATTTATATTGCTGGGCAAGTGGCTTTCGATAAAGATATGAATTTTATTGGCAAGGGTGACTATAAGGCTCAGGCTGTTCAAGCCTTTCAAAATATTGCGTGTGCTGCTAAGGCGGCTGATGCAACACCTCAAGATGTGCTGAGCAGTGTTATTTATATCAAGGATCTTAATTCTGAGGCGCTGCAGCAGGTTATGATGGGTATGGCCATAGCACTTGATGGCAAGCCATTTCCGGCCCATGCCTATAATATTGTCGGAGTTGCAGCGTTATCTGATCCAGATGTCTTGGTCGAAGTCTCTGCTGTTGCCATGACGGCTTAAATGTTGATGGCTACTCGAGCTGGGTAAAAGGTTGTGCTATGGCTGTAGCGAAGGTCTAGTTAAAGTTTTTCGGGCGCAGTGTGTGCTGTGCCCGTTGCAATTGTTTGGCAGACTGCTGTTGCTATCTTGCTATTGAATGAATAATTACTCTGAGATCAAGCTCGGTATTATTTTCTGCTAGAAGCTAAGTGGACTAAACCTTTACACAGGTGAAAATGGCATTGCCAGATTTCTTATCCCAAGGAATGATTTTTTCATAATCATGTTCGAAAACATGGACTTCGAAGTAAGGTTGCAAAATGTCGAGCAGCTCAGCAAAGCTAAACGCAACCATTAAATGCTCGTCATGCCAGATTTGTGTGCCTGCAGCACCAGCTTTTTCAATGCTGACTTTAAGAAATTGCCGTTCACCGTGTCCGCCGTAGCTCCAGCCAGAGCTGAAGGCGAACTGCTGATCTGCGTACTGGGCAGTATGCTTTACCAGTAAGTCACTGTCTATTTTGTTCTTATCCACCGCATTAAAGCAGAAAACACCACCGGTTTTTAACCCACGGTGAACGCTGGCGATACAACTTTTCAGCTTATCAAGGCCATCACTGTAATGGATTGAATAGAGCAAGCAGGTGATCAGGTCCAAGGGTTCAGCGACCTTGAAATCACTTATATTCTGTAAGGAGAACTGTGCTTCAGGGCAGCGCTTTTTGGCTAGATCAAGCATGGGCTGATTAATATCGAGTCCGCAACTGTGATAGCCAAAATCCAGAAAATGCCGTATATGGGGGCCCGTGCCGCAAGCTAAATCAAGATGTTGTTTACCGTCATTACCGAAAATTTGCTGTAATCGGCGAATGTTATGACTTTGTGCTAGGTAATCAATATCGGCACACATTAAATCGTAATAACCAGACAGGTCGGTATACAGCGCAGTGACGGACATATAAGCCTAACTTTATAAGCGGATAGATTTTGGCTGCGCATCATAAGCTAATTGGCGGGCTTTGCGAAGTGGCTCAGATTTTTTAGCGGCACTGATCCAGATAAAAGTCCTAGCAGTCAATAAGCTGAAAAAGCCAGCCCACCCACTTTCTGTAATAGAAACAGCGGTAAAACATTCCTGCGAAAATTACAGGTTGTAGGGCAATGAGCAGCAACGACAGGCTCTTTGCCTTAGCACAGCGAGAGAAAAGCCAAGCAAGAATCCGACAGCCAGTAAAATCAAGCGAGCGACGATCAGGGTGCCAGGGCTGGCGCATCGGCTGAGACACCTTTGGGCCAGCATCAGGTACGGTATAGACTGCCAATAGCCAATCAAACAGGTTCGATCGAAGCAAGCTTTAACCCGGGCGTCGCTGAGGTTTAAAAAGTCGTTTGTGTGGATCAATTAAAGCGCGAGAAAATCCCCTATAAAAGCTGGCTTTCTTTACTCAAGACCTGTGGTGTCAACGGTTAAACCTTGCTCTGCAAAGATCTCTTTAGCCACGGTTAAAGCATTTAATACACTGGGAAAACCTGTGTAGGGAATCAGGTGCATAATGCAACCGACGATCTCTTCTGGGGTTAAACCCACTGTCAGGCCGGTTTTGATATGCATAGCAATTTGTGGCTTACCTTGGGCAACCAAAGCGGTAATTGTGGTCAATACTTTTTGTTTGTTATCAAGACCTGGGCGCGAGTAAATTCCAGCAAAAGCAAACTCAACTACGTACTTTTGTAAATCAGGGGCAATATCTTTAAATTTCTCGCCGATATCCATTTCACCCGTTGGGTCGCTATCAGGCGAGGCGGTGAGTTCTTGGATTTTTTTGATACCTTTTTGATACAGATCGTCTGACATATTCATGTATTCCTTAATCAATACACTGCCTTGGCTAAGAACCATGGGACAGTTGGCTTTAACTACAGATCAGCAGACTACCTAAAATATAGACAATTTTATAGGGCAGGGGCTCGGGACAGGTCTGGATAAATACTCTGTTTCATAGGACATTCGAGTATTGAGTTTAAGTTGCTATATAGTTCTTGGCCAACGAATAGGTGAATTAATTGTTCAGCAGTAAACTAATGTGGATTAACTATGTTTAAGCAAATTCGGCATTGGCTGGAAAATAGGCGCATTAAAAAAATGGGTTTTACCACCGAACAGTGGGAGGCAGCCGTTGCTGATTGGCCGGTGATGCAGCGCTACCAAGGTGCTGAGCGCGAAGCATTGCGCGCTATGACATTTCGGTTTTTAGCGCAAAAAAAATTAGTACCCGGCAGTGGTTTTCAATTTAGCGATGCCATGGGGATAAAAATTGCCACTATGGCCTGCGTACCTGTGCTGCATTTAGGCTTGGACTGGTACCAGCGCTGGCGCACCGTCATTATTTATGAGGGCGGCTTTGTGCCCAATCGCGCCTATCGCAGTCGGGATGGTGTGGTTCACGCTCAAGGTCCCGCCTTAAGCGGTGAAGCTTGGTTTCGCGGGCCGCTGATTTTAGCTTGGGATGCCGTCAGTCACTCGGGGCCGTATTCAGCCAGTGGTCATGCCAGTAATGTGGTGATTCACGAAGTGGCGCATAAGCTGGATATGCTACGCGATGGAGCGAACGGTGCGCCGCCCATGCATCCGGATATGCGTGCCGGTGAGTGGCACAGTATTTTTACTGCTGCTTGGGATAGATTGCAGAATGACTATCAGCACAATCGCCCGTTGCCGCTCAATGCATATGGGCTGAGCAGCCCTGCAGAGTTTTTTGCCGTGTGCAGTGAGACTTTTTTTGAGGCGCCTGACACCATGCTCGAACAGATGCCTGAGGTCTATCGTTTGCTTTGTCAGTTTTATCGACAACAACCGGTGCCCATTGCGATGAGCGGAATGTAAGCTACGCAGAAATAAATAACAGGAAATACTATGTTAGTACTGTTTGTTATCGTGATCTTATTGATTGTCATTGGCACTTTGTTGCCGCTCTCTAAAGGATCACATTGGATGATTAGAGGGCTTGATTTTCCACGTTTGCAAATAGCACTACTGGCTGGAGTATTGTTGGCTGCTCAGTTGCTTGTTCTGGATCTGCAGTTGCCGCTCACTTGGTTGTTGATTGCTGTCACAATGCTATGTTTTCTTTGGCAGTTATACTGGGTTGTGCCTTACACCTTGATCTGGCCCAATGAGGTGAAAGACTCCTGCAGTACAGACCCAAATAGGCAGCTCAGCATCATCACCTCCAATGTGTTGCAAACAAATCGTAACAGCGCTGCCCTGATTGCTCTGGTTAAACAGTATCAACCGGATATACTGGTCACTCTCGAGTCAAACCAGTGGTGGGAGGATAAGCTTGAGGTGCTGGAAGCGAGTATGCCGTATAGCGTTAAATGCCCCCTGGATAATTTATATGGCATGCATGTGTATTCCAGATTACCTTTTAGTCATGAAAAAATTACTTATTTGGTTGAGAAAGATATTCCGTCCATCCACCTGCACTTGCAACTACGTTCCGGCGACCCTGTCCATCTGCATTTTGTCCATCCTGCGCCACCCAGTCCGACCGAAAATACTCAGTCAAAAGAGCGCGATGCTGAGTTAATAGCCATTGCTCGAAGTGTCGCAGAGACTGATGCAGCAGTGATTGTTACCGGAGATCTGAATGATGTTGCCTGGTCAGCCACCACGCGACTTTTCCGTAAAATAAGTGGTTTGCTGGATCCTCGAGTAGGGCGGGGCATGTTTAATACCTTTCATGTCGATTTTCCATTTCTGCGTTGGCCGCTCGATCATCTATTCCATAGTGCGCACTTTACCGTGAAGCGTATTAAGCGCTTGCCATCCATTGGCTCTGACCACTTCCCACTTTATACCGTGCTAGTGTATGAGCCGGTTGCGGGGGCAGAGCAACAGGGGCTCGCTGCTGATGGTAAGGATTGCGCTCAGGCCAAAGCTGTCTCGGAACAAAAGACGGTCAGTAAGGATGATGTACCACACTAACCAACTGGCTACTGAAGCAGGGTGACTGGCAGTGAGTGTTAAAGCGCAACATGCCCCAGTTGATCGCGGTCCGAGCACCGATCTTATTGCTTTAGCGCTGGCTTGTCAGTCAAAAACTGCCAAGCAATCCTCTTGCTCGGCTTCGGGCACGGCTTAAACCCTTTGTACATTATGCCCAGTGCTTTAGACTTGTGCGCTTCATTTGATATTTAAGCTAAAGGACCTTCATGAATACCACAACAGCGACATCAGCCCATTTTAGTCGGCGTGATGTATTTGCACTGGGCTTTATGACTTTTGCACTGTTTTTGGGCGCTGGTAATATTATTTTTCCAGCGGAATCGGGCTTGCAGGCGGGCACTGCAGTATGGCGTGCTGCGCTGGGCTTTTTACTCACCGGAGTCGGGTTGCCGCTGCTGACTGTAGTGGCTTTAGCACGGGTTGGTGGCGGTTTATCCGCGTTGACTCAGCCACTGGGCAAAGTTGCAGGCACGGTGCTGGCGGTGGCCGTGTATTTAGCCATTGGGCCGTTTTTTGCCACGCCACGTACCGCTGTGGTGTCGTATGAGATTGGCGTAGTGCCGTTTTTTGGTAGCAGCAGTACCGGCTTGTTGCTGTACTCCACTGCGTACTTTGCTTTAGTGCTGTATTTAGCCATTACCCCGAATAAAATCATTGACCGCATAGGTACAGTGATCACCCCAGTATTACTCGTGGCTTTAGCTATTCTTGGTGGCGCTGCATTTTTGCAACCAGCAGGGCCTATAGGACAAGCGCTGGGTTTGTATCAGCAGGAAGCTTTATCGCAAGGTTTTTTGCACGGTTATTTAACCATGGATGCCTTGGGTGCCTTGGCTTTTGGCGTGGTGATCGCTACAGCGCTGCGCAGTAAGGGTGTGCAAGCTGAGCGTTTAATTACCCGTTACTCCATCTATGCTGGACTTATCGCAGCAGCGGGTTTGTCAGCAGTGTATTTGTCATTGTTTTATTTAGGTGCGACCAGCCAAGAGATTGCCAGTGAAGCGCAAAATGGTGGACAGGTTCTGGCATTATATGTGCAACATGTGTTTGGTCCGGTGGGCAATCTGCTGTTGGCCTTGGTGATTGGACTGGCGTGCTTAACCACAGCAGTGGGTTTGCTGGTGGCCTGCGGCGAGTTTTTTAGTGAGCGGCTGAATATTGCTTATACCTATGTCGTGACCTTTTTTGTCCTCTTTAGTTGGGCCGTATCTAACCAAGGGTTAGAGCAACTGATTCAAGTGTCAATACCGGTGCTGACAGGGTTGTATCCATTAGCCATTGTGTTAGTGGCTTTAAGTTTGTTAGACCGATGCTGGCGCTCCACTGAGCTGGTTTTTCGAGGAACTATGCTGGTCACTTTGGTGTTTGGTGTCGTGGATGGTTTGGCCGCTGCAGGCTTATCCAACTGGGTGCCAGAACTATTTAATCAGTTGCCTTTAGCGCAGCAGCAAATGGGCTGGTTGGTGCCGGCTATTGCAGTCATGTTGGGTTTAACCCTAGTTGACCGCTATCGCTCAAGTGGCAACGCTGACTGATATTGCGTGAAGCAGTCAGTGACAACTTGGCCGCAACTTGGAGTCAGGCCAAGTTGGGTCATTCGCTCACTGCGGGCAGATTTTTAAAGGCACTGAGAACACGCTCACGGCTGGCAGCTAAATCAACCATGGGTTGGGGATAATCAGTGGCGCTAAATAACCCAGGCTGCAGCTTAGGTTGATGAATGTCTTTAGCGCTCAGGTGCTTAAGCTCGGGCAGCCAGTGTCGAATAAAATCCCCTTTGGGATCAAAACGTTTCGATTGGCTGATTGGATTAAAAATACGAAAGTAGGGCACTGCATCGGTGCCGGTGGAAGCACTCCACTGCCAACCGCCATTGTTGGCCGCTAAGTTACCATCGATCAGATGCTGCATAAAAAAGTGTTCGCCTTCACGCCAATCAATTAATAAGTTCTTGGTTAAAAACATGGCAACCACCATACGTAAGCGGTTGTGCATCCAGCCTGTGGCTAGTAGTTGGCGCATGGCGGCATCAATAATGGGAAAACCGGTACGACCTTGTTGCCACGCCAGTAAGTCTTGCGGGGCGTGACGCCAAGGGAGGGCTTCAGTATGCGCTTTAAAGGCACGGTGACGTGAAACCTTAGGGTAGCCGACTAAAATGTGGTTATAAAACTCACGCCAAAGCAGCTCGTTAATCCAAGTAACCACCCCTGGTTTGCCTGAGTCAAACTCGCCTTGATTGGCTGCTAATGCTGCATGTAAGCATTGGCGAATGGATATTACCCCAGCCACTAAATAAGCCGATAGCTGACTGGTGCCAGCTAGGGCAGGGAAATCACGGCGATCTAAATAATCAGCAATGGCTTCATCAGTAAATGCATTTAAACGCTGCTGGGCTGCCCGTTCACCGGCGGGCCACAGTGCTTGCAGCTCGGCAGAGGCAGCGCTAAAACCGGCCGCGCTGGTGGGAATCGGATCGCTATCAATTCCTAGAGGTGCTTGTGCCTTAGGTGCCGCAAGGCATTCAGGCACAGAGTCGTACAATTGCTTGTAACAGGCTTTTTTAAACTGACTGAATACTTTAAAAAACGTACCGCTTTGAGTGAGAATGCTGCCCGGTTTAAATAACAGCTGGTCCAGGTGGCTGTGGAATAAAATACCCTGATCAACTACATATGTGCCCACAGCTGCGTCACGCTGACTTTCGTTGATGCCGTACTCAGTATTGACATGCACAGCGCTGATTGTGTGCTCTTGGCACAATTGCGCGATAACCTCTGGCGCCTGATGCCAATGTTCAGCAGTGCGGATCAACAGTGGCACATTAAGGGTGGCCAGTCTTTGTTGCAGCTCAGCAAGGTTGCGTAATAAAAAATCAACTTTACAAGGAGCATCGTTATGAGTCAGCCATTGTTGCGGGCTGATAATAAATAGCGCAGCTGTTGGGCCTGCGCATAAGGCCGCATCGAGTGCAGTGTTGTCCTGTATACGCAGGTCGTGGCGAAACCAAATCAGTTGCTGCATGTGAATACCCTTAATGCTGTTGGATGAGGTTGAGCTGCAACAGGCTGTGGTAAACCTGCAGGGGGTCATCAGCACACGTGAGCTGAGATACATCTGTCAGTGCTTCACGGTGAATGCTAACCGCATGGCCAGAAAGCAAGAGCGGGCAGTCAACTGTAGCAGTCAGTTCGCGTAGATCTTCAAGGTTTAAACGTTGGCTGCTGTACATCAGCACTGCTCGCGGCTGCAACCGGTCAATAGCTAACAGCAGGTCTTGGCTTGGCAGCGGCCACTCAAGTACTCGCACGGGGCATTCGGAATAACTGGCTAACCAGCTGGACAGCCAGAGCTCTGGCGCCATAGATTGCTCAGATAAGCTGACAATTAAAAGCGGAGCGCTGTTATGTAAGCGATTGTTAAGACTGATGCGACTGCTCAGTTGGGTGCGCAACCACGTCATAAAAAACACCTGCTCAAGTCGTGCCCCAGCAGTTAACGTCCAGTGCTGTTGTAATCTATGCAGTAAGGGGAGAAATAAGTGCTGGCATAAGGTTTCTGGCGGATAGATCGCCATGACATCTTTATAGGCTTGATCAAGCGGCCCCTCAGCCAGTTGTTCAATCCAGCTAAACCATTGCTCGTGCTGAGCGCGCCAGGGGGAGTTTGAGTCTGCCGGACTGTGTGCAAGAGTGGGCTCTTGGAGCAATTGTTTGACTTGGCTGACAGCAACACCGCGCGCGAGCCAGTCCAATACTTTACGAACTCGATCAATCTGTTCAGTGGAGTATAAACGGTGTCCTTTGGCCGTGCGCTGCGGTTTAATCAGACCATAGCGGCGCTCCCAAGCCCGTAAAGTGACGGGATTAACGCCAGTTTGCCGAGCGACTTCACGGATTGGAAACAATTCATGCTTGCTATCAAGGGGGGCCTGGTTAGGCACGGTTTGCAGTATTTTATTCATATGGCATTACGCAGGCTTAGATTTTCAGGGTGCGGCTGCAGATACACCTGCGCAGCAATATAACGATCTGGATGACGCTTAAAATGGTGTTTGATCAGGGTCAACGGCACCACCAAAGGCACTATACCTGTGCGGTATTGGCTGATAAGTGTCTGCAGCTCGCGTTTTTCATTCGCATCGAGTGAGTGCTTAATATAACCACTGATATGCTGCAAAACATTGGTATGGGAGCCGCGGTTGGCTATCTTTTTCAATGCCGACATAAACAGACTAAAGTATTGCGTGGCCAAAATGCCTAAACGCAGTTGATGGTTGCTGGCCAGTAAACGCCCTAAAGCAGTGCAATCGGCAGGGCTATTAGCCATCAATTGGTATTTATAACGGGCATGAAAATCGTAAAGTTTTTTGCGGGTTAAACCGCTGCTTAACAATTGTTGCCATTGTGCATAAGCAAAGACCCGAGTAATGAAGTTTTCTCGCAGTACTGGGTCATTTAAACGGCCATCTTCCTCGACCGGCAAGTTGGGTTGAGCGCGCATCAGTGCGGCAGCAAATAAACCCCTGCCACCACGTTCGGTGGTATGGCCATTGTCTTGATAGACCTTGACTCGTTCCATGCCACAAGAAGGGGAGTTTTGCATCAGAATATAGCCGCACAGATCATTCAGTTGGGCGGCAGTACGTTGGCCATAGCGGGTTAAGGCATCGGTAACATCGAGTGCTGGGTTAACTGTACCAACGGCGCGAGGATTATCAGTATCACCGACCAAGCGAATAGGTTCACGTGGGGTACCTAGGCCAATAGCCTCTTCAGGGCATACTGATACATACTCGAAATATTGGCTGAGTATATCTTTGCACAAGCGCGATTGTTTGTGCCCGCCATTAAAACGCACAGGGGCGCCCAATAGGCAGGCACTGATGCCGACTTTAATCAGTTTGTTTGCAGTATTCATAGTGGGGCTTTATAGGCTAGAGAATATGCCTATAAGAATATAACAATAGCTGTACAAGTCAAATTATTTGTACAGGTTTTGTGGTGTGCTGAGAGTCAGCGCAGATGAACTGTTGTTAGGCTGGGGTTGCTTAATGCTTGTTACAGGTCATGTGGATAGTTAAATTTTAACCACCCCACGCAGGTAAGGACTACCAATGCGTGGGTTGGTTTTATGCTGGGCAAGCAGGAGTGGTCTGCTTATTAAGCATCATCCAGCTTTTTCTTAGCTGCTTCGATGGCATCTTTGCTGTCAGTTTTGATTTTATCAGCAGTTTCGTCAGCGCGATCCTTTAGCTCTTTAAGATCGGACTGAGTATCTTTTTTGGCTTTTTCTAGATCTTTTTTGGCTTGATCAGCGGCTTTTTCGCTGGCATCAACTGCGTCGTCCAGTTTTTTTTTCGGCATCTACTTTTGCTTCTTTGCTGGCATCAACTGCGTCATCCAGTTCTTTTTTTGCTTTTGCTTTTGCCTCTTCGCTTTCATCAATAACTTCATCCAGCTTATGTTGCCCCTCTTCAGCGTGCTCTTCACGGACTTCTTCAATTTCGTGAATTTTTTCTTTAACCGCTTCTGTGGCTTCTTCGCTTGCTTCTGTCAGCTGCTCAGATTTATGTTCAACGGCATCTTTAGCTGCCTCGAGCTTGTTTTCTGACTCGCTATCACAAGCGGCTAAGCCAAGGGTGGTTGCCAGTAGCAGGGCAGTAACGAAAGACTTTTGCATAGTTGATCTCCATGGTTTCTTTTTTTAGGTGCGCTGTATTATAAAACAAACACCGTGCCAGTATCGCATATTGTTTGAGTCTTGTGAGTGTGATGGCTCAAGCAGTCTAGAGCTTTTCAAGTGCAGTGCTGAGAACTTTTAGTAAAGCAGCTGATAGTCATGCACTTTTAGTGCAGCGGCTTAAAGCTATACTAGACAGTTGTTATTTTAGTAATAAGCCCCATATCCATGGTATTGCCAACATAAAGCGTGGCGTGTTTAGTGAATATGGAGTTAAAAGATGGCTGTTGAAGCACAAAAAGAAACATTAGGTTTTCAGACAGAAGTCAAACAACTACTGCATTTGATGATTCACTCGCTGTACTCGAATAAAGAGATCTTTTTGCGCGAGTTAATTTCTAACGCGTCAGATGCGGCGGATAAGCTTCGTTTTGAAGCTCTATCTGCACCTGAGTTGCTGGCCGGTGATTCTGAGCTGAGAATACGTGTCAGCTTTGATAAAGAGGCCAACACCTTAACCATTGAAGACAATGCCATTGGCATGAGCCGTGATGAGGTGATTAATAACCTGGGTACCATTGCCAAGTCAGGTACTGCGGAGTTCTTCAAAAACTTATCCGGTGATGCTAAAAAAGACTCACAGTTAATTGGTCAGTTTGGTGTGGGTTTCTATTCGGCCTTTATTGTTGCTGAGAAAGTTGACGTCTATACTCGTCGCGCCGGTGCCCCAGCCGCAGAAGGCGTTTTGTGGAGCTCAAAGGGCGAGGGTGAGTTTGAAATCTCTACCATTGAAAAAGCTGAGCGCGGTAGCCGCATAGTGCTACACCTGAAAATGGAAGACAGCGAGTTTGCTGATGGTTTTCGTCTGCGTAATATTATCCAGAAGTATTCTGACCATGTGGCGTTGCCCATTGAGTTGCCTAAAGAAGTGTCGAGCGAAGAGGCAGATACTGCAGAAGAAATTGAGTGGGAAGTGGTTAACCGTGCCAGCGCATTATGGACCCGTCCACGCACAGAGATTAAAGATGAAGAGTATCAAGAGTTCTATAAGCATGTGGCCCATGACTTTGAGGATGCATTGACTTGGAGTCACAACAAAGTCGAGGGTCGTCTCGAGTATACTTCGCTGCTGTATGTCCCAACCCGCGCGCCTTTTGATTTATACCAGCGTGAAGCACCGCGTGGTTTAAAGCTCTATGTGCAACGCGTATTTATTATGGATCAGGCGGATGAGTTTTTACCGCTTTACCTGCGCTTTGTAAAAGGTATTGTGGATTCCAACGATTTATCGCTTAACGTTTCCCGTGAAATCTTACAGAAAGATCCAATGATCGAGAGCATGAAGTCTGCGCTGACCAAGCGTGTGCTCGATATGCTGGATAAGATGGCGAAAAATCAGCCTGAGAAGTATCAAACATTCTGGGATGCATTCGGTCAGGTGTTAAAAGAAGGCCCAGCTGAAGACTTCTCCAATAAAGAAAAAGTAGCTGGCTTACTGCGTTTTGCCTCGACTCACAACGGTAATGATAAGCAAACGGTTGGGCTGGCTGAATACCTTGAGCGGATGAAGGACGGCCAAGACAAGGTGTATTACTTGACCGGTGAAAGCTATGCACAGGTTAAAAACAGCCCGCACTTGGAAGTGTTCCGCAAGAAAGGCATTGAAGTATTGCTGTTGACTGACCGCATTGATGAGTGGCTGATGAGCTATCTCACTGAGTTTGACGGTAAGCAGCTGGTTGATGTGGCCCGTGGTGATTTAGATCTGGGTGCATTAGACAGCGAAGACGATAAACAAGCGCAAGATGAAGTGGCCAAGAGTAAAGAAGCGCTGATTACCCGCTTGAAAACAGCGTTGGGTGATCAAGTGGCAGATGTACGTGTGTCCCATCGCCTGACTGATTCACCGGCCATTTTGGCCATTGGTGAGCAAGATTTAGGCTTGCAGATGCGCCAAATTCTAGAAGCCAGTGGTCAGACTGTGCCAGAGTCTAAGCCGGTATTTGAGATTAACCCCGCGCACAGCTTGGTTGAGAAACTCGATAGCGAAGCAGATGATGAGCGTTTTGCTGACTTGTCGATGATCTTGTTTGATCAAGCGGCATTAGCAGCGGGTGACAGTTTGAAAGATCCTGCTGCTTATGTGCAGCGCCTAAATAAGCTGTTGGTTGAGCTAAGCAGCTAAGCAGCTTTTAGCCTAATAAAAAAACCGCGAATTAATCGCGGTTTTTTTATTGAGAACAAGACGAATTAACAGCGCTGAGTTTAAGCTGAGTCAGGTGCAAAGTCTAAACTCAGCAGCTGCTGTTATTTGTCCAGTACAGTGACCAGCTTGGTTGAGTTGATCAAGTTGTCGCCAACTGGGCAGCGCTCTTCGATCTTATCTAAAAAAGCTTGTTTAGCAGCATCATCCAGATCAGCATCAATCTTGACCTTTAAACGCATTTCTTGGAAACCCGCGCGGGCGGTAGTTTCGCGACCCAATAAACAGTCTGGATCGTAATCGGCTTCAACTTCGAAAGTCATACCCCGCAGCTCGATTTTGTCTTGAAAAGCTATAATGCGGCCGAGGCTGCCAACGCAACCGGCATAAGCTGCCAGCACTAACTCCGGTGGCGCTGGACCTAAGTTAGCACCGCCAGCGTTCTTCGGCTGATCCATATACACTTTGTGTTCGCCACACATAATTTCAATGGTCATACCGGCACCCATGTGGCCAGTAGCGCGTAATGTTTTAATTGCCATATTTAATCATTCCTTAAGCGGTTTTAATCAGCTGATTAAAGCAAGCTGTTAACTATAAATAATACTATATATTAATATAAATTACTCTGATGTGTATCAATTAAGCGCTGGCTTATTAGAGAGTCTGCGGCTCAGCAGTCTCTGGTTGAAAAAAGATCAGTTGCGGCCTTTAATTGCCTTGTTGTTTACGCTGCCGTCTTCGAGAATAATCTGATATTCCTTACCGTCATTTTCAATTTGCTGCAGGCGCACCAGTAAATAATCCCAATCCTTAGCAAACCAGAGAACAGTGATACGTTTGCTCTGGGTTGGGTCACGTACTCGCTCAACTTTAATCGCATCGACAGTGCCGACCATAGTTTCCACAGTTTCTTCACCCAGCACACGGAAGTCATAGGTGTCTAAGTCATCGCCGTCTAGTACTTGATAGGACATGCTGGTTTTGCCATCAGCAACGTCGCGCTGCAGTGCCAGTTGATAGGACGATTTATCTTGCACGCCTTGGATCAGAGTTAAGTTGAGTGGCTTGCCGCGGTCGCTACCTGTTACTCGCTGAGCCTGCCAGTCGAAATCTTGTTTGATTTTTTTTGCTTTGCCCATGCCTTTGCGTGAGTAACGGTATTTATCTGGCTGGACATCACCATTGACCAAACTTAACCAACTGGTTTCATTAAGGCCTGCTACCAGCAAGGAAGCAGAAAAATCAAGCTTCCATGTACCATCATCTTGTTGTTGTAAACTGCGCTCAGCTTTGCCGCTAAAGGGCAGCTGTTTCCAGTCAGCAGTATAGCTGGCAGAGAAGGGCTGTAACTCTGCAGCCATCAGGCTGGCCGGTAAAATAAACGCTGCTAGGGTTAAAAAAATAGCACGGCGCATAAGTAAATCTCCTAGGGTTGGAACTGAAAGCCAGAACTGGCTAAAGGTTGCCCATCAAGTAGAGCACCTTGTTCGCTGAGGCGTAGACGGCCATCAGCAAACCAACGCACTGCCAGTGGATAAACTTGGTGTTCTACAGCATGCACTCTTTGCGCTAACTGTTCACAATTATCATTAACATCGATAGGCAGTGCAGCTTGTATGACTACTGGGCCGCCATCGAGTTCCTCAGTAACAAAGTGCACGCTGCAACCATGCTGTTGATCACCAGCATCAATGGCCCGTTGGTGAGTGTTGAGACCTTTATACTTTGGCAGTAGCGAAGGGTGAATATTCAGCAGACGTCGAGCATAGTGGCGGGTAAACTCTGGGGTCAGAATGCGCATAAAACCGGCGAGCACTACTAGATCGGGCTGATGTTGATCAATCACCTCAATTAAAGCACGATCAAAAGCTAAACGATCAGCAAAGTCTTGGTGATTTAACACCTGCGCAGTGATGCCGGCTTGTTCGGCGCGGACCAAACCATACGCATCGGCACGGTTGCTGATCACGGCCTTAATGCGTGCGCTGGGGTGCTCAGCTAAGTTATCGATAATGGCTTGTAAGTTGCTGCCTGATCCGGAGATCAGGACAACAATATTGCAGGATTTAGAGTCAGACATTAATGGCTTTTTAGGTTGTTAAGAACAATACGCTCAGCGTTGTCAGCTGCAGCGTGAATCTGGCCAATTACCCAAGGCTGCTCGCCAGAAGCTTGCAAGTGCTCAAGGACTGCAGCTTGTTGTTCTGCAGCAACACAAATCACCATGCCCACACCGCAGTTGAGTACACGGTGCATTTCAACTTCGTCGACGTTGCCGTGCTCTTGTAACCAGTCAAACACTGCAGGGCGGGTCCAGCTGTTGATATCAATCACCGCTTGTGAGTTGGCCGGCAGCACCCGGGGAATATTCTCTACTAAACCACCGCCGGTGATATGCGACATAGCTTTTACTGCGCCAGTTTCTTTGATCAATTTAAGCAGTGGTTTAACGTAAATACGGGTGGGAGCCATCAACAGGTCGCTCAGGGCGATGCCATCCAGCTGAATGTCTTGGATATTAACCTCGGCAACTTCAATGATTTTACGAATCAGTGAATAGCCATTGGAGTGCGGGCCTGAAGACGGCAGAGCGATCAGCACATCACCAGCAGCGACTTGGGTGCCATCAATGATTTCAGATTTCTCGACCACACCGACACAAAAGCCGGCTAAGTCATAATCTTCGCCACTGTACATGCCTGGCATTTCAGCGGTTTCACCACCAACCAGCGCACAACCTGCTTGCTCACAGCCTTCGCCGATTCCACTGACCACTTGTGCCGCGATATCCACATTGAGCTTACCCGTGGCGTAATAGTCTAAGAAAAACAAAGGCTCAGCGCCGCTGACAATAAGATCGTTAACGCACATGGCGACCAAATCAATACCAATTTTATCGTGCTTATTGAGATCAATGGCTAGACGTAGTTTAGTACCCACGCCATCGGTACCTGAGACTAGAACAGGCTGGCGATAGCCCTCAGGAATCTCACATAAAGCACCAAAGCCACCAAGGCCACCGAGCACTTCAGGGCGTGCAGTGCGTTTAGCTACACCTTTAATACGCTCAACTAATGCTTCACCAGCGTCGATATCGACACCAGCGTCCTTGTAGCTTAAAGAGGTTTTATTGTTGCTCATGAAATGGCCTTTGCGAAAGATGCGGAAAATACGTTTAATTTTGCAATTTTATCAGGCTTCAAGCCGAGCGGCCATCATCGGATAGCAAACAGAGGGCTTAAAGAGGGGAAGATGCGCTTTAAAGTAAAAAAGTACGCTGCTTTAGAGCTCAGTTGCGGTTTATTGCAGCTATAATTCAACCCGAGCCGGTTGATAGCCTTGCTTGCGATAGCGGACAAAGTTTTTCCGGCTGACCTTCAGCTGTTCGGGTTCTTGATTAACAATTTCGATCACGCGATTAAAGCAGTCAAGATGACTTGATATCTCGTGGTGTAAGTTGATCAGTACAGCAGCATTAAACTCAGGGCGTTCACTCACACCCAGCACCACAGGAGCTTGGCAGGCATCACCGGCTAAACAGTGGGGGATAAAACTGTGTGCACGGAAAGTCCAAAGTAACTGATCCAGTTCAGCTTGTTGCTCAGCATGGGCACAGCGGATAAATGTCATAAAGCCGGCGCGCCAGGCTTTATGGGCCAAGCGGCAGGCCGCAGTTAAGCGGTCCGCCGATTGGGTGGAGGGCAAAACGTAAAACTCTACTTTCACTGCACGCGATCCAGTAGATATTGACTCAGTAAAGGTACTGGGCGACCGGTTGCACCTTTTTCTTTACCGCCACTGATCCAAGCAGTACCGGCGATATCTAAGTGTGCCCAGGGATACTCCTTGGTGAAGCGCGATAGGAAGCAGCCCGCGGTGATGGTGCCAGCTTTAGGGCCACCAATATTGGCAATATCAGCAAAGGGACTGTCTAGCAGCTCTTGGTAGTCATCAAACAGTGGTAGCTCCCAAGCCACATCGCTGGCTTGCTTGCCGGCACTTAAGAGGTTGGCGACCAGTTCTGGGTTATTACCCATAAGACCACTGGTGTTGCTGCCTAAAGCAACGATACAGGCACCGGTGAGCGTGGCGATATTGACCACGGCTTGCGGCTTAAAGCGCTCAACATAAGTTAGGGCATCGCAAAGCACTAAGCGGCCTTCGGCATCAGTATTGAGAATTTCTACCGTCTGCCCACTCATGGTGGTGACAATATCACCGGGGCGGGTGGCACCACCGCTGGGCATATTCTCCGCACAGGTTAGAACACCGATCACATTGATTGGCAGCTCTAATTCCAACAGGGTTTTCATAGTGCCAAGGACGCTGGCAGCGCCGCCCATATCGTATTTCATTTCATCCATGCCAGCGCCAGGCTTGAGGCTGATGCCACCGGTATCAAAGGTGATGCCTTTGCCCACCAGCACATAGGGCTGATCATTTTTCTGGCCGCCTTGGTAATGCATAATAATCATCCGTGGCGGCTGATCACTGCCCTGGGCCACAGCCAGTAGAGCCCCAGCACCCAATTCTTTCAGTTGTTTTTCTTCGAGAATTTCAACATCCAGTTTCTTATTGCCTTTGCTCAGTTTTTTAGCTTGCTCAGCCAAGTAGCGTGGATGGCAAATATTGGGCGGCATATTGCCCAGGTCGCGGGTAAACGCCATGCCGCTGGCAATAGCTTTACCGTCCTTGCAGGCTTTTTCCACAGCAGCGTGTTGTTCAGTGGTGCAGACGAAAGTAATTTTTTTAAGTCGTACGGTAGGCGCTTTTTCACTTTTAAACTGATCGAAAACGTAGAGGCCGTCAGCCAAGCACTCAGCGACTAAGCGGGCACTGGCGTAGGCATCGCGCTCTTGGAAAGCCAGCTCAGCAAAGGCTAAAGCCGCATCTTTGACCGAGATATTTTTCAAAGTATTTAGAATTGCACTGACTATTTTGCGCGTATTGCGGTCAGAGAGTTCAGCGTCTTTACCAATACCGACCAGTAACACACGTTGTGCTTTAAGGTTGGCTAGGTTGTGCAGCAGTAAAGTTTGACCGAGTTTGCCTTGGATATCACCCGCCTTAAGGTGGGCACTGATAGCACCGTCACAAAGTTTATCGATCAACTGCCCTTGGCTGTCAAGTTGTAGCTGTTCATTAACGGTTAATACCAGTGCGCTGGATTCCAGTGTTTCTACTGAACTGGATTTGACTAAAAAGTCCATACTCAATGATCCTCAAGACAAAGATAGAAAGATGCAGGATAATACTGTTGGTTTGCATCGGCGTGTAGGTACACTGCCATAATATGTGTGACTAGTGTGAGCCGCTATGGGCGGCTTTGACAAGTACGGAGCCCTTACTTGATAATTTTTCGTTACCTTTCTCGCGAAGTTTTACTGACCTTTAGTGCGGTCAGTGCGGTTCTGCTTGTAATAATTATGAGCGGTCGCTTTATTAAATATTTGGCCCAAGCCGCCCAAGGGATCTTGGATCCTGGCGTATTACTGATGATTATGGGCTACCGCATTCCCGGTTTTTTACAGTTGATTTTACCGCTGGGGTTGTTCTTAGGTGTCTTATTAGCCTATGGACGATTGTATCTGGAAAGTGAGATGACAGTGCTCAGTGCCACTGGGATGAGTGAGCAGCGTCTGTTGTCTTACACTATGGTGCCGGCCATATTTATCGCCATTGTATGCGCTTGGCTAAGCTTTTTTCTGACCCCGCAAGGGGTGCAAAATGTTGCACAGATTCTTAGTGAGCAAGATGCCTTAACTGAGTTTGATACTTTGCTGCCTGGGCGCTTTCAATCATTGCGTGATGGTTCCCGGGTGACCTATACCCAAGAGCTCACCAATGGTCGCGAAGAGTTACAGAGTGTATTTATCTCGGAAAAACGTGATGTGCGTAAATCCGCTGAGAAAGATGACGGTATTACGGTTCTGGTGGCCAAAACTGGCCGCCAACAAATTCAAGAGGACGGCAGCCGTTACTTGGTTTTACACGACGGTTACCGCTATGACGGTACACCAGGTGAAGCTGATTATCGGGTGATTCACTATGATACCTATGGTGTTTTGCTACCAAAACCTTCGGTCGAAGTGAAGGTGGGTGATCGCGAAGGGTTACCCAGCAGTACACTGTTTGCCGATCCACAGCCGAGAATGCAGTCTGAACTGCAGTGGCGCTTATCCATTCCTCTTCTGGTGCTGATTGTCACCTTGATTGCCGTGCCCTTATCGCGGGTCAATCCTCGGCAGGGTCGGTTTCTTAAGTTACTGCCGGCTATCTTGCTGTATATGTCGTACTTGGCCTTGCTGGTTGCAGCACGCAGTGCACTGGATAAGGGCAGAATACCGGTAGCGGTGGGCTTGTGGCCGGTGCATGGAGTGTTTTTAGTCATTGGTTTGCTTTTATTGTATTGGCAGCCCATGCGCTTAAAACTGGCGCAGCGTCGAGCAAAAAAGGAGGCGCAGCATGCGTAGGCTGGATCGCTACATAGGGCGCACGGTGTTTTCAGCAATTGTTGCAGTGCTGGGTATTATTACTGGGCTGGCTTTGTTATTTGCTTTTATTGATGAGCTCAATGACATCGAGGGTGCCTACACGGTATGGGATGCGGCAAGCTATGTGGGTTTAAGCGCACCGCAACGGATTTATGAAATGCTGCCCATGGCGGCACTGATTGGTTGTTTGGTCGGCCTAGGTACCTTAGCCAGTAACAGCGAGTTGACGGTTATTCGTGCAGCAGGCGTTTCCATCCGCCGTATTGTATGGGCGGTGATGAAGCCCATGCTGGTGTTGATGCTGATCGGTCTGCTAGTTGGCGAATACTTGGCGCCTTGGACATCCAGTATGGCCGAGGCCAACCGTTCGTTAATCCAGTCCGTGGGCAAAGCACAAAGCTCCAAACGGGGCTTGTGGCATCGCCAAGGTGAGGAGTATATCCACGTTAATGCGGTTCAACCCGGTGGTCGGTTAATTGGTGTGACGCGCTATGTGATTGATGATCAGCAGCGCTTATTAGGCTCGAGCTTTGCCCAAGAAGGCTTGTATCAAGAAGACCATTGGCTGCTGGAAGATATTGTTTATACTGATTTGCAAGAGCGTAGCAGCAGCATTAGACAAGCCAACAGCGAACGCTGGGAAGTGGATATCACGCCGGAGTTGCTCAACACAGTGATTATGGATCCGGATACCTTGCCCATCAGCGGGTTATGGCAGTATGCACACTATTTAAATGAACAAGGATTAAATGCCAGCCGCTACTGGTTAGCCTTTTGGGTAAAAGTATTGCAACCCTTGGTGACTGCAGCATTGGTCCTGATGGCAATATCGTTTGTGTTTGGCCCCTTACGCTCGGTCACTTTAGGGCAGCGTGTGTTTACTGGGGTATTGGTAGGTTTTGTTTTTCGTATTGCACAAGACTTGCTGGGTCCAGCCAGTTTAGTGTTTGGTTTTGCTCCTATAGTGGCAGTGGTATTGCCAGCGTTGATTTGTGCAGTTTTTGGCTTATGGTTATTGCGCCGAGCAGGCTAAATGCTTAAATAATGCTCGGATGTTTGCCAATTGTAGGTGGCGTGGTTAAAATATTGCCCCCGTTTTATTGGTCGGGACGACAGTTATTATTATGACACCACTTGAGCGTTATCAGCAGGATTTACAGCGTCCGGACTTTTTTCGTGACGCTGCACAAGAAAATGCGGTGAAACATTTGCAACGCTTGTATGACGATTTAGTCAAAGTCGAGCCAAGCAATGCTAATAGCAATAATGGTTTGCTGGGTCGTTTACTCGGCAAAAAAACCGCACCGCAGCCGGTGAAAGGCTTGTACTTCTGGGGTGGCGTGGGTCGAGGAAAGACTTATTTAGTCGATACATTCTTTGATTCACTGCCCTTTGAGCAAAAAATGCGGACTCACTTCCACCGCTTTATGAAGCGCGTGCATGAAGAGTTACGCAGCCTCGATGGTGAAAAAAACCCACTGGTGATTGTTGCCCAGCGTTTTGCTAAAGAAGCGCGGGTGATCTGTTTTGATGAGTTTTTTGTTACTGATATCACCGATGCGATGATTCTGGCGGGATTGCTAGAAGAGCTGTTTAAAAATGGTGTCTGCTTGGTGGCAACCTCCAATATTGTCCCAGATGCACTGTATAAAGATGGTTTGCAACGGGCGCGCTTTTTGCCAGCCATTGCCTTGTTAAAGCAACACACAGAAGTGGTCAATGTGGACAGTGGGATTGATTACCGTCTGCGCGCTTTAGAGCAAGCAGAATTGTATCATTACCCGTTAAGTGCAGAGGTGGAGCAAGCGTTGGATCAGAGCTTCCACAGTCTCTTGTTGGACAACTGCAAAGTGCTAGAAAATGAGGCAATAACGGTTGAGAATCGCACCATTGTGGCGCGTAAAATCGGTAATGATGTGGCCTGGTTTGATTTTCGCGCACTCTGTGATGGGCCACGCAGTCAGAATGATTACATTGAGTTGGGTAAAATTTACAGCACAGTAATCTTATCCAACGTTGAACAAATGGATGTGGCGAATGAAGATGTTGCGCGCCGTTTTGTTAACTTAGTGGATGAGTTTTACGATCGCAGTGTCAAACTGATTATTTCAGCGGAAGTACCCTTGAAAGATTTGTATGTGGGCAATCGTTTACAATTTGAGTTTCAGCGTACCCTCAGCCGTTTGCTGGAAATGCAGTCCCATGAGTTTTTAGCTCGGCCACATAAGTCTTAGTGCAAAATGCGTGTTTGACGCCAACCAGAATAGGGCAGAAAGGATGAAACGAGCGAGTCAATCCGATCTGCTTTTGGTGGCAGTCACCCTAATTGCTGCGATCAGCTGGATTTTCTCGAAAGAGGCAATCGCACTGATGCCGCCCTTGTTATTTATGGGTTTACGCTTTTTGCTAGCGGCAGCTTTTTTAGCCTGCCTGGGTGGCCGACAATTAGCTCAGCTCACCGGTGAGCATATGCTACGCAGCGCCCGAGTAGGTGTGGTCTTTGGTTTGGCAATGTTGTTTTGGGTGTTAGGTCTAGCACACAGTGACAGCATGGGCGAGGGCGCATTTCTTATCAGTTTAGGCGTATTGCTGGTGCCAATAGTGGCGCGGGTGTTTTTCGCCGAGCCGATACCTCGCAGCACTTGGTTGGCTTTGCCGGTGGCGCTGCTGGGCATAGGACTGTTGTCCTTAGCCAATCAATTTGTCGTCAGTTTAGGGCAGGTTTTTTACTTGATTGCTGCCGTAGGCTTGGCGGTTTTCTTTACTTTAAATACCCGCGCCGCCACAGTGTCAGTGCGCCAAGCTTCTCAACGCCAAGCAGCGCTTCAACTCAGTGCCGTTGACCCGTTAGCCTTAACAGTTATTACCCTAGCCTCAGTTGGTTTAGTGACTTTGTTTGCTTCGTTAGTGTTGGAGACTGCTGCGAGTCTGCTTTCTGTGCAGTGGTCCCCAGCCTTGCTCGGCTGGTTATTGGCCAGTGCTGTTTTGGGTACGGCAGGACGCTTTTGGTTACAGACCTATGCGCAAAGTTTAACCACGCAAACCAGCGGTGCAGTGATACTGATTTTAGAACCCATCTGGGTGGCATTGTTTGCTGCCATTTGGTTTGCAGAAACGCTGTCGGCATTGCAGTGGTTGGGTTGTTTTATAATATTTTTGGCTTTGTTGGTGAATCGCTGGCAAGTTGTACGGTCTTTGCTGTTAAGGCTGAGTTATTGAAAGGAAACAAACAGACCGCTGGCTCAGTGGTCGGTCGGATAAATACCTAGCACTGTGGATTACCGCACAAGAAGCAGTTGCCGTGAGTGCGTAGGCTGTTTATGGTAAGCACTTTGCTCAGTTCAAGCGTGAGAGAGAATTATAATGCGATTTTTGATAGGTCTTGTCGCTATTGTGCTGTCCTTTAGCAGCGTGACTGCTTATGCGGCAACAGTAGACGCTTTATACCAAGTCCGTGAGGAACTGGTCAGTCAAGCAAGTGATGTGCGCGACGCCGGTTTGCAACAGGCGTTTGTGACTTTAGTGCAGCGCTTAACCGGTCAAGCAGAAGCCGCGCAGTCAGCGCCGTTGGCCAAATACTATGCAAACCCAGAAGAACTGATCAGTCGTTACGGTTATGAAGATAACACTTTAGTGGTCAATTTTGATCCGCAGACGGTGCAGTCTGCTTTGCGTGCCAGTGGTTTGCCGGTTTGGGGCGCCAATCGATTAGCGGTGTTGGCGTGGTGGCAAGCTGATGACATCCAAGGTTTACGTTTGCTCAGTGATGGGCAAGCAGGTGCGCGCAAATTATCTAACGCGGCGCAACACTATGGCGTACCAACACGTATCCCCTTAGGAGATTTAGATGAACAGTTGCTGGTGAGTGCTGATGCCCTAAGCGAAAACCAAGAGATTAGAGCCTTAGTTGAGCGTTACACTGCTGATGCAGTGTTGATTGTTCAGCAGCAGTCTGATGGTGAGTCGTGGCAAGCACAGTGGCAGCTTTGGCTTGGCGATAAGCACGAACAAGGTCAAGTCAGTGCAAGCTCCCAAGAAGTTTTGGCGGCTCAGGTTTTCGCCAAAGTTAACGAGTATTTAGCCCAGCGTTTTGCCATTAAGCCCGGTCAAGGTGAGGACTTTATCGTCCGTGTCGCTGGTGTGGATTTGGAGCGTTTTGCTTTGCTGGAGCGGCTGTTAGAGCCTTTTTCTGCACAACTGGATGAGGTTAATCAAAACTATGCCCAGTGGCAGGTGCGCAGCAGTCCTGAGCAGTTGCGTTCACAGATGGCTTTAGCGCATTTGCATGAGCGGTCTATGTCCGAATTGCAAACCGCTGCAGAACTGGCTTCTACTGAGAATGGCCAAGCAGCTGCGGCAGCAACACATTCAACGGGTCGACCTAATCAAGCCGGCGCTGGTGCACAAATGCTGTATTTTAGCTGGTAACCTCTGAGGTTTTATTGATGCCGCAAAATTTAAGACATTGGCTGCTATTGGCGGCAGCAGGACTTGGTTTGCTGATCTTCTATCAGTTGTTACCGATTCTTATGCCGTTTGTAGTCAGTGTTTTGCTGGCTTATATGGGTGACCCCATTGTAGATCTGTTAGAGAAATATAAATTTTCACGCACATGGGGCGTGATTTTGGTTTTTGTCCTATTGAGTGCGCTGTTACTTATTCTGTTGTTGTTTTTAGTGCCAATGATTGGCCGCCAGCTCGTCAGTTTGTATGAGCTGACACCCCAGTTGATGGATTGGCTGCAAGGCACTGTCTTACCTTGGCTGCAGGCGCGGTTAGGGTTGAGTGCTGGTCCTAGCAGCGTCGATGGTATGAAAAAAATGGTCAGTGAGAACCTTGGTGAAACCACAGGTATTGTGCAGGTAGTGTTGAGTAAAGTGACTGAATCAAGCATGGCGTTGCTAGGCTGGCTGGTGAATCTGCTCTTGATCCCTGTGGTGACATTTTACTTGCTGCGTGACTGGGATATTTTAGTGGCCAAAATGCGTGGCTTATTACCGCGAGAGCATGAAGCGTTAACCGTTAAATTGATTGCTGATTGCCATGAAGTTTTAGGTGCATTTATGCGCGGTCAGTTGCTGGTCATGCTGGCGCTGGGTGTTGTCTATGCGCTGGGTTTAATGTTGCTGGGCTTAGAGCTGGGCTTGTTGATTGGTTTATTAGCGGGACTAGCCAGCTTGGTACCTTATATGGGCTTTATTGTCGGTATTGGTGCCGCATTGATCGCCGGATTGTTTCAGTTTGGCCTTGATCCTTATGTACTCATTGGCATTGTTGCGGTGTTTGGCATTGGTCAGGCTTTAGAAAGTATGCTGTTGACCCCATTGTTAGTCGGTGACCGGATTGGCCTGCATCCGGTGGCGGTGATTTTTGCTATTTTAGCCGGTGGTCAATTATTTGGTTTTATTGGGGTATTGCTGGCGTTACCTGTGGCTGCAGTTATTATGGTTTTGCTCAGGTATGCCTATCAGCAGTATCAAAAATCGAATATGTATAGCGGGTCCAGTGAGAGCTGTGCACCTGAGAGTCCTACTGAGGTTAAGCTGGCGTCAGTGCGCGAGCAGCCTATAAATGAGTCCACATGAAACCAACCCAATTATCGCTGAGTATGCGTTTGCGTGATGACGCGACCTTTGCCAATTATTACCCGGGGGCTAATGCCGTCACTTTAGGCTATGTTGAGCATGCCTGTGAAACTGAGAACCAGTGGCTGGATAGTTTGCTGTATGTTTGGGGTACAGCCGGGGTGGGTCGCAGCCATTTATTACAAGCGGCCTGCTTACGAGTGGAAGAGCGCGGTGGGCGTGCTTTGTACTTGCCGTTGGCTGAGCTTATGGAGCATGGTACACGACTGTTAGATAATGTTGAGTTTTGTGACTTGGTCTGTCTGGATGACATTCAAGCTGTGTTGGGTCGGCGCGAGTGGGAAGAGGCATTGTTTCATGCCTTTAATCGCTTACGTGATTCGGGCAGACAGCTGCTGATTGCCGCAGATGCACCGCCACGAGAACTGCCAATTAAGCTGCCTGATTTACAATCACGTTTAAGTTTGGCCTTGGTGTTTCAACTGCACGAGCTCAGTGATGATGATAAATTACGTGCCCTGCAGTTGCGCGCCTCGCGCCGTGGCTTACGTTTATCGGATGAAGTTGGACGATTTTTATTAGCTCGCTCGGTGCGCAGCATGACGGTGTTATTTGACACCTTAGAGCAATTGGATCACGCCTCGTTACAAGCACAGCGGAAACTGACTATTCCTTTTCTAAAAGAAGCATTGGACTGGTAACCATTGCAGTGACTGCAGAACTGTTAAAATGCGTCACCCATCATTGAGAATTTAAAATACATGAGTACAGAGCAACAGCAGAGTAGCAATACATCTGGGGTTAAAATTTACTTTCGCTTATTGGGTTACATCAAGCCCTATATCGGCATGTTTATTATCAGTATTGTCGGCTTTCTGATTTTTGCTTCCACCTCACCGATGCTTGGCTATGTCTTAAAATATTTTGTCGATGGTTTAGCCAACCCAGAAGCGGTGTTATTTCCTAATGTGCCATGGTTAGCAGATGTGCGGTTGTTACAGGCAGTACCTTTGCTGATTGTGCTGATTGCTCTATGGCAAGGTGTGGGCTCTTTTTTAGGTAATTTTTATCTGGCTAAAGTGTCGTTAGGGTTAGTGCATGATCTGCGCGTGCAGCTGTTTAATAATCTGCTGACTTTACCTAACCGCTATTTTGATAATAACAACTCAGGACATTTGATCTCGCGCATTACGTATAATGTGACTATGGTGACAGGTGCTGCCACTGATGCGATTAAAGTCATTGTGCGTGAAGGCATGACGGTGGTTTTTTTGTTTGCCACTTTATTGTGGATGAACTGGAAACTGACCTTAGTGATGGTGGCGATTTTGCCGATTATTGCTTTAATGGTGAACAGTACCAGTAAGAAATTCCGCAAACAAAGTAAGAAAATTCAAGTAGCCATGGGTGATGTGACCCATGTGGCTTCTGAAACCATTCAAAGCTATCGGGTGGTGCGCAGCTTTGGTGGTGAGCCTTACGAACGTAAACGCTTTTTACAGTCCAGTATCAGTAATACCAAGCGGCAATTGCGGATGATTAAAACCAATGCGGTATACACGCCGTCGCTGCAGCTGGTGATTTATTCTGCCATGTCGGTGCTATTATTTTTAGTGTTGTTGCTGCGTGGTGATTCAACACCAGGTGACTTGGTTGCTTACATTACCTTGGCAGGCTTATTGCCAAAGCCGATTCGTCAACTCTCGGAAGTCAGCTCCACTATTCAAAAAGGTGTGGCGGGTGCGGAAAGTATTTTTGAGCAACTGGATGAAGAGCAAGAGAATGATTCGGGTACCGTTGAATTAACCCAAGTCAGTGGTCAGCTGGAAGTGCGAGATTTGTGTTTTACCTACCCCAATAGCGATACGCCGGTGTTACAAAACATCAGTTTTACCGCCAAGAAAGGGCAGATGATTGCTTTAGTGGGGCGCTCTGGCAGCGGCAAGTCAACCTTGGCCAATCTTATTCCGCGCTTTTATGAGCACCAACAAGGGCAGATTTTACTCGATGGGGTGGAAGTAAAAGAATTTACTTTGAGAAATTTACGTCGGCATATGGCTCTGGTGACGCAACAGGTTTCATTGTTTAATGACACCGTAGCAAGAAATATTGCTTATGGTGATTTAGCCGATGCCTCATTAGATGAAATTAAAGCTGCCGCCGAAGCGGCTTATGCTGCTGAGTTTATTGAGCGCATGCCACAAGCCTATGAAACCTTGGTCGGTGAGAATGGCGTTTTATTATCCGGTGGTCAGCGTCAGCGCTTGGCCATCGCTCGTGCTTTATTAAAGAATGCGCCTTTATTGATTCTAGATGAAGCCACCTCAGCTTTGGATACTGAATCAGAGCGGCATATTCAGGCAGCACTTGATCATGCAGTGCAAGGTCGTACCACTTTGGTGATTGCCCACCGCTTATCCACCATTGAAAAAGCTGATCTGATTTTAGTGATGGATCAGGGACGAATTGTTGAGCGCGGTAGCCATGCAGAGCTGCTGGCGCAAAAAGGCTATTATAGTCGTTTACATGCCACGCAATTTCAAGACACAGAAGCAGGCGCTGAGGTTGAGCTATGAGTCAGTCAGGTCACTACCAATTACATGATTTGCTGTATCTGATGGCGCGTTTGCGTGATCCTGAGGGTGGATGCCCATGGGATTTACAACAGAATTTCGCCAGCATTGTGCCGCATACCTTGGAAGAGGCTTACGAAGTTGCCGATGCCATTGAGCGCGAAGATTTTGCCCATCTACCCAGCGAACTAGGCGACTTGCTATTTCAGGTGGTGTACTACAGTCAGTTGGGGCATGAGCAGCAGATGTTTGATTTCTCCACGGTGGTGCAGCGCATTACTGAGAAATTGCTACGCCGTCATCCCCATGTGTTTCCTGATGGCTTGCTGTATAGCGCGGCTCAAACCAGCGCTACTGATACTGAGCAGGTTAAAGAGCGCTGGGAAGAAATTAAGCAGCAAGAGCGTGCCGAGCAGGCCAAACCTGAGCACCCTGTTAGTGTGCTGGATGATATTCCACTGAGTTTACCAGCGCTAACTCGTGCGCTTAAAATCCAGCAGCGCGCTTCCAGTGCTGGCTTTGATTGGAGCAGTCTGGCACCGGTAGTGGATAAAGTGAACGAAGAGTTAGACGAAGTCCGTGAGGCCATTGTCAGCGCTGAGCAAGCAGCCATCAGCGAAGAGCTGGGCGATTTATTATTTGCTACGGTGAATGTGGCGCGGCATCTGGACATCAACCCAGAAGTTGCGTTGCGTGCGGCCAACGCTAAATTTTCTGCACGCTTACAGCATGTTGAACAACAAGCCTTAGAGCAGGGCATGTTGCTCAGTGACTGCACTGAGGCACAGTTAGATAGGCTATGGAATCGCGCTAAACACGCGTTGAGCACGCCGCAAAAATAGCTCAGATTGGCTGAGCGGTGTTTTTTTAAATGATTGAATATAGGTTTAGGATCACATGAGTTTATCTTTGCGCGATCAGATGCTTAAAGCGGGACTGGTCAATGAAAAACAAGCTAAGCAGGCCAGTAAAGAGAAAAAAAGACAGCAGCGCCTGGAGAAAAAAGGTGCAGTGGCAGTGGATGAGACTCAGCGTCAAGCAGCGCTCAAAGCCATGGCTGAGAAACAGCAGCGTGACCAAGAGCTGAACCGACAACAGCAAGAAAAAACTGAGCGCAAAGCTCTGGTTGCGCAAATTCGTCAGTTGATTGAAAGCTCGCGTCTGCCAAAACTGGACAGCGAAGATTATTACAATTTTGTTGACCATAAAAAAGTAAAGCGCATTGCGGTCAATGATATGGTGCGCAATCGGCTGAGCAACGGTAGCTTAGCCATTGTTAAACATGGCGGTGGTTACGAAATTATTCCCCGCGATGCAGCATTGAAAATTCAAGAACGTGATGAGCGTCGGATTGTTTTGCTTAATATCGAGAAAGAAGAAATCAACGAAGACGATCCATATGCGGCCTATCAGATTCCTGATGATTTGATGTGGTAAGGCAGTAATAGGGTGCCAACCACAGGCGCAGACCTCTTAGAGGCTGCGCCTGTTGTGTTTCTGCGCTGTAAATCCATACTGCCGCTATATAGTTAAACGTTAAAAACTGCACTTGTGCAGCAGTAAGCTGTGCCTGGCTCTATTGTGCTTGTGCGAAGCTCGCTAACAGGATGCCATTTAGGAGCTAGAGCCTTAGTGGCGCAGTAAAAGAGAAACTTGTACACAATTTAAAAGACTCCACTTAATGGCTGTAGGGATTCTTGACGTGTTCAGTGTGTTTATCTAAGTGGTTGAATTTATTGATTATTTTTAATGGTTAAAAAATAGCCAGATCGTTCTAAGGTGTGGATTGAATGGCGTTGCGCGATTCTCAAACAGACTGTACACAGAGTTACCCACAGGCTGTGTGCATAACTCTAGGACTTGTTTTAATTTAGTTTCTAAGCTAGAAGGGCGCTCGGCTAGCGGCTGGTTTATAGTGGCTATTAATTATAATTTTGAGAGTGGAGCCGTTTATGTGGCGCAAAGGTTTGATGGGTACGCTGGTCTTGTTACTGCTCACTGCGTGTGACTCCACAGAGTCACCTGATGAGCCCATACTGCAGGCTCCAGCGCTAGAGGTAGTGGCTTCTTCACAGTTGCAGACATCGGTTGATCCAGTGCTGCTGGCAGAGCGTTACCAGGGGCAGACTTTAACAGTGTTGGACGTCTCGGAGCTTGAAGAGGATGGTGCCAGCGTACTGAGTCTGACCTTTTCAGTGCCGCTGCTGGCTGGGCAAAATTTTGCGCAAAGAGTGCATGTGGTGGACAGCAAAAGCGGCAAGCTGGATGGTGCTTGGGAACTCGGTGATGACCAACTCGAATTGCGCTTACGCCATATTCCGCCCAAGCGTACTTTAATAGTCAGTGTGGACGCAGGGTTGTACGCGTTTAACCAAGCGCAGTTAAAACAAGATTACAGCACAAAAATCAGCACCCGTGATTTACCGCCTTCGGTCGGTTTTGCCAGCCGTGGCTCTTTATTACCGGCTGAGTTCAGTCAAGGTTTGCCGGTTGTGGCGTTAAATGTCGAACAGGTGAATGTTGAGTTTTTTCGGATTAAAGCCAATGCTTTGCCGGAGTTTTTAAGTCAATGGGGACGTAACCGCAGTTTAGATACGTGGCAGTCACAGGAGCTTTTGCCCTTGGCGGATTTGGTCCATAGTGCCCGCTTTGAGCTCAGCCCCGAGCTCAATACTCGGGAAACTTTACAGTTACCGATTAAACCTATTCCTGCACTCAATGAGTCAGGTGTGTACTTGGCGGTGATGCGTGAGCCGGGCACCTACAATTATTCGCAGCCAGCGACGGTTTTCTCGGTCAGTGATATTGCTGTATCAGCGCACCGTTATCGTCAGCAATTGGATGTTTTTACTCAAGGCTTATCCAGCGGTCTGCCGCTGGAAACCATCAAGATTCAGATTTTAGATAAAAAAGGACAGGTGTTAGCCTCAGGAACAACCGATAAACGGGGCCATAGCCAGCTGCCGGTGACCGATAAGGCTGATGTGCTAATAGCTCAGCACGGACAGCAAACCAGCTTCTTACGTTTAAATAGTGCCAGCTTGGATCTGGCTGAATTTTCCATTGATGGGCCCGCTGGACAGGCATTGCAGTTGTTTGTCTTCGGCCCGCGGGACCTCTACCGTCCAGGGGAAACCATATTGCTCAATGCTTTATTACGCGATGGCGATGGGGAAAAAGTTGCCACGCAACCGGTTAAAGTTGAAGTGCGCAGGCCCGATCAGCAAGTCAGTCGGCAATTTGTTTGGCAGGCCGATGAACAAGGTTTATACCAATATCAATTACCAATAGGCGCCAATGCACCGACGGGGCGTTGGCAGTTGCTGTTTGATCTGGGCGGGGGCATGCAGCAGGTTTACGATATCTTAGTTGAGGACTTTCTGCCTGAGCGCTTGGCCCTTGAACTACAGGTTAATCCAACGCCAATTAAACCAGAAGATGCTCTCAACGTTGCCGTTGCCGGCCGCTATTTATATGGCGCGCCAGCTTCCAGCAATAGAGTCACTGCTCAGCTTTATGTGCGTCCCTTACGTGATGCGGTCGCTTCTTTGCCGGATTTTAAATTTGGTGCGGTGCTGGATGAGTCAATCAATCAAGAGTTGGATTTGGATGAGGTCACCTTGGATGAACAGGGGCAGGGCGTCATCCAGCTCGACAGCCAGTGGGCGCAAGTCCAGTCGCCGCTGAACCTGATTGTGCAGGCCAGTGTTTTGGAGTCGGCGGGTCGCCCAGTGACGCGTCGCGTGACCCAAGCCGTTTGGCCTGCTTCGCAGATGCCTGGTATTCGTGGGGTTTTTCAAGGTGAGGCAGTGGATGCCGAGAGTCAGCCGGAGTTTGAAATTGTGCTCAGCAATCCACAAGGTGACAAACTGGCCGCCAAGCAGCTTAAAGTGCGTCTGATTCGTGAGCGCCGTGATTATTACTGGAATTACTCTGACAGCTCAGGTTGGAGCCATAACTACAATAAAAAACTGCTCACAGTCACTGAGCAAAGTATTGCCATGGATGCCGGTGCTACGGCAACTGTGAGTTTTCCAGTGCAGTGGGGGCCTTACCACGTGGAAGTAGAAGACCCCAGTACCAAGATGATCAGTCGTCTAGGCTTTTGGGCCGGTTATGCCGAGCAGGATAATGCCTTGGGCGGTGCTGTGCGACCTGATCAGGTTAAGCTGGCGTTGGATAAATCAGCCTATAGCAATGGTGATATCGCCCAGGTCAGCATTAAGGCACCCGCAGCAGGCAGTGGTTATCTCTTAGTGGAGTCGGCTGATGGCCCGCTATGGTGGCAGCCGCTTAATGTGCCCAGTGAGGGCACCACGGTAGAGGTTCCAATTGCTGACAGCTGGTTACGCCATGATCTGTATATCAATGCATTAGTGGTGCGACCAGGTGAGCGCCAAGCGCAAATCACCCCGAAGCGGGCGGTGGGTTTATTGCACTTACCGCTGCAACGCCAAGACCGTGAGCTGAAAGTGAACTTATCTGCTCCTGAGCAGATGCGTCCTGGACAGCCTTTGATCGTCAAAGTTAAAGCCCGGGGTGCGGATGGGCAGGTGCCACAACAGCCGGTGCAGGTACTGTTATCTGCGGTGGATGTGGGCATTTTAAGTATCACTGAGTTTGCTGCGCCGGATCCTTTTGCCAGTTTCTTCTCTCGCAAGGGCTATGGCGTTGATCAGTTTGATGTGTATGGACAACTGATTGAGTCGGGCACTGGCCGTTTAGCGCGGATGCTGTTTGGTGGCGATGCTGAATTACCCACAGGCGGTCAAAGACCGCAAACCAGTGTCAATATTGTCGCCTTACAAAGTGCAACAGTGACTTTAGACGCGCAAGGTGAGGGGCAGATTAGGCTGGATATACCGGATTTTAATGGTCGCTTACGTTTAACCGCACAAGCTTGGAGTGATAATCAATTTGGCATGGCCGAGCAAGCCATTGAGGTTGCTGCACCGTTGGTGGCTGAGTTATCGGCGCCACGCTTTTTAGCCGGCGGTGATCAAAGTCAGATGGCTGTGGATTTACATAATTTAACTGACCAAGACCAGAGTGTGGTGATGCAGCTACGCAGCAGTGGTCTGCTCGATATTGAGCATAGGTCACGGCGGATTGCCGTGGAACTGGCGGCCCAGCAACGTAAAATTATTGCAGTGCCAGTGACTGCACTGGATGGTTTTGGCCAGGGGCAGCTGCATCTGCAGGTGGAAGGTATGCAGTTGCCGGATGAAGACTTGGCCGTGTTACAACGTCACTGGAGCATTGGGGTGCGGCCGGCTTATCCAGCAGAAAATCGCAGTCTGCAAGGCGTATTTAAACAGGGGCAAGGGTGGCAGTTACCTGTAGCAGCTTTGAGTGGCTATCAAACGAGCGGTCTTGAAGCGCTGCTCAGTGTTTCCAGCCGTCCACCGTTAAATCTAGCTGAGCATCTGCGCGCTTTAGATGCCTATCCCTATGGCTGCTCGGAGCAAACCGCCAGCGGTTTAATGGCAGCACTCTATATTGGTGAGGCGCAGCTGGATGGCGTCAGACTCAGTACGGATACGCCAGAAAAGCGCCGTGAGCAAATTGAATTGGGCATTGAACGTTTGCTCGCCATGCAGCGCTATAACGGCAGCTTTGCCATGTGGAATGCTGATGGTAGAGAGGAGTATTGGCCAACGGTGTATGTGACTGACTTTTTGCTGCGCGCTCGCGAGCAAGGCTTTGCCGTGCCACCTGCGGCATTGAAGTCTGCACAGGAACGTTTATTGCGTTATCTGCAAGAAGGCTACTTAATTGACAGTGATTACAGTCAAGCGCCGGACAGCACCCGTTTTGCCGTGCAAGCCTATGCTGGCTTTGTCTTGGCACGGGATAAGCGTGCACCCTTAGGTGCATTGCGCAGCTTATTTGAACGCCGACAACATGCCGGCTCAGGTTTGCCATTGCTGCACTTAGCTTTAGCTTTGCAGTGGATGGGTGATCTGCCGAAAGCTGAGCAAGCCTTGTCTGCAGGCTTAATTGTGCAGCGCAGTGATGATCTGTATATGGCAGATTACGGCAGTGAGTTGCGCGATCAAGCGCAAATTTTAGCACTGTTACAAGAGTATGATTTAGCCGCGTCAGAGCAGCCCCAACGTATATTTGCTTTGGCAGAACAGCTCAATCTGCGCCGCGGCTTATCCACGCAAGAACGTAACGCACTATTTATGGCGGCACGTGGGCAGCTGGCCAGTGCGACTCAGAACTGGCAAGCACAATTGCACACAGGCGAGCAAAGCATTGCCTTGTCAGCGAGTCAGTCGCAGTTGTTATTGACTGCTGAGCAATTGCAGGCGGGGCTGAGTCTGAGTACGACCAATGAGCAAGACCTGTACCAGCGCCTCGAGCTCTCTGGCTATCCAGCGCTAGCACCCAGTGCTGCAGGACATGTGTTGAGCATTGAGCGGCAGTATTTTGATCCGCAAGGTGAGCCCTTACAGCTGGATCAGTTACGCAGCGGTGAATTAGTGCTGGTGCATTTAGCGGTGCGTGCGACACAAGCCGTGCCTGATGCGTTAGTGGTTGATTTACTGCCGGCAGGGCTCGAGCTGGAAAATCAAAATTTAGCCCAGAGTTCGGCCAGTTTAAGCAATACCAGTGCAGCGTTGCGTGATTGGCAGGAAGCCATGCAAAACGCTGATATTGCTCACCAAGAATACCGAGATGATCGTTATGTGGCGGCTTTGCCGATTCCTGCAGAGCAGACTCAACATCTGCTGTATTTAGCCCGCGCGGTGACCCCAGGACGTTATCTGGTACCACCGGCACAGGTGGCTTCAATGTATCGACCTGATTGGCAGGCTCTAAGCAACAGTGAAGAAGTGATGCAAATTACTCCACGTTAGTCCAATGTTTAGCGGGTTGGCTGGCACTGAGTGTTTGTCAACCTGTTTTTCTAAAAATATTTATCTAAAAGCGGACTTTATCCCTTGATATTTACTTGGTTTTTGTTAGGCATTAAAGAAGTTGTGCACATTTATCCAGTCTTGATGTTGCAATTGGATTTACTTCTAGAGAAAGGTCAGTCTATTGCCTATTGACTTTGTAAGATGTTGATTTTAAAGGGTTTATTTGTTTGGCGAAAAAAACATCATTCTGTAGCAAAGCCGCATAATATGGCTGTCAAAGGCATTTATAAGCATGTTACCCACAGAGTTATCCACAGGTATTGTGGATTGATTGCGCAAAGCCACGTGTGCTGTTGCTTTGCGCCATATCAGCAGACGCTGATTGATTACCTTGAGTCGAAATAAAGCTGTTGGCGAATCTTTTTTATGCCGACACTGTTGAGATTGAGAACCAAACTTAACAGTGCTGCTTGGCACTAGGTTATTGTTTTAACAGGGTTTTTGACTGTATGGTCAAGGTGAGGGGTGGCATAGATTGCTCTGCGAGCGATTTTATGCAAGCGAGTGCCCAGTAATACAGCTGCGCAGCTGAGACCGACAATTAAACCTTGCCATAATCCTGCGGGGCCTTGTGCCACACCCCAAATATCAGTCAATCCTAATATATAGCCGATCGGCAAGCCCACACCCCAGTAAGAGAATAAAGTAATCAGCATCGTTGTGCGGGTATCTTGGTAGCCGCGCAAGGCACCGGCAGCAGTGACTTGAATGGCATCAGAGAATTGGAAAATGGCTGAGTAAATAATTAAGGAAGTGGCAATGGCTATCACTGCTGCGTCTGGGGTGTAAATACGCGCAATGTACTCACGGAAGAAAAACATATAACTGGCTGAAACGCAGGCGCATAACAAACCGGTGGCCATGGCAACACCCGCGGAAAAGCGTGCTTCCCGTGGGCGGTTAGCGCCCAAGGCTTGACCGACACGGACGGTGGTGGCCATAGCCAGCGAGTAGGGAATCATAAACACTAAGGAACTGAAATTGAGCGCGATTTGATGGCCCGCCACCACGTTAGCCCCGAGACCACCAATTAACAGCGCAATCACGGAAAACAAACTGGCTTCGGCAAAAATTGAAATACCAATGGGCAGGCCCAGTCCCAATAAGCTTTTTTGTGCGGACCACTGGGGCCACTGAAAGCGGATAAAGATTTGGCTGGATGTATAATACGGTGCCCAACGTACCCAGAAAAACATGGCACCCATCATAAAGACCATCACAATTGCCGTGGCCCAGCCGCAACCCACACCGCCCATAGCGGGCAGGCCAAAGTGGCCATTGATAAAAATATAGTTCATGGGAATATTAAGCAGCAAACCTAAGATGCCAATTACCATACTGGGGCGGGTAAGGCCCAGTGCATCGCTGTAACAACGAAACACCAAGTACAGTGCTACGCAGGGAAAACCACAGGCGACTGCACGTAAATAACCCATGGCTGGGTCAATTAGGATGGGGTCAACGCCCATCATTTCCATCACCGGCTGTGCATTCCAGAGTAGCACCGAGAGGGCGCAACCGACAGCAAAGCCCAACCATAAAGCTTGACGAACTAAGTAGCCCATTTCCAGCTCAGCGCCACGACCAAAGGCATGGGATACTTTGGCTGTGGTGGCCAATAAAATGCCACTCATTAATAAAAATAGCGGCACCCAAATGGAATTCCCTAAAGCAACTGCGGCGAGATCGTTGGGACTGACACGGCCGGCCATCACCGTATCAACAAAACCCATGGCAGTATTGGCCAACTGCGCAATAATAATAGGTATGGCAAGTTTAAGTAGCGCACGCCATTCGACATTGACACGTTGGTAACGGGAAATAAGAGACATACGTAAGCCTTGAAATAAAGCCCATACAGCAGGATCTGCTGCGCAGTGCGAAGTGGTTCATTAAGGTTGGCAGCGGCGGGTGTTAAACACAATGGCAGCGCGTATAGTTTACTATGTTGCCGCGATCGTTAGGTAGCTATGGTTATTTTATTAGTGCGATAGTGCGATGTCATAGAGCTGACTCATAGATTAAGAAGGGGACACTGGTGCGGATATTGGCTGATGAAAATATTCCTATGCTTGAGGCATTTGAGCAGCATGGGCAAGTGCGTCGGGTTGCCGGCCGTAGTTTGGATCGTGCCGTATTGGCGGATGCTGAGGTACTGTTGGTGCGTTCGGTGACTCAAGTCGATCAAGCCTTACTGGCCGGCTCAGAGGTTAAGTTTGTAGGCACCTGCACCATTGGTACTGATCACTTAGACCTTGATTACCTTGCGCAGCAGGGCATTGGTTGGGCCAGCGCGCCAGGTTGTAATGCCCGCGGTGTGGTGGATTATGTGCTTGGCGCATTGCTTGCTTTGGCCGAGCGCGATGGGGTGGAGTTGGCCCAGCGCTGTTATGGGGTAGTGGGTGCTGGGCAAGTGGGTCAACGCTTGGTGCAGGTGTTACGAGGTTTAGGCTGGCGTGTCTTAGTCTGCGACCCCCCGCGTCAACGAATAGAAGGTGGCGATTATGTGACTTTGCCGACGCTCTTGGAACACTGTGATGTGATCAGCTTGCACACACCTTTAACTGCGCACGGGGATGATCCAACCCAGCATTTAATCGGCGCAGAGCAGCTGGCCATGTTAAGCCCAGGCAGTTGGTTGATTAATGCCAGTCGCGGTGCGGTGGTGGATAATCAAGCGCTAAAAGTGTTTCTTCAGCAACGTCCTGATGTGCGCGCAGTATTGGATGTCTGGGAAGGCGAGCCGCAGGTTGATCTGGAGTTGGCAAAATTGTGTGATATCGCCACGGCACATATTGCGGGCTACAGTTTGGATGGCAAAATACGTGGTACGGCGCATATATATCAAGCCTTTTGCCAGCATTTTGCCATCACTGCGCAGGCCACCATTGGGTTTCCAGAGCAAACGCTGTTAGCGCTACGGTTGGCTGGCGCTGCTCCCGCGGCTGATGCCATGCGTACTCTGTGCCGCGCGGTCTATGATCCACGCAGTGATGATGCAGCATTTCGTTTAAGTCTAAGCGGTGATGCTGCGGCGCGCCGTGCTGCTTTTGATCGAGTGCGTAAAAACTATCCGGTACGCCGGGAAATCCCTGACTTAAAGGTACAGGTGAACCAGCCGCACGATGACTTACGGCAGATGATTGCTGCTTTAGGCATAGCTTTATAGCTTGGTTGTGGAGCATCATAGGGCGTGCTCACCCTATGATGCTGGCATACAGCTGGCATACAGCTGGCATACAGCTGGCTTAAGCGACGGTCACAGTATGGCCAACATGCAAAAGCTTCATGGTATTGGTACCACCCACTAAATGGTAGCTGTCACCTTTAGTCAGGATAATCCAGTCATCTTCTGTCACCGCACCACGTTTGAGCAACTCTTCTACCGCCGCTTGGCTGACCGAAGTGGAAAACTCAGCACTTGGATCAAATGGCACTGTGTACACCCCTCTAAATAAAGCCACCCGTGCTTGGGTTTGCCGTGAGGGGGCAAAGGCATAAATGGGTATGGATGAACGAATGCGTGACATAACCAAAGGAGTATAACCACTTTCAGTAAGCGCAATAATAGCTTTGACCCCAGGAAAGTGATTGGCGGTGTACATGGTAGCTAGGGCGATACTTTCATCCCAGCGCTCAAATGTCTGGCCAATACGGTGGGCTGATTGACGCATAATTGGATTTTTTTCAGCGCCTAAACAGACCCGAGCCATGGCCGCAACCGCTTGCACAGGGTATTCGCCCACTGCAGTTTCTGCTGAGAGCATCACTGCATCGGTATAATCCAAAGCGGCATTGGCCACATCCGAAACTTCAGCACGGGTGGGCATGGGGCTGTGAATCATCGACTCCATCATTTGCGTGGCGGTAATCACAGCTTTGTTTTGCTTGCGCGCCGCGGCAATAATTTTCTTTTGAATACCCACCAGCTCAGCATCACCAATTTCAACCGCTAAATCACCACGGGCCACCATAACGGCATCGCTGGCGCTGATCAGGCCATTTAGAGCTTCATCATTTATCACCGCTTCAGCGCGTTCAATTTTAGCCACTAGCCAAGCCGTGCAACCAGCTTCTGCGCACAAACGGCGAGCTAAATTCATATCCGCCGCATCCCGTGGGAATGACACTGCCTGCCAGATAGTCCAAGTCCAATTCAGCAGCGAGATGAATATCTTGTTTGTCTTTTTCAGTCAGCGCTGGTGCGGTTAAGCCGCCGCCCCGGCGATTGATTCCTTTGTGGTCAGATAAAGGACCGCCCACCAGTACGCGACAGTTTAAAGCATCCGCAGTCACGCTTTCGACTTGCATTACCACGCGGCCGTCGTCGAGGAGTAATTGGTCGCCGATCGCGCAGTCGGTGACTAAGTCCGGATAATCAATACCCACCACTTCTTGATTACCGGCGTCGCGGGGGTGGGTAATTGAAAAGCGAAATGTATCGCCCACTTGCAGCTGGATTTTTTGCTCAGTAAACCGAGCAATACGAATTTTAGGTCCTTGTAAATCACCAAGAATGGCCACATTGGCGTTAAGCCGAGCGGCAATTTCACGAATTTGTAACGCCCGCGCACGATGCTCATCAGCATTGCCGTGGGAAAAGTTTAAGCGAGCGACATCCATGCCAGCGAGAATCAGTTGTTCAACAACTTCGTTCGAGCTGCTGGCTGGGCCAATGGTGGCAACGATTTTAGTGCGACGCAAGGTGGTCATATGCTGGTACCTGTATAGCGCAGGATAAAAGAAAGTAGCAAGAAGCAAACCTACTGCAGCCAGTGACAACTGTAGTAGGTTGTGTAGCTGGTTTATTTCTGTACGCGTGGCGGCTTAATAACCAGCAAGTCGGTTTCTGCAGCTTCTAAGACACGCTCAGCGGTATTACCAATCAGTGCATTTTCCAGTGCACTTCTTGATATGGCGCCCATCACCAAAAGATCGATTTTGTGCTCTGTAACAAACTCTGGAATGGTTTCTTCTGGAAAGCCTTCAAGTAAGTGACGATTGGCTTTTTCAACAGGGTAGTTAACCATAAGCTTTTCAAAAGCATCGCGGTGTAGTTTTGCACTGCGTTCCAGATATTGATCGTAAGCGGCTACTAATTCTGAGTCGAATACCATAGTGCGCGGTAGCGGTGCATAGCTGTGCATATAGTCCGCTTGCATACCCAGTTTCTCAGCTAAAAACAGTGTTGATTCAACCAGTGTGTGGTCAAGGGTCGCAGTGGCGTCAGCACTGTGTACTGGGTCGACGGCGGCGCAGATACGTTCACCTCTCCACTCGCCTTGACGAACCAGCCACAACGGGACGGGGCATTTACGAATCAATTGCCAAGACGTGTTGTTAAAGAATAAGCGTTGAAACAGGTTGTGGGTGTGGGCATCGCGGAACACCAGATCAGGCTTAAGCTCATCAATGCGCTGCAGAATCATAGTGTGCAAGGGCTTGCCCCAGCGCGCTTCTGTGCTGACACTTATGCCAGCATCCCGCAATGGCTGCGCCAACTCTTCAAGCCATTTTTTACGCTCCTGCAACAGTGAGTTACGGGCTTTCTGTTGCGAGGGGCCATCAAAGAAATAGCCGCCGTCAAGAACCGAGTTGTACTCACAGAGCAATAGCTCAACCGTTGAATTGGAACGCATAGCCACCCAGGTGGCGCGATCAAGTGATGGTTGTGAGTCGCCTGCAGTGGGATCGATAACCACAAGGAGTTGCTGTAATTCCATGATAAAGCTCCTAGAAATATAAGAACAAAACGCTGCTTAAGCGAGGCTTTAGCTTGTTGATTATGTTACTGAAGCCTAGCCTAACCTAGGTTGTATATAAACGCTTAGATCAAGTATAGCTGTTTTGTTCAAGGTGGATTGTGTTGCGCAAGACTGCAGGCCGTATAATCTGCTGCAACTTTGCATGACCTGCTTTATAAGCAGGTTGTTTGCCCCTTTTTACCCTAGGCGCAGTGCTAAATCAGTTGTTACGCCGAGCCTGACTGAAGAGAAATATATCAGCTAGCCGAGCCAGTGTGCAGCGAGGGTGCAAGCAGGGTTGCTGGTTGTGTTTAAAAGCCGTATAAACGCATCAGTTAGAAAAGCTGTATGCAAGAGACATACGAATTCTATCCAGCTTTCAATCAGCGTGCGTCCTGCATAGAGTAAACAGTATAAATGCAAAGATGATTATTCAGTTTACTCGTTGCTTAAGTTATGGTTCTGGCTTATGACCTTATTATAAGTAGGGATTATAATCTTGCTGTTTAAAAGTTATGGTTTTTATGGTTATAAGTCGTGATGAGTAGTGTGCCGTTGCATAGCTTGGAGTTACGGTTAAGTGATGAATAAGTCAAGCAGTGACGCAACAGCGTAAGCTGTTATGGTGTTTTAAGCTGAGGTTGATGGCTAAGGAGAGAGTGCAGTGACCGCGAGTATATTTTGGTATGATTTTGAAACAACAGGTATCCAAGCCCATAGTGACCGCCCCATACAAGTTGCTGGTATTCGCACCAATGAGCGACTTGAAGAAATTGGTGAGCCGCTGAATATTTATTGTCAGCTGTCAGATGATATCTTGCCACACCCAGTCTCCAGTTTAGTAACGGGTATAGGGCCTGAAGTTTTGCAGCGGCAAGGGCTATTAGAAGTTGACTTTATTGAGCAACTGCATAGAGAGATGCTGCGTCCTAATACCTGTAGCGCAGGTTTTAATAGTATCCGCTTTGATGATGAAATGACTCGGGCCACGTTGTACCGTAACTTTTATGACCCTTATGCCCGTGAATGGCAAGGTGGTAACAGCCGCTGGGACTTAATTGATGTGTTGCGTTGTACATGGGCGTTGCGTCCAGAGGGAATTCAGTGGCCAGAACAAGATGGGCGGGTGAGCTTTAAACTTGAACACTTTACCGCAGCCAATCAGATTGAACATGGTCAAGCCCATGACGCTTTAGCCGATGTGCGGGCCACCATTGCTGTGGCTCGCTTATTGCATGAGCAACAACCTAAGCTGTTTGACTACCTCTATGCGTTGCGCCGTAAAGATGCGGTGCTCGAACGGGTTCGCTTGCTGCAGCCCATGTTACATATCTCGGGAATGTACTCCCTTGAACGCCATTGCTTAGCACCGGTATTGCCATTGGCTTGGCACCCGAGCAATCGTAATGCGTTGATCGTCTGCGACTTACATGCTGATGTGACGCCACTGTTGCAGCTTGATGCTGAGACGCTTAAGGCGCGCTTATATACTCGCAACTCTGATTTGGCCGAAGGCGAGCAGCCTATCCCGCTAAAGCTGATCCATATCAATCGAAGTCCTGTCATTGCCCCATTTGGGGTGTTGCGTGAAGAAGATGCTCAACGCTTGGCTTTTGACCGTGGGCTTTGGCAAGCAAACTATCAGTTACTTAAAGAGAACGCTGCGCAGTGGCAAGACAAGCTGAGTGTTGTCTATCAGGAGCAACGTGAGTTTAGCGAGCAGGATCCAGAGCAGCAGCTCTACAGCGGCTTTTTAAGTCCGCGCGACCGAAAGCTCAGTGATGAGGTGCGCCGCGCTGCGCCAGAGAAGTTATTGCCCGAATTTTGGCCATTTGATGATGAGCGTTTGCCAGAGTTATTGTTTCGTTATCGTGGCCGCAATTACCCACACACATTAAGTGAAAGTGAGTTACAGCAGTGGGCACTGTTTTGCCGTGCTCGTTTAACCGGGGAGCGTCAGGGTGCACCCCTTACTATTGCAGATTATCGAACAGCTTATGCCGAGTTAACGCCAGAGCAGCAATTAAATCCTGCTGTGCAAGCTTGGCGCCATTATGTACATGGTATAGAGCAGCGTTATCAACTTTAGTTTGGCCGGATATTTAAAACTCTGTGCTGGATATAAAAACGCCCTGCAAGCAGGGCGTTAAGGTCAACTCAGTAGTTGCTTTGCTGAGTGAGGTGGAGCAGAGCAGCACTCAGTCGAGCAGTGTGACCCAAGATTCAACAGTGTCACCACCCCATTTGGCTTTCCACTCTTTGAGGATCTTGTGGTTACCGCCTTTAGTTTCAATCACTTCGCCGGTATGTGGGTTGTTGTACTGTTTAGTTCTGCGTGGTCTACGGGTGCGAGTGGTTGTTCGTGCAGGGCCACTACGCGCCGCTTGCGGGTCGATAATAACAGTAATATCGCGTAACGATTTATTATATTCAGCCATTAATGCGCGCAGTTTTTCTTCAAACTCGAGCTCTTTTTTCAGCTTGCTGTCTTGTGATAAATCAGCCAAGCGACTTTCAAGTTCTTTAATACGCTCTTTTGTTTCTCGAAATTCATTAATCAGTGACATTTTGAAAGTCCTATTTAGAGAGGTTGTTTTAAGTAAAGGGTTATTGAGTATGTCAATATCACTAGTGCGCTAGTGCGCTAGTGCGCTCTGCATAACTCTAGCGTCTCAATTAGTATGTAAATATCACTGAGACCCCTTAATGGATGCAATGGTAAACCTAAGCTGTAATTAAGTAAAGAATCAGGGGTTTAAAAGTATATTAAGTGTAAGGATTTGTGCAAATGCATACATAGTATCTTTGTATTTATAATTTATGTACAGAGCAAACAACATATTAATCATGTTTGAAATGGGTCTTGGAGGGTAAAATCAATATTAAGAAATTCGATTAAAATAGAATGTGTAGAGGTATAGAGTAGGGTTGAGTTGCTGTTGATACTTTGCTTGGCTACTTAATGGCGCGTGCTGTCTTCATTAGGTTGATTGCTTTGCTGACTCTAGCGCCTAGGAGCGGTAGAATAGCGCCTATTATTTATCTTAATAAAACTATTATTCTTGGGAGTTTTGCATGCGCACGTTCCGCCTCATTATTGCTTGCCCTGATCGTGTGGGGATTGTTGCCAAAGTCAGTAACTTTTTAGCGACTTATAATGGCTGGATTCATCAGGCAAGCCATCATTCTGATGAGCAAAGTGGTTGGTTTTTTATGCGCCACGAAATTCGTGCAGAGTCACTGCCGTTTGATTTGGAAGGTTTTAAACAAGCTTTTACACCGATTGCCAATGAGTTTTCCATGGCTTGGCATGTGAGTGATTCTGCAGTTAAAAAACGAGTGGTATTAATGGCCAGTCGTGAATCGCATTGCTTGGCTGACTTATTGCACCGTTGGCACCGCAATGAATTGGATTGTGAAATACCCTGTGTGATTGCAAATCACGATGATTTGCGCAGCATGGTGGAGTGGCATGGAATTCCTTTTTATCATGTGCCAGTGGACCCTAAGGACAAGGAGCCAGCTTTTGCTGAGGTGAGTCGATTGATTGATGAGCATGCGGCAGATTGCGTCGTTTTAGCCCGCTATATGCAAATCTTGCCGCCTGAATTATGCGAGAAATATTACGGTCAAGTGATCAATATTCATCACAGTTTCTTACCGTCGTTTGTGGGGGCAAAACCCTACCATCAAGCTGCTTTGCGTGGTGTTAAATTGATTGGTGCAACCTGTCATTATGTCACTGAAGAATTGGATGCAGGGCCGATTATTGAGCAAGATGTGGTGCGCGTCAGTCACCGCGACAGCATTGAGGATATGGTGCGCAAAGGTAAGGATGTGGAAAAAATGGCTTTGGCACGGGGCTTACGTTATCACCTACAAGACCGCCTCTTGATTCATGATAATAAGACGGTGGTGTTTGACTAGAGCCATTGCTGTGCCTGTGTGCGGGTTAAATAGTGCAGCAGGCGATCAGTCCTAGTTAAGTTTGCCGGTCACTAGGGCTGGTCTAGGGCTAAGGAAAAGCCCTGTGCTGAGCGACTAAAGTTTTTCTCAGCACCGATAAAGCCAAATACCGGATTGAATGGTCTGATGTGTTGGTTGCATACAGACTGTTTAGAGCGCTAGCACTGGAGGGGCAATCTGATGAAAACTGATCAGCTGGTATTGGGTGCAGATGATACAGGCCAGCCCATAGGTCATTTATTACGTTTGGCTAACCGCCACGGGCTGATTGCTGGGGCGACAGGGACGGGAAAAACCGTGACCATGCAGCGTCTAGCAGAAGCTTTTAGTGATGCCGGTGTAGCGGTGTTTGCCGCAGATATTAAAGGTGACTTTTGCGGCATCGCCGCTGCTGGGCAGCCAGAAGGTAAAATTGCTGAGCGGATTGCCTCAATGCCGTGGCTTGAGCACAAGCCGCAAGCCTATCCGGTGACTATCTGGGATGTATATGGCGAAAGCGGCCACCCATTGCGCACCACGATCAGCGCTATGGGGCCTTTATTGCTGGGCAATCTGCTTGAATTGACCGATAGTCAGCAGGCTATTTTATATTTAGCGTTCCAAATAGCAGATCGCGACGGCTTGTTGTTACTGGATTTAAAAGACTTAAAAGCGCTGCTCAATCACTTGCGCAAAGAGCCTGACGTGTTGGGTGCTGATCGCGCTTTATTTACCGCGCAATCAGCCAATGCGTTACAGCGTAAGTTGGCCAGTCTCGAACAGCAGGGCGCTGAACTGTTATTTGGTGAGCCGGCCCTACAATTAGAGGATATTTTGCGCATTGACCGTGATGGGCGGGGCCGTATTCATATGTTGGATGCCAGTCGTTTAGTCCATCAAGCACCAAAAATCTATGCAACATTTTTACTCTGGTTGTTGGCAGAATTATTTGAACAACTGCCTGAGCGTGGTGACGCCGATAAACCTGTTTTGGCTTTGTTTTTTGATGAAGCGCATTTGCTGTTTAATGGCACGCCAAAAGCCTTGCGTGATCGCTTAGAGCAAGTGGTGCGTTTAATTCGCTCGAAAGGTGTTGGGGTGTATTTTGTTACCCAGTCACCGGCGGACTTGCCAGATGCTGTGCTGGCGCAGCTGGGCCTGAGGATTCAACACGGTTTACGGGCTTTTACGGCGAAAGAGCAGAAATCTTTAAGGGCAGTGGCCAATGGTTTTCGACCCGATCCTAAGATTGATACGCTCAAAGTCTTAACTGAGCTGGGCATCGGCGAAGCACTCTATGGCGGCTTAGAAGAAAAGGGCACGCCGGCAGTGGTGCGCAGAGTCTTTATTGCCCCACCGCAATCGCGGGTCGGACCCTTAACGGATACGGAGCGCGCAGAGGTTATGCGTAACTCACCTTTGTTTGGCTATTATGAGAAAGCCTTTGATCGCATATCAGCCTATGAAATCTTGGCGGAGCGGGCTGAGCAACAGATGGCCGCAACGCCAGGAACTGTCAGCAGTAAAAAGACTGACTCAGCTGACCCTGTGGCGGGGGTAAAAGGGGCATTGGGTGGGCTTGCCGATCAGGTTTATAAGAGCGCTTTACGTCAAGTGGTCAATAAAATCAGTCGGCAGATTGTCCGCGGCATTCTTGGTTCCTTTACTGGCAAACGCTAGGGTTTTTTAGCCAACCTCACAATTGACTGAGTTTTCTCACAGCAGATTATGCCAGTGCTCTGCGCAATAGGGCTTAACATCGTACGGGTATTTACCGCTGGTGTGATCAGTAAGTCGAAGATGGCACAGCAGTCTGTGGAGTCGCGGCGAAGTGGATTAACGCCTGCTCTGAAACGTAACATATGTCCTATACAGCTGTAATGTTTGGCGCGACAACAGTCATTTCAACATTTTCTTAATCGCTTGCTCTTCACTCATAAGTACTTGTTGACGAGCATCGATCCGTGCTGCGCGAGGGAAATTGTTGCTAGCCCGCTGTCTGGCATAATCGAGTTGCTCAATGGCTTGAGTGTAATCACCCACCCTTGAGAAATACTCGGCACGGGCTTCATGTAAACCAATAATATCATTGGATAAACCACGAATCTCCGCTACTTCAAACCAAATATCTGGATCGTTTGGCCGTTGCTTCAAGAGTTGATTAATGGTTTTTTCAGCACCAGCAATGTCTTTTTGTCTGAGTTGTATTTCATACTTCGCCCTGCGCAGTGGGAAACTATTTGGGTGTTGTTTTAATAAATTATCCACCCGCTGATTGGCTTGGGTGAATTGATTGCGACTGAGTTCAATATCTACTGCAGCTAAATTATAGATAATACTGTTGGGGGATTTTTCCAGCAAAATATCAATATTACTGCGTGCTTCGGCAAGCTGACCGGCACGGATTAAGGCCAGCACTAACCCATAACGTGCTGGTTGTGAGCTTGGGTCTTCATCGAGAGCACTGCGAAAACGTTTCAGGGCCAAGCCTGGAGTGCCTTCGAAAGTCAGCTGGACGCGGGCGCGGATCAGTTGGTAGTACAAGCTGTCAGTTGTGCCAGTACCATCGAAATACTGTTCAGCTCGGTTTCTGGTATCAGCAATTCTGGACTCAGAAATCGGGTGGGTGAGTAAAAACTCCGGCGGCATGCGGTCGTAGCGGAATTGGCGTATCAAGCGCTCAAACATACTGGGCATGGCCCGAGGGTCAAAACCGGCTTTCTGTAAGTTGCGCAAACCAATGCGGTCAGCTTCCTGTTCATTCTGTCTGGAGAAGCGACGCTGTTCTTGCACTGCTGCTGCTTGGGTTGATGCTATGGCAGCCATGCCTAAGTCGCCGCCGCCGGCTGCAGCGGCGACAATTCCAGCAAGCATCGCGGCCATTAAGGGTACCTGCATGCGTTTTTGTGCTTCAAGGCCGCGGGCAAAGTGGCGCTGGGATAAGTGTGCCAATTCGTGAGCCATAACCGAGGCGTATTCAGATTCTGTTTGCGCATGCAATAAGAGTCCACCGTTGACTCCGATAATGCCACCTGGGGCGGCAAAAGCGTTTAATTGTGGGCTGGCTAAAATAATAAACTCAAGTCGGCGATCATCGAGCTGACTGGTTTCTGCTAAGCGAGTAACACTGGTTTCAACATAATCTTTGAGCAAGGGGTCTTCGAGCTGGCGGACTTGTCCGCGCAATACACTCAACCATGCCCGACCCAGCTTGTGCTCTTGTTGGGGAGAAATAATGGATGAGCTGGAGTCGCCAAGGGACGGGAGCGCATTAGCGAAAACAGGCTGTGCCAACATACAGGCTAGCGCCAATAAAGCAGGGCGAAAAAACGTCATAGCACTCTCTTTGCAGAATAAGCAATAGTATACGCTACAATGCGCGCAATGGCTGAGCAAGGGGCATAGTTGAAAAAACCTTGTTCAGTCAAGGTGAGACAGGGGGTGTGGCTAAATGTTCGTTAGTAAGGTGGTGAATTTAAATGAGTGATTTCGTACAACAATATGATCAAGCATTGGATGCGCGTAACCTCGCGTGCCCACTGCCTTTGTTGAAAGCCAAACTGGCCCTGAATGAATTGCCAGTTGGTGCAGTATTAAAGGTCACGGCCACGGATGCCGGTTCGCAAAGGGACTTTCGTTCCTTTGCCAAGCTGGCTGGGCATAGCCTGCTGCATGAAACAGTCGAGCAGGCTGTATTTACCTATTGGTTACGTAAAGAATGCTAATCAAGAGCGGCAGCGGTTTAGGTTAGTTGCTGGCATTCAGTGCTTGAGCGGCAGCCAGCACTTCTGCGGCGTGGCCAGCGACTTTAACTTTGCGCCACTCATGGCGCAGGACGCCTGTTTGATCAAGCAAAAAAGTACTGCGTTCAATGCCTAGATGCTTTTTACCAAACATGTTTTTTTCTTTGATCACATCAAACTGTTGGCACAGCAACTCCTCAGGGTCGCTGATCAGCTCAAATGGGAGTTCTTGCTTAGCTTTAAAGTTCTCATGGCTGCGCAGACTGTCACGTGAAATGCCAAAAATAACAGTATTAGCGGCAGAAAACTCGTGCTGTAAATCCCTAAAGTCTTGGCTTTCGGTGGTGCAGCCAGGGGTATTGTCTTTTGGGTAAAAATACAGCACAACGTTTTGTCCAGCCAGTTCTGAGAGCTGAATGGTTTTTTCATTGGTGGCCAATGCAGTGAAATTTTTAACAGGTTGGTTAAGCATTGTCTTTCCTCAGGCTTAAGGTGTTTGCGGACGCCAAGGCTCAATTAAAGCGTCGAGATTTAAGGCGTCAGCAAAGTCTAGAAACTGGTCACGCAACCAATTGATTTGCGTGCTTGCCAGTAGGGTCACGGTAATAGTGGCGTTAAGCATGGTGGTGTTGGTTTGCGGTGCTTGATAGGTGTCGTAGTTGATATTCTCCAAACCGATGTCATGGTCAGCAAAGAACTGACACAGCTCCGCCAAAATATCAGGGCGGTACAGCGCGCTCACATAAACAATATAGGGCAGGGCTTGTGGTCGCATCTCCTCGTCTTCACTGCGCGTATGGGTAAGCTGCAAATTATGGCGTTTAGCTAGAAAAGGTAAACTACCTTCAAGGCGTGCTAAAGCATCCCAAGTGCCGCCAGCTTGAACCACTAAGACACTGTATTCTCCATGGCGGGTTAAACGACTGCTAACCATTGAGCAGCGGTTTTCGTGACAAGCACGACAAATAACGTTGGTCAGCTCCAGTGGGTCGCTGCCCATTGCGCTAATCAGTATATATTGCTCACGTAAAGGGATGACAGACATTCAACATTCCAGAAATATATATTTCAGCGCGTTTTACGCTTCCTCAGCACACTAGAGTAACGAAAAGATCGCATAAGTGAAATGCGCAAAGAAACCAGCAGTGCTTGTGCAAGCTCAAAGGCATCAGTAATATTACCAGTCTAGTGTTTATCTATTCTTATTTGGCAGGAGCGGTTGCATGATTACGGGCAGTATAGTCGCAATAGTCACGCCCATGGACGCGCAAGGCGCACTTGACTGGCAGGCGCTAAATGGGCTTATTGAGTTTCATATCCAAGAGGGCACCAGTGCTTTAGTTGTTGTAGGCACCACAGGTGAGTCCGCCACTTTAAATGTTGAAGAGCATGTGGAAGTGATTCGTCGTGTGGTTGAACAAGCGAATGGACGTATCCCAGTCATTGCTGGAACCGGGGCTAACTGCACCCGTGAAGCAATAGTGCTGACGCGTAATGCGCAGAAGGTGGGCGCTGATGCCTGCTTATTGGTTACACCCTATTACAACAAGCCCACTCAAGAAGGTTTATATCAGCACTTTAAGCTCATCGCAGAAACAGTGGATATTCCACAAATACTGTATAACGTTCCAGGCCGCACAGTGTGCGATATGCTGGCAGATACAGTCGTGCGATTGTCTGCAATCGATAATATCGTTGGTATTAAAGAGGCAACTGGTGATATTGCCCGTGCCATAGATATCATTGCCCGCGTGCCCAGTGACTTTGCTGTTTACTCTGGGGATGATGCGACCGCCTATGGACTGATGTTGGCAGGGGGAAAAGGCAATATTTCCGTCACTGCTAATATTGCTCCCCGAGCGATGCAAGAGTTGTGTCAGACTGCTATGGCAGGGGATGCAGTCGCTGCTCAAGCAATGAATGACAAGCTGATGCCTTTGCATGAAAACCTGTTTTTAGAAGCCAACCCGATTCCAGTGAAGTGGGCGTTGTATGAAATGGGCTTGATTCAAGAAGGCATCCGCTTACCGTTGACCCCGTTCAGCGAAAAGTACCATGAGATTTTACGCCAGGCGATGCGTCAAACCGGCGTCCTGAATTAAACCGAGGTTTTAAAACGCATGAAGCGAATTGCTGGAATATGTTTATTAGCCGCCTCAGTCAGTGGCTTGACAGGCTGTGGCTGGGTCTGGGGTGAGAAAGGTTATTTTCGCGATCGCGGTAATGATTATCTAAATGCGCAGACGACCCCAGAGATGCAGTTAGCGGAACAAGGGCACGTTAAGCGCCTTGATCCTTTGCTACCCATTCCACACCGTGTCGCCACTGTTGAGCAGCGCCCAGATTATCAGGTGCCACGTCCGCAGGCATTGGCCAGCAGCGATGAAACAGGTGAGTTCAGTGTGCAGAAAAGTGGGGCATTAAGCTGGGTTGTTGCCCAGCGAATTCCTGCACAAGTGTGGCCGGTGGCGCAAAAGTTTTTTGAGATTAATGGTTTCAAAATTGCCAGCGAACGTCCGCATCTCGGCGAGTTTACCACCCAGTGGCAAACGGCTAGCGAGCTTGATGCAGGCATTGTGCAGCAAGTGTGGGGCAGTGCGCCGCTCGACCAGCAAACGCGCTTTCGCGTGCGGATTGAGCCCGGAGTGCAACGCAATAGCAGTGATATTTTTATTGATCAGGCGCAGCGCAGTCTAGGCAGTTCAAGTGAGGGTAGCTGGACGGCCAACACCAGCACACAAGCCGAATCTGCGGCATTACTCCACGAGCTCAATAGATACTTAGAACTCAGCCATGAAGGCGGTGATTCGTACTCCTTGATTGCCAGTAAAACCTATGACGCGCCAAAGCGCGTTGCCTTGGTTGATGGTGGTAATGGCGTTAAAGTTTTGCGTTTAGATGCAACCTTTGACCGAGCTTGGTCCAGCGTTGGGCGCGCGTTAAATGCGGCAGATATTGCTGTTTATGATCTCAATCGCAGTGCTGGATTGTATTACATTGATTTGGCGAAAAAAGCTGAGCAAGGCGAGCCAGGCTTTTTTAAACGTTTATTCAGTTCGAAAAAGAAAGCCCCGGAGCAAGCCAGTACTGAACGTTTTGCAGTGCGCTTAACGGCGATCAATCAGCAGGTTTTTGTCAACGTTGAACGTGACGCTGATACTTTAGCCCCTGTTGATGTTGCTGAGCGCGTACTTGAGCAAGTGCAGACACACTTAGAATAATCTCCTCCAATACCTCTCTACCACCAGCAGGCGAAACTTTGATTTCGCCTGCTGTGTTTACAAGCATAGGACTTTTGCAATGAGCAAGCAGCCTCAACTGAGCCTAAAGAAATTATATTCAGGCAAGGTGCGTGATCTCTATGAAATTGATGCGCAGCGCATGTTAATGGTCGCCAGTGACCGCATTTCTGCCTTTGATGTAATTTTAGATCAGCCGATTCCAGATAAAGGAAAAATTCTCACTGAGATTTCTAACTTCTGGTTTAACAAGCTGGCACATTTAGTGCCCAATCACTTTACCGGCGACCACGTCAGTGATGTAGTCAGTGCCGAAGAGCTGCCATTGGTAGAAGGGCGTGCGGTTGTTGCTAAGCGTCTCCAGCCGGTGGCAATAGAAGCCATTGTACGAGGCTATTTGGTCGGTAGTGGTTGGAAGGAGTACCAGCAAAGCGGCACTGTGTGCGGTATTCAATTACCAGCAGGTCTGCAAGAAGCAGAGAAGTTGCCCGAGCCCATTTTTACCCCATCGACCAAAGCTGAAGTCGGTGATCATGATGAAAATATCAGCTTTGCCCAGTGTGTGGAAATTATTGGTGAAGACCTTGCAGTGCAAGTGCGCGATGTCTCTATTGCGCTCTACCAAGCTGCGGTTGAGTATGCTGCAACCCGCGGCATTATTATTGCTGACACCAAGTTTGAATTTGGCTTAGATGAAAACGGCACGCTGACGTTGATGGATGAAGTCCTAACCCCAGATTCCAGCCGTTTTTGGCCTGCGGACAGCTATCAGGTGGGCAGTAACCCACCGAGTTTTGATAAGCAGTTTTTACGCGATTGGCTGGAGAGCAGTAAGTGGAATAAAGAACCTCCAGCGCCAGTGATTCCCAGTGATGTGGCCCAAAAAACAGCGGATAAATACCGTGAGGCGTTATTGCGTCTAACCCAATAACTGGCAGAATCCTGCGCGTGTTTTTTATTTGTTGAAATAAGGTTGTTGAATGTCGGCATCATTTGTTCATTTACGTGTGCATAGCGAGTTTTCAGTGGTGGATGGCATTGTGCGCATCAAACCACTGATTAAAGCGGTAAGTGATGCCGGCATGCCAGCGGTGGCGGTGACAGACCAAAGCAATATGAGTTCTTTGGTTAAGTTTTATACTACGGCGCAAAAAGGTGGTGTTAAACCCATTTCTGGGGCGGATATTTGGCTGGCAAGTGCCGAAGAAGAAGGTCCGCTCACGCGCATGACGCTACTGGTGATGAACTCCCAGGGCTATCGCAACCTGACTGAGTTGATTTCTTTAGGTTATACCCAAGGCCAACAGCATGGTTTAGCAGTGGTGCAGCGTGAGTGGGTCAAACAATCTGCTGCAGGTTTAATTGCTCTATCTGGCGCCAAAGAAGGTGAGCTCGGTTTAGCGCTGTTAGCTGGTGAGACGGCGCAAGCAGAGCGGCTCTTGGCTGAATGGCAAGAGGTTTTCAGTGATCGCTTTTACTTGGAATTGCAGCGTACTGAGCGACCCAATGATGAAGAGCACGTGCATACTGCGGTTGCGCTGGCGGCACGCACGGGTGTGCCTGTGGTGGCAACCAACGATGTGCGTTTCTTGCATCAAGAAGATTTTGAAGCCCATGAGACGCGAGTCTGTATTGGTGAAGGACGAGCGCTGGATGACCCACGCCGCACGCGAATGTATTCAGAGCAGCAGTATCTGAAAACACCGGCTGAAATGGCGCACTTGTTTGCAGATATTCCTGAGGCACTGAGTAACAGTGTTGAAATTGCTAAGCGTTGTAATATTGAAGTGCAGCTGGGCAAACACTTTTTACCCGATTTCCCTGTGCCAGAAGGGATGACCATTGATGAGTATTTAAAGCATGTTTCGTTTGAGGGATTAGAGGAGCGCTTGTCGGTCACCTTGCCGAAAGACACCCCAGATTACGCTGCACAACGCCAAGTCTACGAAGATCGGCTGAGCTTTGAGCTGGATATCATTAACAGTATGGGCTTTCCCGGTTATTTTTTAATTGTGATGGATTTTATCCATTGGGCGAAAAATAACGGTGTGCCCGTTGGGCCAGGTCGTGGTTCCGGTGCCGGTAGTCTTGTGGCCTATGTGCTGCATATTACCAATATTGATCCGCTGCTCTATGACTTGCTGTTTGAGCGTTTTCTCAACCCGGAACGGGTCTCCATGCCTGACTTTGACGTCGACTTTTGCATGGATGGCCGAGACCGGGTGATTGAGTATGTCGCCGATCGCTACGGCCGTGAGGCGGTGAGTCAGATTATTACTTTTGGCACCATGGCCGCCAAAGCGGTGGTGCGCGATGTGGCCCGGGTGCAAGGCAAGGCTTATGGTTTGGCCGACCGTTTGTCGAAAATGATTCCCTTTGAACCCGGCATGACCCTAGGCAAAGCCTTTGCTGCTGAAGAGGCATTGCGCGATTTTTTAGCGGTGGATGAAGAAGCGGCTGAAATCTGGGAAATGGCGCTAAAGCTGGAAGGTATTACCCGCGGTACCGGTAAACACGCCGGTGGTGTGGTGATTGCGCCAACCAAGCTCACTGATTTCTCGCCGGTGTCCTGTGATGAGGATGGCACAGGCTTAGTGACTCAGTTTGATAAGGATGATGTTGAATCAGCTGGGCTGGTCAAGTTTGACTTCCTCGGTTTGCGCACCTTAACCATTATTAAATGGGCGTTGGAAAACGTTAACCGCGACCGCGCTAAAGAGGGTGAAGAACCACTCGATATTGACTTTATTCCGCTGGATGATAAGCCCACTTACCAGATGCTACAGCGGGCTGAAACCACTGCAGTGTTCCAGCTGGAATCCCGCGGGATGAAGGAGCTGATTAAAAAGCTTAAGCCCGACTGCTTGGAAGACCTGATTGCTTTGGTGGCTTTGTTCCGTCCAGGGCCATTGCAATCAGGCATGGTCGATGACTTTATTAACCGCAAGCATGGCCGCGCTGAGTTGGCTTATCCGCACCCTGATTACCAGCATGAGTCTTTAGAGCCAGTGCTGGAACCCACCTACGGAATTATTTTGTATCAAGAGCAAGTGATGCAAATTGCTCAGGTGATGGCGGGCTACTCTTTAGGTCAAGCGGATATGCTGCGCCGGGCCATGGGCAGTAAAAACCCTGAAGAAATGGCGCTGCAACGTGGCGGTTTTATTGCCGGTTGCGGAAAAAATGATATTGATGAGTATCTAGCAGGTAATATTTTTGACCTGGTAGAGAAGTTTGCTGGCTATGGTTTTAACAAGTCGCACTCGGCGGCTTATGGCCTGGTGTCCTATCAAACCGCATGGTTAAAACAACATTATCCGGCGCAGTTTATGGCCGCAGTACTTTCCGCCGATATGGATAACACCGATAAGGTGGTTATTCTGGTTGAAGAGTGCCGCAATATGAAACTGCGCATCGTAGCACCTGATGTTAACCAGTCTGAATATAAGTTCACCGTAAATGATGATGGCCATGTGGTGTATGGTTTAGGCGCGATTAAAGGGGTTGGCGAAGGCCCCGTCGACGCCATTGTCAGCGCCCGCGGTGATGAGCCCTTTAAAGACTTATTTGATTTCTGTGCGCGGATGGATTTGAAGCGAATTAACAAGCGTACTTTAGATGCTTTAGTACGCAGCGGTGCTTTGGATCGTATGGGGCCCTACTTTTCTGAGCAGGTGGACGAGTATTTAGCTGGGATTGACCGCAATCGAGCGGTGTTACTGGCAGCGACCGCCGAAGCCATCCAAGCAGCCGATCAAGCGGCGCGTAATCGGGACAGTGGTAATTTTGATTTATTTGGCGATGTTTTTGCTGAGCAGGACGTTGATATTTATGCGCAGTACCGCGATGCCCGTGAACTCAGCTTAAAAGAGCGCTTGAAAGGCGAAAAAGATACTTTAGGTCTGTACTTAACCGGTCACCCTATTGATGAGTACGAGGGTGAAGTGCGCCGTTTTGCGCGCCAACGCATAGTGGATTTAAGACCATCCCGTGACAGTCAAACTGTGGCTGGCTTAATTGTTAACCTGCGGGTGATGCGCAATAAGAAAGGCGACAGAATGGGCTTTATTACCTTAGATGACCGTTCTGCGCGGATTGAGGCATCATTGTTTTCTGAAGCTTTTACCCAAGCGCAAGCGTTATTGCAAACCGATACCTTAGTTGTGGTTGAGGGTGAGATCAGTCATGACGATTTCTCCGGTGGTTTGCGGCTACGGGCCAAGCGGGTGATGAGTTTAGAAGAAGCGCGGACCAGTTTGGCGCAAAGTTTACGCTTGAATCTGACTGTGACAGACTTAAGTCGTGACAGCTTAACGCAGCTAAAAGCATTACTATTGCAGTATAAAGGTGCCTGCCCGTTAACGGTTGATTACAGCGGACAGAGCGCTAAGGCTCTTTTAGAGTTTTCGCCAGAGTGGGAAATTGAGCCAACAGATGACCTTATTTTAGCGTTACGTGACCTATTTGGTCGTGATAACGTCTTTTTGCATTATCGTTAATAGAGTAGCATCGTTAAGAGAGCAGCCGTTAAAAATAGAGCAGCCGTTAAACCGTTAATAAATTAACGTCGATTTGACCGCGAGTTTTTAAGGCTCGAATGAATACAAATTTGGTGGCGTGCGCAGTAGTATTGCGCAGGCTTTAAACATTGCAGTGCGGCCTAACCGCCGTAATAGAAAAGTGGATGCCCCTGATGAACCCTAGTTTTTTGGATTTTGAACAACCTGTTGCCGATCTTGAAGCGAAAATTGAAGAGTTGCGATTGGTTGGCAATGACAATGATTTAAATATCAGTGACGAAATTTCACGCTTACAAGAAAAAAGCAATGCACTGACTAAAAGTATTTTCACCAACCTGACCAGCTGGCAGATTGCTCGTATGGCGCGTCACCCGCAGCGCCCCTATACGCTGGATTATATTGAGCATTTGTTTACTGAGTTTGAAGAGTTGCATGGCGATCGTCATTTTGCTGATGATGCTGCTTTGGTGGGTGGTATTGCCCGTTTCAATGACAAGCCGGTAATGGTGATTGGCCATCAAAAAGGCCGTGAAGTGCGGGAAAAGGTACGGCGTAATTTTGGTATGCCGCGCCCGGAAGGCTACCGTAAAGCGTGTCGTTTAATGGAAATGGCCGAGCGTTTTAAAATGCCCATCTTTACCTTTATTGATACCCCAGGTGCTTACCCAGGCATTGATGCTGAAGAGCGTGGTCAAAGTGAGGCCATTGCTTGGAACCTACGGGTGATGTCACGCTTAAAAACGCCGATTATTTCTACGGTGATTGGTGAAGGCGGCTCCGGTGGTGCTTTAGCCATCGGCGTTTGTGATCGCTTGAATATGTTGCAGTACTCAACCTATGCGGTTATTTCTCCAGAAGGCTGTGCGTCGATCTTGTGGAAGACTTCAGATAAAGCACCTGAGGCAGCAGAGGCTATGGGCATCACTGCGCAGCGCTTGCAGGGTCTGAAAATTGTTGATCATGTGATTGCTGAACCATTAGGTGGTGCACACCGTGATCTACCGAAGGTGGTTGAGTCGATTGGTGAGACCTTAGCTGGGCAATTGGATGAGCTGTTAACCTTGGATACCGATGAGTTGTTGGCTCGCCGTTATGAAAAGCTGATGGGCTTTGGTATCGCTTAATCCTTTGCTTGTTGCCTCATTGGCGTACTCTAAGGTGTTGCCTTGGATACGCCTTGCAGCCTGATATGCGAGGCTGTGCCTTATGTTAGATATTGAACAACACCTGCTTGACATGCTACAGCCGTGGTGTAGCAGCCCTTCTTTATGCGTGGCGTTTTCCGGTGGTATGGATTCTACTGTGCTGTTGTATGCCTTAGCTCAGCTAAAGCAACAGCATCAACTGCCTCAGCTGCGCGCTGTGTATATTCATCACGGCTTGCAAGCTGCGGCCCAGACGTGGCCAGCCCATTGCCAGCGCGTGTGTGATCAGCTGCAGGTGCCGTTGACCGTGCTGCCTGTGGATGTAGCAGCCACTGCCAGTGTTGAACAGGCGGCGCGGCTGGCACGTTATGCCGCTTTTGAGCAGCATTTAAGTGCTGACGAGGTGCTGCTAATGGCGCAACATCAAGACGATCAAGCAGAAACCTTAGTATTTCGTTTAATGCGTGGTACCGGTGTGGCGGGTTTGCGTGGTATCCCTGCAACACGACCTTTGCCGCCCGGTTATGTGTTGCGACCCTTGCTGGATGTGAGTCATCAGCAGCTGCTGCGCTATGCTGAGCAGCATGGTTTAAGCTGGATTGAAGACCCCAGTAATGCCACCGATGAGTTTGATCGCAATTATTTACGCCGGCAAGTGATGCCAGTGCTTAAACGCCGCTGGCCACGGATGCAGCAGAGCTTGCTGCGCACCGCGCAACATATGCGTGAGACTCAGGAGTTGTTGGATGAGCTGGCGCTTGAAGACCTGCAGGATGCACAGCTCGAGCCCGCCTTTGTTTGGCTGCGTTTGCCCTGTTTGAATTTGGATAGATTGCGCAAGTTAAGCTTTGCACGGCAAAAAAACCTGCTGCGCTATTGGCTTAAACCTTTTACCTTGCTACCCGATAGCGCCCACTGGGCCAGTTGGGAGAGCTTGCGTGATGCGCAGGCCGATGCGCAACCTATGTGGCGCTTACACAGTGGTGCTCTGCAGCGCAGTCAAAATAGGCTGTATTACCTTCCTGAGTCTTGGTTGCAAGAACCACCAGCGCTTGATTTGCGCCTAAGCGCTGCGGGGCGTTATGACTTGCCTAATAATGGCCACCTGGTGCTGGCAGGCGAGATTACTCAGCCGTTACAAGCGCGCTATCGTCAAGGTGGCGAGCGTTTTATGCTTGCGGGCAGAGGGCATCGTGATTTAAAGCGACTGCTGCAGGAGCATGGAGTGCCAGCTTTTGTCCGCTCGCGTTTGCCGGTGATTTATTTAGCTGATCAGCCGGTTGCAATCGCCGGTCTTCCGGCACTCAGTCATCCTCAGGTGCAACATTTAACCATTACTTGGCATGCTGATGATGGCTCAAGCGCTAAAATATAGTTGTCCAAGGTTTTTTGTGCCACAGTGGCGACGGTATACTGCGCTGTGCTGGATTAAATAATTTTTAAGCGGTTCTAAGTTTGAGTCATAAACAGCTTTCGCGTAGACTATTCTCCCGTCTATTAGTTGATTAGTGCAGGTGCTTGATTGCCTCTGCAGCGCTTGAAGATTAATTGTATTTTCAAGCACAGTTTTCAATGCTTATCTTCGGCGGCTTGCCGCTTAAACGCAGAATCCAGGGTTATTTATGACGCGCTACATCTTCGTCACAGGCGGTGTTGTTTCTTCATTGGGGAAAGGTATTGCCTCAGCTTCATTGGCGGCTATTCTTGAGGCGCGTGGCTTAAAAGTCACCCTGCTAAAGCTTGACCCATACATTAACGTTGATCCGGGCACTATGAGCCCGTTTCAGCACGGGGAGGTTTTTGTTACCCATGATGGCGCAGAAACTGACCTTGATTTAGGCCATTACGAGCGTTTTGTTAACGCGACCATGACGCAAAACAATAACTTCACCACTGGCCGGGTGTATGAAGAAGTGTTGCGCCGTGAGCGCCGTGGCGATTATTTGGGTGCAACCATCCAAGTGATTCCGCATATCACCGATGAAATTAAGCGCCGTATTATTAAAGGTGCCGGTGATGCTGATATTGCCATGGTAGAAATCGGCGGCACTGTGGGTGATATTGAATCCCAGCCGTTCCTTGAGGCCATTCGCCAGTTGCGTGTGGAGGTTGGTGCTAAGCGTGCAATGCTGATGCATCTAACTTTAGTGCCTTACATTGCCACTGCAGGTGAAACCAAAACTAAACCAACCCAGCACTCAGTAAAAGAATTGCGCTCTATTGGCTTGCAGCCTGATGTGTTGGTATGTCGCTCTGATCGCACCATTGATATTGCTTCACGGCGTAAGATTGCCTTATTTACTAACGTAGAAGAACGTGCGGTAGTGAGTTTGCCGGATGTGGATACCATTTATAAAATTCCCGGTATTTTGCACAGCCAAGGTTTAGATGACTTTGTCATGGAACGCTTTGGTTTAGACTGTGATGGTGCTGACTTATCTGAGTGGGATCGGGTGATTGATGCCAAGCTTAATCCTAAGCAAGAAGTCACCGTTGCCATGGTGGGCAAGTACATGGAGTTACTCGATGCTTATAAGTCGCTGATCGAAGCGATGAGCCATGCCGGTATCGAAACGCAAACTAAAGTGAATATGCGTTATATCGACTCCGAAGACCTAGAAAACCAAGGTAGCGAATTGTTAGCTGGTGTTGATGCTGTTTTGGTACCCGGTGGTTTTGGCTTGCGCGGCGTGGAAGGTAAAATTTTAGCGGTACAGTATGCCCGTGAGAATAAAATCCCCTATCTAGGGATTTGTCTGGGCATGCAGGTGGCAGTGATTGAGTTCGCCCGTAATGTGTTGGGCTGGAGCGATGCCAACTCCACAGAATTTGATAAAAACAGTCCCCACCCTGTGGTTGGATTGATTTCAGAGTGGCAAGATGCCGATGGCAGCCTTGAACAGCGTACTGAAGATGCCGATGTGGGTGGCACTATGCGTCTGGGGGCGCAAGAGTGTCATTTAACCCCAGGCTCCTTGGTGCACAGCAGTTATGGCAAAGACTCTATTGTTGAGCGTCATCGCCACCGCTATGAAGTCAACAACCAGTTGTTGCCGCAGTTGGAACAAGCAGGCTTAAAAGTTTCCGGTCGTTCTGAGGATGGCGCATTAGTGGAAGTGATTGAAGTGGCAGATCATCCGTGGTTTGTGGCCAGCCAATTCCATCCTGAGTTCACTTCGACCCCGCGCGGTGGTCATCCATTGTTTAAAAACTTTGTCAAAGCAGCATTAGCACATAAGGCAGGCAAAGCATGAGTCAAAAAATCATTCGTGTCGCAGATATCGACATTGCCAACGATAAGCCCTTTGTCTTGTTTGGTGGCATTAATGTGCTTGAGTCCCGAGATTTAGCCATGCGGGCCTGTGAGGAGTACGTGCGGGTAACAGACAAACTGGGCATTCCTTATGTATTTAAGGCCAGCTTTGATAAAGCCAACCGCTCGTCGATCAACTCCTTCCGTGGCCCTGGTCTGGATGAAGGATTGAAGATCTTTGAAGAGATCAAACGCACTTTTAATGTGCCGCTGCTCACTGATGTGCACGAGCCCTATCAAGCGCAACCGGTGGCTGAAGTGTGCGATATTATTCAGTTGCCGGCATTTTTATCACGGCAAACCGACCTGGTCGTGGCCATGGCAAAAACCAATGCGGTGATTAATATTAAAAAAGCCCAGTTTTTAGCGCCCCATGAGATGCGGCATATTCTCACTAAGTGCGAAGAGGCGGGTAATGAGCAATTGATCCTTTGTGAGCGTGGCTCATCATTTGGCTACAATAACCTGGTCGTGGATATGCTCGGCTTTGGCATTATGAAAGAGTTTAACTATCCGGTGTTCTTTGATGTGACGCACTCATTGCAAACCCCAGGTGGCCGTGCTGATTCAGCCGGTGGCCGGCGTGCGCAAGTGACTGAGTTGGCCAAAGCCGGAATGAGTCAAGGCTTGGCAGGACTATTTTTAGAAGCCCACCCTGACCCTGATAATGCTAAGTGTGACGGTCCATGTGCATTACGCTTAGATAAGCTCGAACCTTTTTTAACCCAGCTCAAGCAGTTGGATGACTTAATTAAAAGTTTCCCCGCAATTGAAACAGCTTAAGGTGACAGTTTCACTTTAGGCATGACTGATTACACTATGGAGCGTGCAAAACAATGGCAAAAATTATCGACATCAAAGGTCGTGAAGTCTTAGATTCCCGTGGCAACCCTACGGTTGAAGCCGATGTTATTTTGGAGAACGGTATCATTGGCAGTGCTTGTGCACCATCAGGCGCGTCAACAGGTTCGCGTGAAGCGTTGGAGTTACGTGATGGCGATAAAAGCCGCTACTTAGGCAAAGGTGTACTTAAAGCTGTAGCGAACGTGAACGGTGCTATCCGCGAGTTACTGGTTGGTAAGGATGCGACCGATCAGGCGGCGCTTGATCGCGCTATGATTGAATTGGATGGTACGGAAAATAAAGCGACTTTAGGTGCTAACGCCATCCTGGCCGTATCACTGGCGGCTGCTAAGGCTGCGGCGCAAGCCAAAGGTATGCCTTTGTACGCACATATTGCTGAGCTCAATGGCACACCCGGTGAATACTCCATGCCGGTACCAATGATGAACATCATCAACGGTGGTGAGCATGCCGATAACAACGTTGATATCCAAGAGTTTATGATTCAGCCGGTTGGCGCAAAAACCTTTGCTGAAGCCTTGCGTATGGGAACGGAAGTTTTCCATCACCTTAAAGCTGTGCTGCAAGAACGTGGTTTAAGCACGTCAGTGGGCGATGAAGGTGGCTTTGCGCCGAACCTTGCGTCTAACGAAGATGCACTTGCTGCTATTGCTGAAGCAGTTGCCAGTGCCGGTTACACCTTGGGTGACGACATTACTTTAGCGCTGGACTGTGCGGCCAGCGAGTTCTACAAAGACGGTCAATATGATTTGGCTGGTGAAGGTAAGAAGTTTGATGCACAAGGCTTTACCGATTACTTAGCAGGTTTAACTGAACGTTTCCCGATCACTTCAATCGAAGATGGTATGGATGAGTCGGACTGGGACGGCTGGAAATTGCTGACTGATAAAATCGGCGAAAAAATCCAGTTGGTTGGCGATGACTTGTTTGTTACCAATACCAAAATTTTGCAGCAGGGGATTGATACGCAAACAGCCAACTCCATTTTGATTAAGTTCAACCAGATCGGTACTCTAACAGAAACTCTGGAAGCGATTCAGATGGCGAAAAAAGCCGGCTTTACTGCGGTGATTTCCCACCGCAGTGGTGAAACCGAAGACTCAACCATTGCTGATTTAGCCGTGGGCACTGCAGCGGGTCAAATCAAGACCGGTTCCCTATGCCGCTCCGACCGTGTTGCCAAGTACAATCAGCTTTTGCGCATTGAAGAGCAGTTGGCGGGGAAGGCGCCTTACCGCGGTCGTGCTGAGTTTCGCGGCTAAGTTGTCAGCGCTGAATGCTGAGCAGCATAGTCAACAGTGATACATAAAGTATAAGAGCAGCCCATTTCGCTGCCCTTTTTAATGGAATACCACTATGAAAAAAGAACCCTATTGGTTACTTATCTTACTGCTGGTGATGCTGGTCGGGCTACAGTACCGCCTCTGGGTCGGCGATGGTGGTATTGCTCAAGGTGTTCAGTTGAAAATGCAGATTGCTGAGCAAAAAGCTGAAAATGAACGGCTGTTTGAACGCAATCGCGTGATGGATGCGGAAGTGATGGAGCTTAAGCAAGGTATGGAAACCGTTGAAGAGCGTGCGCGCTATGAATTAGGGATGGTCAAGGAAGGGGAAACCCTTTACTTGTTAACTGAATGACAGCGCCAATGTTTTGGTTGATTATTCCCGCAGCAGGGATTGGCAGTCGCATGCAAGCGCAGTGTCCTAAGCAGTATTTGACAGTTGCTGATAAAACCATTCTAGAGCATACCTTAGCCTGTTTTATTGACCATCCCAATCTGCGTGGCATTGTTTTGCCTTTGGCTGAGCATGACCATTGGTGGTCAGAGTTGAGCTTGGCACAGCACCCATTGATTCAAACGGTTATGGGTGGCGTAGAGCGGGCTGATTCAGTGCTCAATGGGTTGCGGGCTTTAGAGCTGAGCGGGGCGCAAGCCAGTGACTGGGTGCTGGTGCATGATGCAGCGCGTCCGTTGCTGCAGCCCAGTGACTTAGAGCGTCTATTGATTGAGTTGGCTGATGGTCCAGTGGGTGGTCTGTTAGCTGTACCTGCGCGGGATACGTTAAAGCAAGTTGATGCGGCAGGTAAGGTTATACAAACCATTGATCGCAGCTTGGTTTGGCATGCCTTAACCCCACAAATGTTTCGTTTTGGTTTGTTACAGCAAGCTTTAGCTGATGCGTTGCAGGCTGGAGTGGCAGTTACCGATGAGTCCTCTGCAATGGAATGGGCTGGTTATGCACCGCGTGTTATTGAAGGGCAAGCCAATAATATTAAAATCACCCGCCCAGAAGATTTGCTGCTGTTAGAGACATTACTGAACCCAAGCGATGGTTAACAGAGGCTGTGCAGAAATGCCGGATATTTCTTCTGCTTATAAAATAAGTGTGGAGCTGGACAGTAGTTTTGTAGTCAAGCTGGCTCATTCTAACAATGGCTGGCTTTAGCTTGTCGAGCTTTATCAGCTTCTTATGCAGTATATGCGCAGGGCATTGTGCACAGTTTATCAAATATGCATATTTGTGCCGCTGCTACTGAGCCATTTAAGTTTGGGCAATAAAGTACTGTCTGTGCTGGTTTTCTGACTCTATAGTTCAGCCTTCGGCTTCTCAAACGTCACTTTCTGTTATGCTTTGTCGACACAGAATCACTGACCACTGGAGAGTAAAATGATTAAATCTCGTGCGGCTGTTGCATTTGGCCCAGGCCAGCCCTTAAAAATTGTTGAGGTTGATGTAGCACCACCCAAAGCGGGTGAGGTGCTGGTGCGTATTGTTGCCAGTGGCGTCTGTCATACCGATGCCTTCACTTTGTCCGGTGATGATCCAGAAGGACTGTTTCCAGTTATTTTAGGTCATGAAGGTGGTGGGATTGTTGAAGCAGTGGGTGAAGGTGTCACCTCGCTGGAAGTGGGTGATCATGTGATTCCACTTTACACTGCAGAATGTGGCACCTGTAGGTACTGTACTTCAGGTAAAACCAACTTGTGCTCAGCGGTTCGTGCGACTCAAGGTCAGGGTGTTATGCCTGACGGTACCAGTCGCTTCTCTTATAAAGGTGAGCCGATTTATCACTATATGGGCACCTCAACTTTTTCGGAGTACACCGTCGTTGCTGAAGTCTCTTTAGCTAAAGTACCCAAAGAGGCGCCACTGGAAAAAATCTGCTTATTAGGCTGTGGCGTGACCACAGGCATTGGTGCGGTACTCAATACCGCTAAAGTTGAAGAGGGCGCTACCGTGGCCATCTTTGGCTTGGGTGGGATTGGTTTAGCAGCGATTATTGGCGCTAAGATGGTCAATGCCAGCCGCATTATTGCCATTGATATCAACCCGGATAAGTTTGCTATCGCTAAAGAGCTGGGAGCCACTGACTTTGTCAATCCAAAGGATCACGATAAGCCGATCCAAGAGGTCATTATCGAAATGACCGATGGCGGTGTGGATTACTCCTTTGAGTGTGTCGGTAATGTGGATCTGATGCGTGCCGCTCTTGAATGCAGTCATAGAGGCTGGGGTGAGTCAGTGATTATTGGAGTGGCTGGTGCTGGACAAGAAATCAGCACCCGTCCGTTCCAGTTGGTCACTGGGCGGGTCTGGCGTGGTAGTGCCTTTGGTGGCGTTAAAGGCCGCACCGAGCTGCCCAAGTACGTTGCTCAAGCACAGAGCGGTGAAATTCCTTTGGATACATTTATTACCCATACCATGGGCTTGGATGAAATCAATTCCGCGTTTGATTTAATGCGCGACGGGAAAAGTATTCGTAGCGTTATTCATTATTAAACATCAACACAAGCCAGGGCAGGCAACAGTTATAACTGTTTATCCTGCCTTGGTCATTGTCTTTGGAGTTAATTATGTCGTTACAAAAATTATCAGCTAATAAAGTCTTTGGCGGTCAGCATGTGCGTTATGCCCATCAGTCTGCAGTGCTCAAGAGCAAGATGGAGTTTGCGGTGTATTTACCACCGCAGGCCGAGCAAGGGAAAAAACTGCCGGTGGTGTATTGGCTGTCAGGTTTAACCTGCAACGATGAAAACTTTATGCAAAAAGCCGGTGCCTTTAAAGCAGCGTCTGAGCTGGGTTTGATTTTAGTGGCACCGGACACCAGTCCCCGCGGTGAAACTGTGGCCGATGATCCAGAAGGCGCTTATGATTTTGGTTTGGGCGCAGGCTTTTATCTGAATGCCACCCAAACCCCTTGGGCAGAGCATTACCATATGTATGATTATGTGGTGGATGAGCTACCTCAGTTAATTGAAGAGCATTTTCCTGCATCAGATAAACGCAGTATCAGTGGCCATTCCATGGGTGGACATGGCGCACTCATTGCAGCGTTACGTGAACCCCAGCGCTTTCAGTCAGTCTCTGCCTTTGCGCCCATTTGCCAGCCCACCCAGTGCCCATGGGGCGAGAAAGCTTTTTCCAATTACTTAGGTGACGATCGTGAAACATGGCAAGAATGGGATGCCAGTCTATTAATGGCTAAAGCTACTGCGCAACTGCCGATGCTGGTGGATCAGGGTGATGCCGATAACTTCTTAGCTGAGCAACTTAACCCTGCTGCCTTAGAGCAAGCTGCCAAGCAGGTGGATTACCCGCTCACGCTCCGCATGCAGTCTGGCTATGACCACAGCTATTTCTTCATCTCCACTTTTATTGAAGAGCACTTGCGCTTCCACGCAAAAGCGTTGTCTGCATAAGCCACACTGAGTCAATTAATTTAAAGTCAACACAACCAATCGCCGGTGCTTTGTAAAAGGTGCCGGCGATGGTGTTTTAAGCATTACAGTAAATTGCCGGCTAATCAGCCGATAGTGGCTAAAAAGTGTAGAATAGCCTCTGTTTTTAATTGCTAGGTAACAGCATGCGTATTGGTCATGGGTATGATGTGCACCGCTTTCAGAACGGTGACTTTATTGTGTTAGGTGGCGTGCGAATCGCCTACCATAAGGCTTTTGTGGCGCATTCAGATGGTGATGTGTTATTGCATGCGCTCACTGATGCGCTCTTAGGAGCAGCAGGTTTAGGTGATATCGGTCAGCACTTTCCTGATACAAACCCCGCTTACCAAGGTGCCGATAGTCGCCAGCTGTTACGTCAAGTGGTGGCCTTATTAGAGGAGGCTGGCTGGCGGGTTGGCAATGTTGATAGCACTGTACTGGCACAAGCTCCGAAAATGGCCCCGCACATTGCAGCCATGCGTGAAAACATTGCCGCAGACCTTAAAATTAGCGGTGAACAAGTCAATGTCAAAGCAACCACCACCGAAGGCTTAGGCTTTGTGGGGCGTGAGGAGGGTATTGCGGCCCATGCCGTTGCAGTGCTGGTGAACGCATGAATGAGGCAGAACTGCTGGGCCCTTTAGCTTGGGGCGAGTCGTGCGGTAGCGCACAACTTAAAGCCACTGCGGAAGACTTTCAAGTGGATGAAGTGTTGGATATTGAATTGTCCGGCACAGGGGAACACTTGTGGTTGTGGATTGAAAAGCGTTTGCTCAATACAGAAGAAGTCGCTCGATGCCTCGCTAAAGCGGCAGGGGTGTCCTTACGGCAGGTCAGTTACGCTGGATTAAAAGACCGTCAGGCATTAACTCGGCAATGGTTCAGTATTCACTTGCCTGGCAAAACTGATCCGCAGTTAAATGCTATCGAAAGTGATACATTACGCATTTTAAAAAGTCAGCGGCATACGCGAAAATTGCAGCGCGGTGCGCATTCTGCCAATGGTTTTAAGATTCGATTAACAGAATTAAACGCAGATCGAACAGCGCTTGAAACGCGCTTAACAACCATTGCCCAGCAAGGGGTACCCAACTACTTTGGCTTGCAGCGCTTTGGCGAGCAAGGTAACAATGTGCTGGGTGCACTGGAGTATGCGGAGCGGGATGAATTACCTCAGCGCAGAAACTTACGTTCGCGTTTGCTTTCAGCAGGGCGCAGTGCTGTGTTTAATCGCGTGTTAGCCCAACGGGTGCAAAATAACTCTTGGAACATTGCACAAGTGGGCGATGTGTTAGCGTTTACCAACAGCCGTAGTTTTTTTATTGCTGGTGCTGAAGAATGTCAGGATCCGCGTTTAGCCCAGTTGGATGTACATCCAACCGGACCTTTATGGGGTGAGGGGGCGTTAGCCAGTCAAGGCGCGACGCAACAACACGAATTGGCTGTGGCAGCGCACTGGCCAGAGCTTTGCAGCTGGTTGGAACGAGCGAGTTTGCAGCAGGAGCGACGCATCTTGCGTCTACCTGTGCGTGAGTTGAGTTGGAGTTTTTTAGCAGAGGACTGCTTGCAGGTGCAATTTATTTTGCCAGCAGGTTGCTTTGCTACGGTGGTTTTACGTGAAATGGTGGATCTTTTATCAGTGACTGAGGCGCTACGTGCATGCGAATTTTAATCGCTAATGATGACGGTGTACATGCACCTGGTCTATCAGCTTTACATGCCGCATTAAGTGATTATGCGCAGTGTTCAATTATTGCCCCGGATCAAGACCGCAGCGGTGCTAGCAGTTCTTTGACCTTAGACCGTCCTTTGCACCCGCAAACCTTAAGCAATGGCTATATCAGCGTCAATGGTACACCTACAGACTGTGTGCATTTAGGCTTGCATGGTTTGCTGCCTGAAGAAATGGATATGGTGGTGGCAGGGATTAATTTAGGGGCAAACCTGGGTGATGATGTACTCTATTCGGGAACAGTCGCTGCCGCTGTAGAGGGACGCTTTTTGCAGCGTCCTGCATTTGCCTTTTCTTTACTGTCACGACACCCACACAATCTACCCACTGCAGCTTGGTTTGCTCGGCGTTTGATTGAAGCGCACGGTGAGCTGTCATCGGCACCGCGTACCGTTTTTAATGTCAATGTGCCTGATGTGCCCCTTGAGCAGATTAAAGGCATTAAACTCACTCGTTTAGGCCATCGCGCACGCGCCGCTGCACCGGTGCGTACAGTTAATCCGCGCGGTAAAGAATGTTATTGGTTGGCTGCCGCTGGTGAGGTTGAAGACGGTGCTGAAGGAACGGATTTTCATGCTGTTGCACAAGGTTATGTGTCAATTACCCCGCTGCAGTTGGATCGCACCTGTCATGGACAGCGGGATGAAGTGCAGCAGTGGCTGGAGGGTGTACTGTGAAATTGCATGAAAATAAGTTACAGCACCACGGTATTGGGATGACCTCGCAGCGAACCCGAGAGCGACTGATTCAGCGCTTGCGTGAGGAGGGATTGCATAACCCAGAGGTGCTGGATGTCATTCTGCGCACACCGCGGCATCTATTTGTTGATGAAGCCTTAGCGCACCGTGCCTATGAAGATACAGCGCTACCCATTGGCAATAACCAAACTATTTCTCAACCCTACATGGTTGGGCGGATGACTGAGTTACTGCTGGCAGCGGATCCTTTGGATAAGGTGTTAGAAATCGGTACGGGCTGTGGTTATCAAACAGCGGTGCTGGCGCAACTGGTTGAGCGGGTGTTTTCAGTGGAGCGCATTCAGTCGCTACAAGAGCGTGCGAAAGAACAGTTAGCTGAGCTGGGCTTGCGTAATGTTGTCTATCGCTGGGGGGATGGTTGGGACGGTTGGAATGCTTTAGCGCCTTACAATGGCATTATTGTGACTGCGGGAGCGAAAGAAATCCCGCAAGCGCTATTGGATCAGCTGGCTGTGGGCGGTCGCTTAGTGATTCCAGTTGGGGAGACCGAGCAACAACAGTTATTACTGATTGTTCGTGAGCCAGACGGCTTTGTTTATCAAAGGTTAGAAGGTGTGCGTTTTGTGCCTTTATTAAGTGGGACTTTAACATGAAGAGTAAGAAGAGTAAGGCACTCTTGCTGCTAAAAGGTATGGCTATGGGCGCGGCTGATGTTGTACCTGGCGTCTCTGGTGGCACAATTGCTTTTATTACCGGTATTTACGATGAGTTGCTCGAAGCTTTATCGCGTATTCCCGAGGCGCTCTGGTTGATTTTGCAAGGGCAGATTAAGCGCGCATGGCAACTGGCCAATGTGAATTTTTTATTGATTTTGTTTTCTGGCGTGTTGCTGAGTGTTTTGAGTTTGGCCCGTTTAATTACTTGGTTATTAGAGACGCAGCCGATTGCTTTATGGTCGTTCTTTTTCGGTTTGATTATCGTCTCCTGTTATTTAGTCGCTCGGGATATTCAGCGCTGGCATCTGAATCGCTGGCTTGCTTTTGCTGTGGGTGCAGTTTTTGCTTGGTGGATCAGCGTAGCCTCGCCAGTGAGCTGGGGGCTTGATCCACTGAGTTTATTTGCGGCGGGCGCGATTGCAATTTGTGCGATGATTTTGCCAGGTATTTCTGGCAGTTTTATCTTACTGCTAATGGGCTTATACCCAACCCTATTATTGGCGGTTAAACAGCTGGATCTAAGTTTTTTAAGTGTTTTTGCTGCGGGCTGTTTATTTGGTTTGCTGGCCTTTTCACGCTTGCTACGTGCAGCGTTACAGCGGTATAGAGATCTGACTTTAGCTTTGCTGACTGGGATTATGTTTGGCTCACTGAATAAGGTATGGCCGTGGAAAAATACCCTGAGTTGGCGTATTGATCGGCACGGTGTTGAAGTGCCGTTGCTGCAAGAAAATGTATCCCCTTGGCAGTTTTCAAGTTTATTTCAAGTGGACGCACAATTGATTCCTGCGTTGCTGCTGACTATATTTGGCATTGCTTTGGTAATAGGCATTGAGCGTTATGCAGGTAAATAAATGCGCAGTGATGCACTGTTCAATGGTCAAGGAGTTCGGCGTGAAGCCAGTTCGATTCATGTCATCGGTAAAACAAGTGATTAATATAAAACTGTTTGGCCTGCTGCTGTTAGGCAGTTTGTTAATGGGTTGCTCAGGCAACTCGAGTAAAGCTCCTGTGCATGATCGCTCACACGCTGCGCGAAGTCCTGTTACCAGCGGGCACTATGTGGTTAAACGTGGCGACACTTTGTATTCAATAGCTTTTCGTTTTGGCTGGGATTGGAAGGCTTTAGCGGCGCGCAATGGCATTCGAGCACCTTATGTGATTGTGCCCGGACAACTGATTCGTTTCTCTGGCAGTGGGCCGGTGCGTGCCGTGGCGGCTAAGACACCACCGCCTGCGTCGGCTAGAAAACCGGTGGCAGTGGCGCAAAGCAAGCCGACGCCGAAAGCCAAACCTGTGACGCCGGTCACAACTTCAAGACAAAAATCCACGCCTGTTGCGACGGGACAACAGGGCAAATGGTTATGGCCAGCGGACGGTACCTTAGTTGGCGTGTATTCTTCAAACACTAGTTTGAATAAAGGGATTGATATTGCTGGCCAGCTTGGACAACCTATTGTGGCAACTGCTAATGGCAGTGTTGTATATGCTGGTAGTGGCCTAAGAGGGTACGGAGAACTGGTGATTATTAAACATGATGACACCTTTATCAGTGCCTATGGACATAACCGGCGCCTGCTGGTGAATGAGGGACAAACAGTTAAAGCTGGGCAAAAAATAGCAGAAATGGGGTCGACAGGTACCGATCAGGTGAAGTTGCACTTTGAGATTCGCCGCCAAGGAAAGCCAGTTGATCCAATGCAGTACCTACCTAAGCGATAGCTTATGTAACCTACTCCGCCAGCAGAGTCATGGCTGCAGCAGTTGAAAATCAGCATGCTGCAGCGCACTCTGAAAATGGATAAGGGTGGTAAGGAATGAGACGAAAGGATTTAGCGTTAACTATGGATAGGGTGGGTGATCTGCCCAGTGGCTATAGCGTAAACTCTCAAAAAAAGGATTTAACCGCAGTACAACAGCGCAAGGACAACACCAAGAAACGCTTGGTCGATTCTGCAAGCTTAGATTCAACCCAGATGTACCTTGATGCTATTGGCTTAGCACCGTTGTTAACTGCCGAGCAGGAAGTGCAATACTCGCGCAGTGCCTTACAAGGGGACAGTGCCGCTCGGACGCGGATGATTGAGTGTAATTTACGTTTGGTTGTCAGCATTGCTAAGCGTTATCAGAATCGTGGTTTATCTCTATTAGATTTAATCGAAGAAGGCAATTTAGGCCTGATTCGCGCAGTGGAAAAGTTTGACCCTGAGCGAGGCTTTCGTTTTTCAACCTATGCCACTTGGTGGATCCGCCAATCGGTTGAGCGGGGCATTATGAACACTGCGCGTACAGTACGCTTACCGGTCCATATTGCTAAAGAACTGAACACTTACTTAAGGGCAGTTCGTCAGTTAACGCAGCAAGATGGTGAGCCGCCCACCTTAGAAAAAATCGCTCAACATCTGGGGCAAACAGTTGCTTACGCTCAGCAAATGCATGAGTTTAATGAGCGCGCCTTGTCACTTGACGCAGCAAGCACCCATGATTCAGAAATGAATTTGCTGGATATGCTGGAAGATGACAACAATCCAGGCCCAAGTGATTTTGTCCAGCGGGAAGATTTAGCGGCAAGTATTGATCAGTGGGTGTCAGGATTAAACATACGTCAGCGAGAAGTTATTCTGCGACGCTTTGGTTTGCGCGGTAATGATTGTCAAACGCTACAGGAAATTGGCAATGTGATGGGTTTGACCCGTGAGCGGGTCAGGCAAATTCAAGTGGATGCGTTAGCGCGCCTGCGCGCTATCTTAGAATATAACGGCTTGTCCAGTGACTTGCTGTTTAACAGCTAGGGTTCTGCAGTCAGCATACTTTGTACTGAGTATGCTGACTTAACAGCTGTAGGCTTATGGCAGTGTATTATTTAGGTTAAACTGCACGATTGAGTTAAATGTTAAACGTCGTATAAGGAAACCAGCATGCAATATGTAACCCCTGATCTATGTGATGCCTACCCAGAAGTACAGGTTGTTGAGCCGATGTTCGCGAACTTTGGCGGACGCGACTCCTTTGGTGGTGAGATTGTCACTATTAAGTGCCATGAAGATAACTCGGTGGTTAAACAGCAGGCTGATCAACCAGGTCACGGAAAAGTCATGGTGGTCGATGGTGGTGGTTCACTGCGCCGCGCCATGCTGGGTGATATGGTTGCGGCACAAGCGGCTAAAAATGGTTGGGAAGGCATTATTATCTACGGTTGCGTCCGCGATGTGGATGTTTTACAGGAGATTGATTTAGGCGTGCAAGCGCTTGCCAGTCACCCGATGAAAACCGATAAGCATAATATTGGTCAATTGAATGTTGTGGTGAGTTTTGGCGGTGTTGTATTTCGTCCGGGCGAGTTTGTCTATGCGGATAACAATGGCATTATTGCTTCCGCAACAGCCCTAAGCATGCCTGAATAATAGAATACTTAAGGTTGATGTGAGCATGCAGCACTCTGATCGATTGAGCCAAGGCTTGCTGCATGCTTATGTTTTAGATGGGCAGGGTTCGGCGGCGGCAATTACCTTTGCGCAGCTAGCAGAGTTACAGTTGGCTGAACAACAAAGTTTGTGGCTTCACTGGGATCGCAGTCATCAGCATACCGAATACTGGCTGCGCGAAGGCAGTGGTTTAAATGAGTTCGCCTGTGATCTGTTGCTTGAAGAAAATACCCGTCCTCGATTATTGCGTTTGGATAATCAAGAACTATTGCTCTTTTTACGCACAATTAATTTGAATCCCCATGCTGAACCAGAAGATATGATTTCATTGCGCATATTCGCGAATGCGCAACACTTATATTCGTTACGTCAACGGCCAGTACAGATTACCGATGAGCTTATCCAAGCATTTGAAAAAGGCCATGGGCCGCGAAACACCTCTGAGCTATTGCTGTTTCTTGCGCAAACCTTGACTGACCGAGTGGAGCACATTGTCAGTGAGTTAGCTGATACAGTTGATCAAGAAGAAGCAAAAACTGATGGCAATGAGCGCTATACGCCTGTTGTTCTGCCTTTGTTGCAAGCGCGGCGACGAGCAGCGAATTTGCGCCGTTTTCTGGCACCGCAACGCGATGTTTTTGCGATGCTGGTTTTGAGCAAAGAAGCATGGTTTGAACTTGATCATAGTCTGTACTGGAATGAGTTGCATAACCGCTTAACCCTGCACCTTGAAGAGCTTGAGTTGACCCGTGAGCGCATTGGTTTGGTCCTCGAAACTGAGCAGCGCCGACGCAATGAGCGGATCAGCCACACTATGTATTTATTGACCATTATTACGGGCTTTTTCTTGCCGCTTACCTTTGTCACTGGGCTTTTAGGGATTAATGTGGGTGGCATCCCAGGCTCCCAGCACCCTTACGCTTTTTTAATAGCCAGTTTGCTGCTGCTGTTTTTGGCGTTTAGCCAATGGTTGTTTTTTCGCTGGCTACGATGGGTATAATGAACTGATTAATTATTCCGATTGCATCGGTTTTCGCACACAGGGCATGACATAAACTATGGCACAGGATCCTTTTGAGCAGTCGCTACGCGATATGCTGCAAGCAGCAGAGGGGCATTTGGATGATGATGCTTCTTTAAACAAAGTGTTAAAAAAAGCCAATCGACAGCTGGGCGCTGGTGCTATTTTTGCACTATTTGGGCGTGCACTTGAGTCTATTTTAATTGGTTTAAGTAATGGTTCAGAGCATTTAAAGCCTGTTTCAAATCTTTCTGATAAACACACTGCGAGTAAGGCTGATTAACTATGCAACTTGATTCCTGGACACAAAACCTGATCGGCGCCATGAGTAGTTTGTGGAGCAAAATAGCCAGTTTTATCCCAAACCTGTTTGGTGCTTTGATTTTAGTTGTTTTAGGGTTTTTGGTCGCCAAACTGCTGGACACCTTATTAACTAAGCTTTTAGCAAAACTTGGCTTAGACCGCTTAATGAGTGGCACAGGCTTAACTAAACTGCTAGCGCGGATCGGCATTAAAGCTAAAGTTTCCACGTTAATTGGGAAAATTGTCTATTGGTTTGTGCTGTTGATCTTCTTGATTTCAGCAGCAGAGTCACTGGGTCTTGAGCGGGTCTCTGCAACCTTAGATGTGTTGGCTTTATATGTGCCGAAGATGTTTGCAGCAGCTTTGGTCTTACTTGCGGGTATTCTGTTGGCGCAGCTGCTCAACACCACGGTTAAAGGCGCAGCAGAAGGGGTGCGGCTGGAATATGCAGCAGGCCTTGGGCGTGTTGTGCAAAGCATGGTGATTATTATCAGTGTGTCGGTTGCCATCGGTCAGCTGGAAATTAAAGCAGAGCTGCTTAACTATGTAGTTGCCATTGTGCTGTTAAGTATTGGCTTAGCCTGCGCACTGGCTTTGGGTTTAGCGAGTAAAGGCATTGCCAGCCAAATCATTGCAGGAATCTATGTGCGCGAACTGTATGAGCTGGGTCAGCAGATTAAAGTAGGCGATGTGGAGGGGCGCATTGAGGAAATGGGTACGGTGAAAACCATTTTAATCAATGACAATGGTGAGTGGTTTTATCTCGCTAACCGTGTGCTGCTGGAGCAACAAGTAACAAGCCGTTAGATTTTACCTAAGGTTAAAGTGACGATGCTTTATATCGTTGTACGCAATATTTATCTTGATAACGGTTTGATTGGTTTTGACTGATATAAAATTATCTCATCAGCGTTATAACCCGCAGGAACTCAGTGATGAGGAACTGGTGGAGCATGCTAAAAATGAATTGTTCCATGTTACACGCGCTTATGAAGAGCTGATGCGTCGATATCAGCGTACCTTGTTTAATGTGTGTGCACGTTATTTGGGCAATGATCGTGATGCTGATGATGTCAGCCAAGAAATTATGCTGAAAGTACTGTATGGTCTTAAGAAGTTTGAAGGTAAGTCAAAATTTAAGACGTGGCTGTACAGTATCACCTATAATGAGTGTACAACCCAATATAGAAAAAATCGGCGCATGCGCCGTTTATTTGATGCTCTAAGTTTAAATCCTTTAGATGAGGAGGTTGAACAGGAGCCGCTTGACAGAAAAAATGATGACCTAGACCGATGGCTAGTTGACGTTAACACCATTGACCGTGAGATAATTATCCTGCGATTTGTTGCAGAGCTTGAATTTAAAGAGATCGCAAGTATTATGCGTTTAGGTCTAAGCGCAACAAAAATGCGTTATAAACGCGCAATAGATCGACTACGCGATAGTTTTTCGCATATAATAGATAACTGAGTATTTTGAGACATACCAATAATCGTTTGGTATGTTTTTTGTACACTAAGTAATAATGATGAGGAACGTATAATATGAAACTAAAAAGCACCTTGGGCTTAGCCATTGGTTCCCTGCTAGCTGCATCTTCCTTCGGCGTATTCGCTCAAGGCCAAGGTGCGGTAGAAGGCGAAGTTTTTGCTAAGCGTTACTTCACTGACAGCTACCGCAATATGGATAACGGTAACCTGTACGGTGGTTCTGTTGGCTATTTTTTAACTGACGATGTTTCATTAAACCTCTCCTACGGTGAGTACAAGCGCCTGAACCATGATTCGTACACGGATAGTACTGGTTACAATAAGAGCAGAAAAGCAAACGGCAGCTTAAGCGTGCTTGATGCTGTGTACCACTTCGGTACGCCAGGTGTTGGTCTACGTCCTTATCTTTCAGCAGGTATGGGTCATCAGAGCCTAAACCAAGCTCAGCGCTCAGGTCGTGACCGCACTACCTTTGCCAATATTGGTGCAGGTGCTAAGTACTACTTCACCGAAAACCTCTTCGCTCGCGCAGGTGTTGAAGGCGTTCACGGCTTTGACAACCATCAGTCTGAGTGGATGGCTGGTGTTGGTGTAGGTGTTAACTTCGGCGGTAGCGCAGGTGCACCAGTTGCTGCACCAGTTGAGCCTGTTGTTTACGAAGAAGAAGAAGTTGTAGAGCTCGAAACTGTACGTGTTGAGCTTGACGTTAAATTTGACTTTGACAAAGCTCAGGTTCGCTCTGACAGCTACAGCGACATTGAGAACTTGGCTGAGTTCATGAAGCAGTTCCCACAAACAGCTACAACTGTTGAAGGTCACACTGACTCAACCGGTAACGCTGCTTACAACCAAAAGCTATCAGAGCGTCGTGCAGACGCGGTACGTGAGGTACTGGTTAATCAGTATGGCGTAGAATCTGGTCGTGTAAATGCGGTCGGTTATGGTGAGAACAATCCAGTTGCATCTAACGAAACTCGTGAAGGTCGTGCAATTAACCGTCGCGTAGAAGCGGCAGTTGAAGCTCAAGTTGAAACAGTAGTTGACGCACAGTACAGATAATTAATCTGATAATCTGAGTGTAAAAAACCCCAGCTTGGCTGGGGTTTTTTTATGCTTAAAATGAGTTGGTTACCGATACTAAGCGGTGTCTTAGTGACCGGTTACGTTTAGATTAATCTGTCCATCGATGCAGCCTATGTTTTTTTAACTAAAGCGTTTAAGCGTATATGCTGCTCAGCTTGGCTTACTATTAAGCAGGCGCAGCTATTCGATGGGTGATAGAACCGGTAGTTTTTAAATAATCCAGCAAGCGTTTGCTGTCAGGGCTGCTGTTAGCTGTTAATAGTGGAGCAGCAGCCAAGCACAAATGCTTGGCTGTAGATCATTGGCTTAAAGGTGAGGCGACCCTTAGAGTCGCCCAGCCTTAAATTTTACTCTTCGTAACCTAGCGCAGGGCTGAGCCAGCGCTCGGTGTACTCCATATCCTGTTGGCGGCGCTTAGCGTAGCTTGCAACTTGATCTTTGTCGATTTTGCCCACGGCAAAGTACTGGGCATTGGGGTTGGCAAAATACCAGCCGCTGACTGCTGCGGTGGGGTACATGGCATAATTCTCAGTTATAGTGACGCCAAAGTCTCGGTTTGGATCCAGTAATTCAAATAAAGTGCCTTTTTCCGTATGATCAGGGCAGGCAGGGTAGCCAGGAGCAGGACGAATCCCTTGGTACTTTTCGCGAATCAGATCATCATTGCTAAAGTCTTCAGGGCCGGCATAACCCCAGTACTCAGTTCGCACTTGTTGGTGCAACCATTCAGCACAGGCTTCGGCTAAACGGTCAGCCAGAGCTTGCACCATAATTGCATTGTAGTCGTCGCCTTCAGCTTGATATGACTTAGCTAGCTCATCGACACCAATTCCTGCAGTGACAATAAAGCCACCAATGTAATCGGTGACGCCGCTGTCTTTAGGAGCGACAAAGTCGGCTAAACACAGGTTTGGTCGGTTATTGCTGGTTTCAATTTGCTGACGTAAGTGATGCAGCATGGCAATTGGCTCACCATGTTCATCATAGACTTCAATATCGTCATGATTGACTTGATTGGCTGGCCAGAAAGCGAAGGTGGCGCGAGCTTCAATCTGCTTTTCATCGGTCATTTTCTGCAGTAGTTCTTGCGCTTCATCAAATAATGTTTGCGCAGCTTCGCCGACCACTTCATCTTGCAGAATGCGCGGGTACTTACCGACTAAATTCCACGAAATAAAGAAAGGCGTCCAGTCAATGTATTCCGTTAGCACCTTGAGATCGATATCGTAGATACGCTGGATACCAGTGACCTTGGGTTTGGGCGCTTGGTAATCAGTCCAGTCATACTGCGGCTTATTGGCCAACGCTTGCTCATAGGTGAGACGTTTAGTGCGTACCGTACGGGCAGCAACCCGCTCACGCACCTGTGCATACTCTTCACGAATTTTACGCGTGTATTCAGGCTTAAGCTCTTGCGACAAGAGGGTGGTGACCACCCCCACTGCCCGTGAGGCGTCAGTCACATAGACCACCGCATCATTGCTGTAATGTGGGTCAATTCTGACCGCTGTATGTGCTTTAGAGGTGGTGGCGCCGCCAATTAAGAGGGGCAAATGAAAGTCTTGGCGCTGCATTTCTTTAGCAACGTTGACCATTTCATCCAGTGATGGGGTAATCAGTCCAGACAGGCCAATAATGTCACATTTTTCTTCAATGGCGGTTTTTAGGATTTTATCGGCAGGCACCATTACCCCAAGATCAACAATATCGTAGCCATTACAGCCCAGCACCACGGCAACAATATTTTTACCGATATCGTGCACATCGCCTTTTACCGTAGCCATTAACACCTTGCCTTTGGCTTCGGGCTGATCGCCTTTTTCAGCATCAATAAAAGGTACTAAATGCGCTACCGCTTGTTTCATTACCCGAGCAGACTTCACCACTTGCGGTAAAAACATTTTACCGCTGCCGAATAGATCACCAACAATGTTCATGCCGGACATCAAAGGCCCTTCAATCACTTCAATGGGGCGAGCGTATTGTAAGCGGGCTTCTTCCGTATCTTCGACAATCCATTGGGTGATGCCTTTAACTAGGGCATGCTCTAAGCGCTGGTTCACCGGCAGTTCGCGCCACTCTTCTGTTTCAACCTCTTTAACTGAGCCATCGCCACGATAATCTTCAGCAATAGCCAGCAAGGCTTCGGTTGCATTGGGATTGCGATTGAGAATCACGTCTTCAACTTTTTCCCGCAAGTCAGTGGGGATTTGGTCGTAAATCTCCAACTGGCCTGCGTTGACAATCCCCATATTCAAGCCATTTTGAATGGCGTGATAGAGGAAAACCGAGTGAATGGCTTCACGGACCGGATTATTGCCGCGGAAAGAGAAAGATACGTTGGAGACGCCGCCCGAGGTGAGTGCATGGGGCAGGTTGTCGCGAATCCAGGCGCAGGCTTGAATAAAATCCACGGCATAGTTGTTGTGCTCTTCGATACCGGTGGCGACGGCAAAGATATTGGGGTCAAAAATAATATCTTCCGGCGGAAAGCCCACTTGATTAACTAAAATATCGTAGGAGCGTGCGCAGATTTCTTGTTTGCGTGCAGCAGTATCGGCTTGGCCTTGTTCATCAAAGGCCATTACGACCACAGCAGCACCATAGCGGCGGCATAAGGTGGCATGTTTAATAAACTCATCCACGCCTTCTTTCATCGAAATGGAGTTAACGATGCCTTTACCTTGAATGCATTTTAAGCCAGCTTCGATAATCTCCCATTTGGATGAGTCAAGCATAATTGGCACGCGAGAAATATCAGGCTCACCGGCAATTAAGTTGAGAAAGGTGACCATGGCTGCTTTAGAATCCAGCATGCCTTCGTCCATGTTGATATCAATCACCTGAGCACCAGACTCAACCTGCTGCAGAGCAACTTCCAGCGCTTCAGTGTAGTTTTCTTCGCGGATCAAACGGGCAAAACGCGCGGAACCGGTGATATTAGTGCGCTCACCAATGTTGACAAACAATGAGCTGCGATCAATGGTAAAGGGCTCTAAACCTGATAAACGACAGGCTTTAGCGATTTCTGGAATCACCCGTGGTGGGTACTTGGCCACTTTTTCCGCAATGGCACGAATATGCTCAGGGGTGGTACCACAGCAACCACCAACGATATTTAGAAAACCAGACGCAGCAAACTCTTCAATCATTGCTGAGGTTTCTTCTGGTGTCTCATCGTATTCAGCAAAGGCGTTGGGCAAGCCGGCGTTGGGGTGTACCGAAACAAAGGTATCGGCTTTCTCAGACAACTCTTGCAAATACGGGCGCAATTCTTTGGCCCCCAAGGCGCAGTTCAAGCCAACAGACAATGGCTTACAGTGACGAATCGAGTTCCAGAAGGCTTCGGTAGTTTGTCCGGATAAAGTGCGGCCTGAAGCATCAGTGATGGTGCCAGAAATCATAATTGGTAAAGTGATGCCAAGTTCTTCGAAGACCCCTTCCACGGCAAAAATAGCCGCTTTAGCATTCAGCGTATCGAAAATGGTTTCCAGCATAATCAGATCAGCACCACCATTAATCAATCCACGGGTTGCTTCACTGTAGTTCTCCACCAAAATATCAAAGGTGACGTTACGAAAACCTGGGTTGTTCACATCCGGTGATAAAGAGCAGGTACGGCTGGTGGGGCCAAGCACGCCAGCAACAAAGCGCGGCTTATCTGGCGTCTCTAACGACTTTTTATCCGCCACTTCGCGGGCAATACGGGCACCTTCAAAGTTCAGCTCATAGGCAATGGATTCTAAACCGTAATCGGCTTGGGAAACTTGGGTTGAGTTAAAGGTGTTGGTCTCTATAATGTCTGCGCCTGCATCGAGATAAGCTCTTTCGATATCTTGAATCAGTTGCGGCTGGGTCAGGATCAGTAAGTCATTGTTACCCTGCAGATCTTGTGGCCAGTCAGCAAAGCGCTCTCCACGGAAATCCTCTTCAGACAGCTTGTGACTTTGAATCATAGTCCCCATGCCGCCATCGAGCACGAGAATACGTTGCTGCAATGCTTCTTGGAGGGCTTGTTGACGTGCTAAATGGTTGGCCATGGGCTATCTACCTAATTATTAATACTGTGCAATGGTAAAAAGGGTAATGATAACAAATCCTCTGCAGCTTGAGTGAGATGCAAGGGTATTAAGCGTAAAACTTGGTTGTGAGTGTGGGTGCGTTGCTTGATTGTGGCGGGAATGCATTTTCCAAATGAATATTTGAGGCGTTATGTAAACATGGTTTTTAGCTGTTGTGGGATTGCTGTTGAGTCACTGGGTGTACACTGGGCAAACGTCCTATAGTCAGAGTATTCAGCCGATATTCACCCAGAAGTGTGTGGCCTGTCATGGCTGTTATGATGCCCCTTGCCAGTTAAGTTTAGGCAGTGGCGAAGGTCTTGAGCGAGGTGCGCACAAAGATCCAATTTATAACGGTACGCGCACTAAAGCGCAGCCTGCGACACGACTTTTTGTAGATGCTCTGCTTAATGGTCTGAGTTAGGCAGAGCAGAGCTCAGTTATTGTTGCTCGAATGTCTGCTCGTGCCATTCAATCAATGGCATGGGTTGTTCCAGTTTATCGCTGTAGATGACCGAATAAGTCAGAACATTTTGCACATACGAGCGGGTTTCATCAAAGGGGATGCTCTCCACCCAAACATCGTAGGGCAAGTGTTTGGCATCACGTAACCATTGGCGTACACGGCCCGGTCCAGCATTATAAGCAGCGGAGGCGAGGACGCGGTTGCCTTTAAACTGACCTAGCACTTGGCTTAAATAGGCTGCACCCAATTGGATATTAATATTTGGGTTGACTGCGCTGCGCGGTGTTGCCAGTGCAATGCCATAGCGTTGCGCGGTTTCTTTGGCAGTGGCTGGCATAAGCTGCATTAACCCCATAGCACCGACATGGGATTTAGCTTGGATCATAAAGGCGCTTTCTTGGCGGGTCACGGCAAACATCCAGTTGGTATCGATACCGCGGGTTTTTGCCTCGGTGAGGAAGTTGCTCTTATGGGCCATGGGAAAGCGAATTTCCAGATCGTCCCAGTATTGGGCTTTGCTAATGGTGCGAATGGCTGGGAAATACCAGCCCATATCATAAGCAATACGGGCTTGGGCAACCAACTCTTCGCGGCTGAGGAAATCACTGAGGTGATACCATTCACGATGAGCTTCAGTCATTTCGTCCCGCGCGTTAAATTCCAATGCCCGTTGCAGGCCTGCACTGTTGCGCACTTTTTGCATGGTGTTCGGCGGCAAGACTAGTGCTTGATGGTTGAGGTGGTAGGGTTGTTGACTGTGGTCTGCGGCCATAAAACCATAAAAGTCACGCTCGCGTGCCAGTGGCTGATACATAAGCAGAGGCTGCTGACTTTTAGGCTGGGCCAACTGCAAACTACGTGCTTGCCAGTAGCGCCAACGGTTGCTTAGAGCCAGTTCTGCAGGTAACTTACGGGTCAGTTGGTGAGCTTCTTCCCAGCGGCCTAGCCGCAGCAAAAGGCGTACACGCCACTCAGTTAGATTGGCGTTGTGCAGCTGTGGATCATATTGCTCCATAATTGCTAAAGCGCGAGCATCGAAGCGTTTGGCTAAACGCAGGCCAATATCGTTGGCCAGAGTGAGTTGATCCTCTGCACTAAAAGTTACTTGTTTTTCGTAGTGACTGAGTAATTGCACGCTGGCGTCCAAGTCTTGCCGAGCCAGCTTGCGTAAACCCAAAGCAATCACTTCGGCGTCTTTATTATCGCGTCCGCTAAAGCGCTGGGTTTGTTTAAGCAGTGCTGGATTTTGTGCCACATCAATTAGGCGTTGCCCCTGCTGCTGTTGCGCAGCAAGTAATTTAACTAAGTAATTGGCGACACCGTAGTTGCCCGCATCGGTAGCCAGCTTTAAGCGTTGCCAAATTTTATCTTCGCTGAGCTGGCCCGCTGCACGCCAACTATCAAATACTGGATCACACGCATTGGGCTGTGAGCGGGCACTGAGCCACAGTTTTTCTGCGCTGTTAAAAGCCGCTTGGGTTTGCCCACTGTGCAATAAGTACTGCGCATAGTGGCAATCGAGCTCAGTGAGATTTAACTCAGGGCTGTAATACTTTAAAAACAGTGGCCATTGTTGGCGCTCACTGAGTAAGCGTAACCAGCGCAGCTTCATCCATTTGATTTGCGGCAGATCGCCGTTTTCAAGCAGAAATTTTTCTACTTCGTCACTGCTGGCTGTGGGTAAACGTTGAATAAGCTCATCGTAAGCCAGGTAAGGGGTCAAAGGGTAATCGCGCAATGCGGCGCGGTTATTCAGGTACACCGAAGCGTCGTTTTTGCTTAAAGCAAGTTTGGCTTGGTTGTATAAGTTGCGTTGCTGCGCTGTTGGGGCAGCATAAGCTGAAGGAAAGGCGTGGCTGAGTGTTGCAATTAACAACACTAGAGAAAACACATAACGACTGCGCATAAAAAAGCCCTACAAAATAAATGCCCAGCAAACAGACCAACAGCAGATGCACTGTATGGCGAAGACAGCCTAGCTTATCTGCTTGCGTACAGTGGTGGAAGGGAATAGTTGGGCACTTCCTGCAGATATCCAACGAATCATACTGTGAGTCTGTACAATACATCGCAGATTTTAGGAGAACATGAATGGCTTTGCTCAAATTAACTCAAGTATCACTGGCTTACGGCGCTACACCGCTTTTAGAAGAAATTTCGTGGCAGATTAGCCGAGGCGAGCGGGTGTGTATTATTGGCCGTAACGGTACTGGCAAATCAAGCATGCTGCACTTGGTCAAAGGTTCACGCCAGGCCGATAGCGGCGAAGTGTGGCGCGCCCCAGGTTTGAAAATCGGTGAGCTGCCGCAAGAGTTACCTGTGGCTGATGAGCGCAGTGTGTTTGATGTGGTTGCCGAAGGCCTTGATGGGGTCGGTGAGTTATTAGCTGAATTTAACCATTTGAGCCAAAACATTACTAACGATGAAGATCTAAATAAGCTGATGCATGTGCAGCAAGAGCTTGAGGCCCGTGATGGCTGGCGCTTACAACAGCTGGTGGAAAGCACTTTAAGTCGTCTGCAGCTGCCTGCTGAGAAAAAACTCAATGAGTTGTCCGGTGGCTGGCGCCGCAGAGTGTTGCTGGCACAAGCTTTAGTGGCAGAGCCAGATTTATTATTGCTGGATGAGCCCACTAACCACTTGGATATTGGTGCTATCGCTTGGTTAGAAGAGGCGCTGCTTAACTTTACCGGAGCAGTGCTGTTTATCACCCACGACCGAGCTTTTTTACAAAATTTAGCCACCCGTATTTTAGAATTGGATCGTGGCCATTTAATTGACTGGGACGGTGATTACGCCAGCTTCCTTGTGCATAAAGAGCAAGAGTTGGCGGCAGAAGAAACAGCCAATGCGCTGTTTGATAAAAAGCTGGCTCAAGAAGAAGTATGGATTCGCCAAGGTATTAAAGCGCGGCGTACCCGCAATGAAGGGCGGGTGCGCGAGCTTAAAGCCTTACGGGTTGAGCGCAGTCAACGCCGTGAGCGCCAAGGCACGGCGAATATTCAACTGGGTGCCGCGGAAAAATCCGGCAAACAAGTGATTGTGGTGGAAAATGTCAGCTTTGCCCACCCAGGTGGCCCAGAGTTAATTAAAGACTTTTCCATGGTGTTACAGCGCGGCGACCGCATTGGCTTACTCGGTGCTAACGGCAGCGGTAAAACCACCTTGCTGAAGCTGTTATTGGGTGATTTGCAACCTTCTAAAGGCACCATTGAAGAGGGTACCAAGCTTGAAGTGGCCTACTTTGATCAGCTGCGCCATCAATTGGATCCAGAAAAAACCGTGGTCGAGAACGTCGGTGAAGGCAGCGATACCATTATGATTAATGGGCAAAGCAAGCATGTGCTGAGTTACTTGGGCGACTTTTTGTTCAGTCCACAGCGGGCACGGACACCAGTAAAAGCCTTGTCTGGCGGTGAGCGGGCGCGACTGTTATTGGCTAAACTCTTTACTCGTCCGGCTAACTTGCTGGTGCTGGATGAGCCCACCAACGACCTAGATGTGGAAACCCTTGAGCTGCTGGAAGAAGTGCTGCTGGAGTTTAAAGGCACTGTGTTGATTGTCAGTCACGACCGGGCTTTCTTGGATAACGTAGTGACCAGTACTTTAGTCTTTGATGGTACCGGACGCGTACGTGAGTATGTTGGTGGCTTCGATGACTGGCTTAGACAGGGCGGGAGCATTCGTTTGCTGGGTGCTGTGGATGAGTCGAAGAATACTGAGCCAGCGGCTACTGCGGAGAAAGCTGAGCCAGCGGCGCAGCCAATTGAACCCGCGGCTACGGCTGACCTAGAGCCGAAAAAGAAACTCAGCTATAACTTACAACGTGAACTGGATGCGATTCCTGAGCAGATTGAAGCTTTAGAAGCTGAGTTGAGTGATTTAAATGAGCAGGTGTCGCAGGTTGATTTTTATCAGCAGCCATTGGAGCAAACCGAAGCTGTGTTGGCGCAAATTACCGCTGTACAAGAGCAGTTGGATAGGTTGATTGAGCGTTGGGCTGAACTGGAGGGTTAGTGGCTGCTGAGGCGCTATACCTGAGTAAGAAGTGCTGGGCTTGTTTGTTGAGATGCACAGGTTAAAACCAAAGCACAAGCACAGCATTTAATCCTGTGCTTGTGCTAGCTGTGCTTAATTTTCCTTAGTCATCATGCTCGGCCAAATCAACAGCCAAGATGTCACAAGGTGCACCGGATAATAGGTCTTTAGTAGTGGAACCCAATAGTAAAGCTAGACCATGCCGACCGTGGCTGCCCACTATAATCAGGTCACAGTTTTGCTCTTTGGCTAACTGATGAATTTCCTGCCGTGGCTGCCCGTAGCGCAAGTGGCAGTTATTGGCTTTTAGTAATTCATGTTGCTCAGCTAAAATATTGAGTTTTTTTTGTGCCTGCTCAGTTTGTTGTTCTTGCAGCAGGGATAAGTCCATGGGTACATCGCCACCAAATGCCATGGTCAGCGGTTCAACGATGTGAACTAAAGTTGCTTTGCACGATAAAGCATCACGCAGTTTGTGCGCCTTTTCTAAGACCAGGTGGCAGTCTTCAGTCAGATCAATAGCAATTAGCAAGTGAGAATACGCCATAACGGTCTCCATATCGCTGCGCTAAGCATAGGCTCTGATAACGCAGCTATTTAATTGTTTTAACAGCGCATGGTGTGCAGTGAACTGTGTCAGTTCACTTGTGGGCTGACTTGCGAGTATCTACAGCCACAGGTGCTGTGCTGTCGCCATTGCTGTTCTTTCAATCTTCAATGTAACGCCACTTTCTCTGAAATGCACGTAATGATTACAAGGCTTTAATCCAATCTAAAGCGGGCTTGAATGGGTTGCACTGCTCAGATAGATTTCCTCTACAGCTGCTTTTGATTGTGCTGCAGCTAAGAAGAGGCTGTTGTGTTACAAGTGGGTTGCCTGCGCAAATACAGCCTTTAGCCAATGGCCTCTGCTAATGTACTGGTTAGCTCTAGAGCAAAGCGAAGCTCTTTTTTACTGTCTTTTTCTCTTTTAAATAAACAGCTTGCGCTGACTTATTCTACATTTGTGTTATTTCAGTGTGGCTTATAATTGACAAAGGGAAAGTTTTCCGTGAATGTGTGTACACCCAAATCAAACGGGCGTATGAAATGTGTATTGGCGCTGCTGTGTTAAATCCTTGGAGATAACAGTGGCAGGCATGCTGATCCATGTTTCGCAAAGTGCCTTGCACAATGTTTAATGGCTGTCAGTGCCTAGCGTGTAACTGCACAGCTTCCATAACTATGGAGATCAGTTGATGATTTACGAAGGTAAAGCCATCACGGTAAAGACCCTTGAAAACGATATTGTCGAGTTTAAATTCGACCTCGAGGGCGAATCCGTTAATAAATTTAATCGCCTTACACTGACTGAGCTGCGCGATGCAGTTGCTGCAATCAACGCCAATAAAAATGTGAAAGGTGTGGTTGTAACCAGTGGTAAGGATGTGTTTATCGTTGGTGCTGACATTACGGAGTTTGTTGAAAACTTTAAACTCCCAGAGGAGGAGCTGGTTGCAGCCAACCTTGAAGTCAACTCATTCTTTAATGCTTTTGAAGACCTAGAGGTCCCCACCGTAGCTGCAATCAATGGCATTGCTTTAGGTGGTGGGTTTGAAATGTGTTTAGCTGCGGATTTCCGCGTTATGGCTGAAAGCGCAAAAATCGGTTTACCGGAAGTTAAATTGGGTATTTACCCAGGTTTCGGTGGAACTGTACGCTTAACACGTGTCATTGGTGCAGATAACGCCATTGAGTGGATTGCTGCCGGTAAAGAAGTACGTGCTGAAGAAGCGCTGAAAGCGGGCGCTGTAGATGCCGTGGTCAGTGCTGAAAAATTGCTCCCAGCAGCACTTGATATGGTTAAGCGTGCCATCGCTGGTGAACTTGATTATAAAGCGAAGCGTCAACCGAAACTGGAAAAAATCAAACTCAATGCCATCGAACAAATGATGTGCTTTGAGACCTCTAAAGGATTTGTCGCGAGTAAAGCAGGCCCTAATTTCCCAGCGCCAGTGGAAGCAATTAAAGCCATACAAAAAGCAGCCAATCATGGTCGTGAAAAAGCTTTGGAAATTGAATCTAAAGGTTTAGCCAAACTGGCTAAAAGTTCAGTTTCTGAAAGCTTAGTGGGCTTGTTCTTAAATGACCAAGAGCTTAAGCGTAAAGCAAAAGCGCACGAAAAAATTGCCCGTGAGGTAAAACTATCTGCCGTCTTAGGTGCAGGTATTATGGGTGGCGGGATTGCCTATCAGTCTGCGCTAAAAGGCACGCCGATCCTGATGAAGGATATTCGTGAAGAGGGTATTCAACTGGGGCTGGATGAAGCAGCCAAGTTGCTGGTCAGACGTCTTGAGCGCAAACGCATCAAGCCAGAGGCGATGGCCAAAGCATTGAATGCCATTCGTCCAACTATGTCCTACGGCGATTTTGGCGCTGTGGATATTGTCGTTGAAGCAGTGGTAGAAAACCCTAAGGTTAAACAAGCAGTGCTGGCTGAAGTTGAGCAGCATGTGCGCGAAGACACCATTATTGCGTCGAATACCTCAACCATCTCGATCAATTTGCTGGCTAAAGCGCTTAAGCGCCCAGAAAACTTTGTCGGCATGCACTTCTTTAACCCAGTGCATATGATGCCGCTGGTTGAAGTGATCCGTGGTGAGCATTCCTCTGACGAAGCAGTTGCAACCACCGTTGCTTATGCACAAAAAATGGGTAAAAACCCCATTGTGGTCAATGATTGCCCAGGCTTTTTAGTCAACCGCATCCTGTTCCCTTATTTCGGTGGTTTTGCCAAATTGGTCAGCGCCGGTGTTGATTTTGTCCGCATTGATAAAGTGATGGAAAAATTCGGTTGGCCCATGGGTCCTGCTTACTTAATGGACGTGGTGGGTATTGATACCGGACACCATGGTCGTGACGTTATGGCTGAAGGTTTCCCAGATCGCATGAAAGATGAGCGTCGTTCAGCAGTGGACGCCTTGTATGAAGCCGATCGTTTAGGTCAGAAAAACGGTAAAGGTTTCTATACTTACGAAACAGATAAACGTGGTAAGCCGAAAAAGGTTGTTGATGAGGCTGTTGCCGAAGTTTTAGCGCCGATTGTCTACGAACAGCGTGAAGTGAGCGATGAAGACATTATCAATTGGATGATGATTCCACTCTGCTTGGAAACAGTACGTTGCCTTGAAGACGGTATTGTCGAGACCGCTGCAGAAGCAGATATGGGCTTAATCTACGGTATTGGTTTCCCTCTTTTCCGTGGTGGCGCATTACGTTACATCGACAGTATCGGTGTAGCTGAGTTTGTTGCTTTGGCAGACAAATACGCTGACTTGGGTGCGCTATATCACCCGACCGAGAAATTGCGTGAAATGGCCAAAAACGGTCAAACCTTTTTCGGTTAATCGCGGACAGATTAGAGCGGGAGTAAAGAAATGAGCTTGAATCCAAGAGATGCAGTAATTGTCGACTTTGGCCGTACCCCTATGGGCCGGTCTAAAGGTGGCATGCACCGCAATACACGCGCTGACGATATGTCAGCACGCTTAATTACTGGTTTGCTAGATCGTAATGACAAAGTAAACCCTGCTGAAGTTGAAGATGTGATCTGGGGTTGTGTTAACCAAACCTTAGAGCAGGGCTGGAACATTGCCCGTATGGCATCTTTGATGACGGCTATTCCACATACCAGCGCTGCACAAACGGTCAGCCGTTTATGTGGTTCATCCATGAGTGCGCTGCACACCGCAGTACAAGCGATTCAAACCGGTAACGGTGATGTGTTTGTCGTCGGTGGTGTTGAGCATATGGGCCACGTCAGTATGATGCATGGTGTTGACCCCAGCCCGCATCTGTCACTGTACGCTGCAAAAGCATCGGGCATGATGGGTTTAACCGCGGAAATGCTGGGTAAAATGCACGGTATTAAACGTGAAGCCCAAGACGCTTTTGCCGAGCGTTCGCACCGTTTGGCGCACAAAGCCACTGTTGAAGGTAAGTTCAAAAACGAAATTATCCCAATGGAAGGTTATGATGCCGATGGTTTCCTCAAAGTCTTTGACTACGACGAAACCATTCGTCCAGATACAACATTGGAAAGTTTAGCCGCATTGCGCCCAGCTTTTGATCCTAAAGGCGGAACTGTAACTGCAGGCACCTCATCACAGATTACGGATGGGGCTTCGTGCATGATTGTGATGTCAGCGCAGCGTGCTAAAGATCTAGGCATTCAGCCGATGGCAGTGGTGCGTTCGATGGCGCTAGCCGGTGTTGATCCAGCCATTATGGGTTACGGTCCAGTACCTTCGACGCAGAAAGCACTTAAACGTGCTGGTTTAACCATGGATGACATTGACTTTGTTGAGCTTAACGAAGCCTTTGCTGCCCAAGCATTGCCAGTACTGAAGGATCTGAAACTGCTCGAGCACATGGAGCAGAAGGTTAACTTGCACGGTGGTGCGATTGCGCTCGGACACCCCTTCGGTTGTTCAGGTGCACGTATCTCAGGCACTTTGCTCAATGTTATGCAGCAAAATAGTGGTACCTTAGGTTTGGCAACCATGTGTATTGGTCTTGGCCAAGGTATTTCGACCATATTTGAACGGGTGTAAACGCCACTGCAAATATGCAAGCCGGGGCCTTATGCCTCGGCTTTTTTATTAGGAAGGTACAATGAGTTTACCGACAGGTATTTATCGACATTATAAAGGCCAACAGTACCGTGTGGTTGGCGTGGCGCAACACTCAGAAACGGAAGAGCAATTAGTCGTCTATCAAACGCTCTACGGGGCTTTTGATCTATGGGTCAGGCCTTTAGCAATGTTTCTTGAACAAGTGGAAATTGACGGCTTGCAGCAGCCACGTTTTGCATTGCTGCACGAAGAAAACTCCCTGTTTACCCCAGCATAAAACGGCAATAAGTTTTTGCAAAAACTTGACCTAAGTAGGTTTCAACCTATATATAGCGTCATTGTGCACTAAGAAATTATAATTTTATGTGATATCTCAAGCGCTGGTACAGGCATATCACTTTATCTATTCCAGGAATATTCTAATCAATGAGCAAATCGCTGGTTATCGTAGAGTCCCCTGCTAAGGCGAAGACAATCA